>JBCDKB010000029.1:0-33273 GCA_038747035.1 Acidobacteriota bacterium | reverse complement strand
GCAGGGCGACTACATCTACGCCGACCTGTGCAGCAGTCAGATCTGGTTCGCCAATGCCGACGACGGCTGGATGCCGCTCGAGTGGAGCACCAGCCAGAGCTTCATCACCACCTTCGGAGAAGACGAAGCGGGCGAGTTCTACCTCTCCTCGAACGGCACGGTCTACGCACTGACCTCGGCCGAGCAGTCGAATATCTTTGCCGACGGTTTCGAGCAGGGAAACACCAGCGCCTGGACCGCGGTTTTCCCGTGATCAAAGCCGCGCGCCGTCCGTGACGGCGCCGCCGCTGCTCGAAGCGCGATCGGTCCACCGGACCTACCGCCGCGCCGGCCAGAAGGTGTCGGCGCTTTGCGGCGTCACCGTGGCCGTGCCCCCGGGCTCGGTCACGGGTCTACTCGGTCGCTCCGGGAGCGGCAAATCCACCCTCGCCCGCTGTCTGGCGCTGCTTGAGCGTCCAGACGCGGGCGAGATTCGTTTCCGCGGCTCCCCGACGTCCACCTGGCGAGGGCCCGAGCTCGCCCGCGGTCGCCGGAAAGTCCAGCTCGTGATGCAAGAGGCCGTGCGGGCGATCAACCCGCGCTTCACGGTCGGTGAAGCGGTCGCTGAGCCGCTTGAGATCCTGGACGTCCCCAAAGCCGAACGCCTCGACCGCGCGGCGGCCCTGCTCACCGAGCTCCAGCTCGACCGTGACTTGATGCCGCGCCCCGCCCGCCGGCTCAGCGGCGGCCAAGTCCAGCGCCTCGCCCTCGCCCGCGCTCTGGCGTGCGACCCGAAAGTCCTGATCCTCGATGAAGCCCTCGCCGGCCTCGACCTCGCCGTCCGCGCCGAGCTCGTCGACCGGCTGGAAGCCCTCCGCTCCACCCGGGGCCTCGCTCTCGTCGTGCTCAGCCACGACCGCCCCCTCGTCGAACGCTGGGCGTCGGCCATGTATGAGATGTCCGCGGGCGCTCTTGTGGCCGGCCATTGAAGCTCAGGCGACTCGACTCTACGAAAAAACCCGCCGGAGTGGCGGGTTCTCGATTCGACGGTGGCGAGACGTCGGGCAGCTGGTAGCTGCGGTGTGGATGGTGGAGCCAATCGGGATCGAACCGACGACCTCCTGAATGCCATTCAGGCGCTCTCCCAACTGAGCTATGGCCCCACGAATTTGGGACGCGGAATATACAAGTCGCCTTTGCCCGTGTCAACAATTGGCGGCGTGAATTTCTTCGGTGCGCCACGGGCTTCAGAAGACGGTGCATCTTGGGGCGTTCGGGATGCGAAGATAGCGCGGCGCCCCGGACGCGCGGTGCGGTGCCGCGCGGTGAGCACAGTCTGTGGATGGCGAGGAGACGACGATGGCTGAGGTGGAAACGAATCCGGAAGCAGCAGAGCCAGAAGAGGCCGGTTCGGAGATTGAGCCTTATTTGCCGGTGCCGAATACCCGACCGGGACTCGGGCGGGAGGCCAAGCTGGCTTTCGCGGTCGTCGCGGCTTTCGTGGTGTTTGCGCTCTTCGGCCCCACCGGCGAGAGCAACAAAGCGCCGGACGGCGTGCTTCTAGACGCGGCCGGTGGCGAGGTGGACCTCTTTAACGTCTTGGCGCCCGTGACCTTGGTGCACTTCTGGTCGACGTGGTGCCCGCCGTGCATCACCGAAACGCCGTCGATCCAGCGCTTGGCCGAGAGCTACCGGCAGCACCGGGAGTTCGCCTTGGTGATGGTGGCGGTGGCCGACGAGAACGACAAGGTGAGCGAGTTCTTGGGCGCTGCGAACGCGACGCTCTACGATCCGGACTGGGACGTCGCGAAGAGCTACGGCACGGACAAGTTGCCGGAGACGCATCTCGTGGTGCGGGGCCAGCTGGTCGAGAGCTTTATCGGCGCCGTCGACTGGGACAATCCGGAGGTGCGGGCTGTCATCGATAACGCCCTGGCTTCGACGCGCGAGGGCGGGGCGTCGGGCGAGGCTTAGCTCGAGCCCTGAGGACTTAACTCGAGCTCTGAGGATCTCAAGGGATCCCAACCGGAGCGACGCTCCGGATGGGGTCAAGGCCGGGCTAGAAGCGGTAGGCGAGCCCGGCTTGGGCGGTGATGAAGATCTGGGCGGCGTCGAAGTCCGCCCAATGGCCCATGATCTCGATCGGAACGGCCCAGCGGTTGCCGATATTGAAGTGGCCGGAGACGCCGAGGTGAACACCGATGGCGTCTTCATCGGTGGCGGCGATGACGCCGCCCGGAATGACGGTGGTGTCGGTTTCGAGGCTGTAGTAGCCGAGGCCGATGATGTAGCCGGCGTCGTAGAAGTCGGCGTTGTGGCGGTACTCGGTGGTGAGGCCGACCCAGGTCAAATCGGCGCCGACGTCGAAGCCGTCGACCACATCGTCAATATCGAGCTCGAGCACGCCGACGCGGATTTGGGCGTGGGTGCGCAGGCGCCATTCCCATGAGGCGACGGCCTGAATGCTCGTGCCGGTGTAGCTGTCGGAGTCCGGTGAGCCGCCGACGCCGCCGAGCAGGCCGAGGCTGAAGCCGCTGGTCTGGGCGCTCGCCGGCAGGGCGGTGAGCAAAGCCAGGGCGGCGACGGCGTAAATCGCGAGCCGGAGCGGGCTGCGGCGGGGCGACGGGGAGGCGGGGTGGGCAGTGGGCACGGCGATTCTCCTTGGCTGGTCTCGCTGCAAAGCGCCCCGGAAAGCGAGGCGGAGTCTTCGGATGTCGGGCTCCGGCGACGAGATCGGCGGAGTGATGTGCGGAGCCTATGGCAAATCGAAGCCCTTTTTTACGTCTTTATCCCCCCAGTGGCCCGGAGTGTGTCGGGGCCGGCAGTGGCGAGGGGTAGACAAAGCAAGAAAGAGTCGTGGATGTCTTACGAAAACGCGGTGCGAAGTGTCCTTAGGGCGGTGGTCGATACGGTGTGGCCGGATCTGTGTGTCTCGTGTAGACGGCCGGTCGAAAAGCCGCTGGAGCTCCATGTGGGTCTCTGCATGGCGTGTCGACGCCGGCTCCTGAGTGCGCCCGTTCACAAATGTTGCGGCTGTGGTGTGGAGCTTCCGGCGGCCGCCACGGTCGATCCCGACCGGCGATGCGCGGCGTGCGCCCACCGGCCGCCGCCGTGGCGGCGGCTATCCTGGGTGTGGCACTACAGATCGCCCCTCGATGCGGTGGTCGTCGGGCTCAAGTTCCGGCGTTTGGACTATCTGGCGGAACGTCTCGCCCGTCCGCTGGCGTCGGCGCTGGAGAAGAGTTCCGACGACCTCGACGCCGTCGTGCCCGTTCCCCTCCACTGGACGCGGCGGCTGCGGCGCGGCTATGACCAGGCAGCCTTGCTCGCCTTTGGCGTCGGCGATTTATTGGGACTGCCCGTTGTCGACGGATTGATCCGGTCACGCCGAACCCCTCCGCAGTCGAAGCGGGACCGGAGCGGCCGACGGCGCAACCTCGAATCCGCCTTCCGCGGCCGTCGAAGCCTCAAGGGGCGACGCGTGCTTTTGATCGACGATGTGATCACGACCGGCGCCACCCTCGAGTCCGCGACAGGGGCCCTCCTAGCCGCGGGGGTCGCCGAAGTCGATGTGGCCGTCTTGGCGCGGACGCCGGAGCCCGGCACTATGAAAAACAAGGCGCTGAAATGATCGAGGCACTGAATAGCTAGGCATGTCGTAACGCCATGGATTGAGTTTTGGTCTATCATCTGAGTTCGATCAGACATCGGCCACTTTCCGATTGCGCCCAGGCCACCGCCGTCAACAGAAGGCGGGCGTTTGATCCCACGATTCCAGCGACTCGGCGTTATGGCCGTCACGACCGGATCGAGATAAGCCTAAAGTTAAGGCTCGAAACCGTCCCATATGTCCTCGGAAAGGTGAACTACTCGATGCGACTGACTTTCCTGACCGTCCTTGCGTTCCTCGTCTCAGGGCTGCCCGCCCTGGGGGCGTCGGAGCCGCGTGAAGGCGTCAGCGGAACGGTCATCGAAGAGAAAGCTACGCCGGTCGAGAAAGTCACCGTCTTCGCCTACGAGGTCGCATCGAGCCGCATGCGTGACGTGCAGACCGATGAGCGCGGTCGGTTCTCATTCGAGAGCCTGCCCGCTGGCATGTATAAGCTGGTGGCTTTCAAACAGGGCTTTGCACCGACCGTCGAGCTGCTGCTCCGGCGCCACCACCGTGACACCCAGCAGGTGGAAATCCGACTCGAGGCCGATCGAACCGACGACCCCCGAGACGGTGAAGGCTATTGGAACGTGCGCGGTCGGGTACCCGCCGACGTCATGCGCGAGCTGCACGTGGCCTACGCCGCGGATCTGGCGAGCGACGGTTTCCAGCTCGAAGCGCCGGCGGCCTTCAAGGCTGAGATGCGGGCCCTTTCCGGCGTCGAGCAATTCGGCGCCGGCATCGGCGACGGACAGTGGATGGGCGCCGAGATTGACATCGATGGCGCCATCGGCGGCGTGTCGATGGGCCTCGACGGCCACTACCAAGAGCTTGACGGCGGCCTCAATAGCGGATTTGAAGGCGAGGTTCGGTCCGTCGCTTTCGAAGTGCAGCCGATGAGCAACCAAGCTTTCAGGCTATCGAGTCAGTCGAGCGAGCTCGCCGGCGGTCTCGCGCCGGTCGATATTCAGCGATACCAGATCGGCTGGACCGGCAAGACCGGCAAGCGCGGGCAGACCAACGTCATCGCCAGCTACGTCGAAGAAGAGAATTATTACCAGCGGTCTGCGATCACCCCCGCGGATATTCCCGGCTCCTCCGCGACGTGGGGCGTCGACGGGGATTACGCGGGTGAGATTTCCGACAAGACCCACCTCCGCGCCGGCTTGAGCTACCGCCAGCGCGAAGTCGGCGGCTTGGCCAGTGAAATCGCCGCCGAAGAAACCGTGGGCCTCTACAGTATCGCCGGCTCCCAGGTCGTGCCCAAGGTGCTGGTGGAATACGGTCTTTATTCGTCGGTTCGCGACGGCAGCCTGTCGCTGATGCCCCACGGCGGCCTGGTGGTGCAACTCGGCGACCACTGGCAGGCGCGCGGCGCTGCGGCCCATCGGGTCTCCGACGAGCGTCCGAAGGACCTCTTCCGCAGCTTCAGGACCGCCTTCTACAAAGACAACGACTCCTGCCACGAAGCCGGCGAGTCCTGCTACGAAGTGATGTTCTCGCGCGGCGAAGGCGACCGCCAGGTGCGGATCGGCGCGATTCACCGCGAGTTCGCCGAGACCCTGCAGCTTTACTTCAGCCCTGACTTCTTCGAGCGGTTGGAAAGCGTCTTCGTCGTTGACGGCGATCAGCTTCCGGAGTTCCAGTTCAGCGTCGTGCGACGGGTGGCGCCGAAAGTGCTCGCCAAGCTCGAGTCGAATATCGCGTCGGGCGGCGGCGGAATCTTCTACGCTGCGGACGACGCGAGCTATGAGAACAATATTCGCTATCTGGTGACGTCCATCGACACTCGGTTTCAGCGCACGTCAACCGGTGTCTTCGTCGCTTTCCACCACCTGGAGCAAGCCTTCGATCCGGTGGAGAAGACGCGGGAAGCGCCGCAGAAGATGGAAATGCAGCGCCTGCAGCTGATGCTGACCCAGGACCTGAACGTGCTGAAGGACCTGACGTCGAAGTGGGCGGTGCGGCTCAATATGGAACTGAGCCGCGGCGTGACGCCCTATACGCTGACCGCGGACGACGAGCTCTACAAGAAGCTCACCACGGGCCTCTCCGTCAGCTTCTGACGCCGGTTCCCACCGTCGCCACTCGACACGTTGGAGCCGGCCGTGGGCGATTCTGCACGCAGTAAGACGTTGATCGAAAGGGCCCCCGCACCGCTGGTTCGGTGTGCCTGGGTCACGGACGATCCCCTCTATATCGCGTACCACGACGAGGAGTGGGGCGTCCCAGAGCGCGACGAGGGCAAACTCTTTGAGATGTTGATTCTCGAAGGGGCCCAGGCCGGACTGTCCTGGATAACGATCCTCAAGAAGCGGGAAGGCTACCGGCGCGCCTTCCACGGCTTCGATGCGGAAAGGATCGCGGTAATGGACGAGGCCGATCGGTTGCGTCTGCGGGAAGACGCGGGCATTGTACGCAACCGCCTCAAGATCCAAGCCACGATCACCAATGCCCAGCGCTACCTGGACTACCGATCGCGACACGGCTCGTTCTCCGATTTGCTGTGGCAATTCGTCGACGGGGAGCCAGTGCAAAACGCTTGGCGACATCGCTCGGAAGTACCCGCCATCACGCCGCAGAGTGACGCCATGTCAAAGGCGTTGAAGAAGCTCGGGTTCAAATTCGTCGGCTCGACGATTTGCTACGCCCTGATGCAGGCCGTCGGCATGGTCAACGACCATACGACCGACTGCTTTCGCTATGAAGAGTGCGCCCGCCTCGGCGGGAAGGGCTGAGCGTGTCCCTCGGCCAGCTGCGGCTGCTCAAACAGATCATCGCTGCGGGCGACGGCTCGGCGTCGTTGCCGATTGAAGAGCTGCGGCGGAATTTCGACAACTTCCTGAGCCGTTTCCCCGGCCTCGACGGACTCGAGGTCGAAGCGTCGACGCTCGGCGGGGTGCCCGTTGAATGGCTGACGCTGCCCGAGAGCTTGACCTCCCGGACGCTGGTCTATCTCCACGGAGGTGGGTTTGTGGTGGGCTCACCGCAAAGCCACCGCCAGACGGCGGCCCGACTCGCCCGCGCCGCCCGGGCCCGGTGCGTGCTGGTCGACTACCGACTGGCGCCCGAATCACCGTACCCGGCGGCGCTGGACGACGTCCTGGCGGTGTGGCCGCCGCTTCTGGAGGCCGTAGGTTCCGAAGGGGTGACGCTCGCCGGGGACTCGGCGGGCGCCGGACTGGCTTTCCTGGCGATGGTGAGGCTGCGCCGACTCGGCGTGACGCTGCCGAGGGCCTTTGTCGCCTTTTCGCCGTGGGCTGACTACGCCGGCACCACGCCGTCCCTCGACGCACACGCCGAACTCGACCCGGTGGTCCAGCGTCCAGGTCTTGAAAAAATGTCGAAGCTATATCTGGGCGATGCGGACCCTTGGGACCCGGAGGTTACGCCCCTGCGTGCCGATCTCACGGGTTTGCCGCCGCTCTTGATTCAGGCAGGCGGCGCAGAAACCCTGCTGGACGACGCCCGGCGGCTGGCTGACCGGGCCGCCGACTTTGGCGTGGATGTGACCCTCGACGTCTGGCCCGACATGATTCACGTGTGGCACCTCTTCGCGGCCAGGCTCGAAGAGGGCCAGCTGGCGCTTGATCAGGCGGGTCAGTTCTTGGACCGACAGCTATCCCGTTCGGCGTAGCCACGTCCCGCGCGGCCTAGGCGAGCCTGATTCGCAGTGGCCAATTTTGATGGCCATTTCAGTGCAGGCCAATGACGCAGTGCGGCACTCATTCGCAGGCGTCGATGCGCTTGCTATAGTGGCTGCGTCTTTTTTTTCTAAGGTGCGTGGACAATCTTTGGCACGAAAGCGTCGGATGTGCGCGATCACGGTTTGAGAGAACGCAACCCCTGGACCGCGCTAATGAGGAGAACCCGATGAGCATCGTCGACATTCGAGACAAGATCAAAGAGATCATCGCCAACGTCACGAACCTAGACCCGGCAGATATCGCCGACAACGCCCACTTCATCGACGACCTGCAGCTCGACTCGCTCTCGCTGATGGAGATCGGCGTCGACGTCGACTACGAATTCAAGCTCGGCGTGCCGGAAGAAAGGCTGCAGGAGCTGCGGACGGTGGAGGATTCCGTGCAGCTGGTCCTCCAGACCCGAGCCGCCAAGGTGGCTTGAGTCGATGCCCATCGATTCAGTGGTGGTTACCGGCCTCGGGCTGGTGACACCGGTGGGCGTCGGCCGGGAGACGGCGTGGTCGCAGCTGCTCGAAGGACGATCCGGCCTGGCGCCGGTCCGTTCCTTTGACACCAGCCGCCACAGCGTGAGCCTCGGCGGCGAGGTGAAGGAAGAGATCGCGCCGGAGCTCCGTCGGCTGCCGGCCTCGATCGGACGCGCGACTCGGTTGGCGGTAACCGCGGCCCGGGAGGCGCTGGACGACGCCGGCTTTGGCGCGGCTTGGGACGACGACCCGACGGTCGGCGTCGCCATGGGGACGACGTCTGGGGAACCGGGCTGGGTCGAGGAGATGGACGACCGATGGATCGCCGGCGAGCTCGCGGGCCTGGGGGGAGGTTTCCTCCAGCACTACCCGTGCCACGTGATCGCCGCCCACCTCGGCGAAGAGCTCGGCGCTTCCGGACCCAACGTCATGCTGCCGGCGGCCTGCGCGGCCGGGAATTACGCCGTCGGCTATGCCCATGACGCGCTGAAGAATGGCCGAGCCGACGTCATGCTTGCGGGCGGCGCTGACGCGTTCTCGCGCATTACCTACACCGGATTTGCCCGGCTCGGCGCCATTGCCCCCGAGCGCTGCCAGCCCTTCGATCGGCACCGCCAGGGGATGGTGCCCGGGGAAGGCGCCGCCATTCTTGTGCTCGAGCGGGCGCAAGACGCCCGCGAACGGGGTGCGCGGATCTACGCGGAGGTCGCCGGCTACGGCCTGTCGTGCGATGCGCACCACATGACCGCCGCCCACCCCGACGGCGACGGCGCCGCCCGCGCCATGCGCCAGGCCCTCGCGTCGGCCAAGCTCGAGCCGACGGAGGTCTCTTACGTCAGCGCACACGGCACCGGCACGCCGACAAACGACAAGCTCGAGACGCGGGCGCTGCAGCAGGTCTTCGGCGGTCGCTCCTCGAGCGTACCGATCAGCTCGATCAAATCGATGATCGGGCACACCATGGGCGCGGCGTCGGCGATCGAGAGCTGCATTTCGGCGCTGGCGATCGTCAACGGCGCCGTGCCGCCGACGATCAACTACGAGGAGCCCGATCCCGAGTGTCCGCTGGATTGCATACCCAACGACGCCCGTGAGATGTCGGTCGACGTCGTGATGAATAACGCCTACGCCTTCGGCGGCAATAAAGCGTCGGTCATTCTTCGCCGGTATTCCGGCTAGGTGGCGAGGATGGAACCAGTCGTCATCACCGGGCGCGGGGCCCTTTCGCCTTTGGGAAACGCCGCCCAGACCGCCGTCGCCGTCGCCGAGGGCCAGGTCGCTTACGGCCCGATCGAAGACGAGGTGCTGGGGCGCCTCGACCGGTCCGGCGACCCCGAAGCGCTCCGCACCCGCATGGCGGGCCGGGTGGAGTACAACCCGCGGGAGGTTTTCCCGGGGCGAAATTTCCGTCCGGTCGACCGCACGGGGCAGCTAGCGATCCTCGCCGCCGAGGGGGCCCTCGAAGGAGTCGAAGTGGCGGAGGAGGACCGGCGGGGGGCCTTCATCGGACTGGTCCTGGGCACCATGTTCGGCAGCGTGCACACGATCTCCGCCTTTGACCGGCGGGGTCTCGAGGCGGGGCCGAAATACGTGAAGCCCCTCGATTTCGCCAATAGCGTGATCAACGCCGCCGCCGGCCAGGCGGCGATTTGGCTCGGCCTCACCGGCACCAACTCCACGGTCACCGGCGGCGCCGCGGCCGGCGTCTTGGCCCTCGCCCAAGCGACGCAGTTGATCCGGGACGGCCGCGCCCATGCTTTGCTCGCCGGCGGTTCGGAGGAGCTGTCCTACGAGGGTTTGGTCGGCTTCGAGCAAGCGGGGCTCCTGAGCTCGGGTGGCCGGGTGAGGCCGTTTGATCGCGACCGCGACGGCACCGTGCTCGGGGAAGGTTCGGCGCTGCTGCTTTTGGAATCCCAGGGCGCCGCGACGTTGCGGGGCGCCCGGCCGCTCGGCCGCGTGCTCGGCCACGGCAGCGCTTTTGATACCTCCCGCGGCCGTGACCCCGAGCGCGCGGCGTCGGCCCTGGAGCGCGCGATCCGCGTCGCCCTCAAAGACGCCGGCTCTCCGGTCGATACCATCAACGCCGTCTTCACCGGAGCGTGCGGTCTACCGGGGGACGTGGCCGAGGCCAAGGCCCTCGCCGCGGTCTTCGGTGACGCCGTCCCGGTGACCGGCACGGCGTCCAACCTCGGCTGCTGCCTCGGCGCCGGCGGCGCCTTCCAAGCCTTAGGCCTCTTGCACGCCTTCGAGGGCGGCCGCCTGCCGGCGCTCGGGGGATTTGAGCGCGCGCCGACCGAGGTGTCGTCCCTCGACTGGTGCCGGGAAGCCCGGACGGTGGACTGCCGCCGCGGCGTGCTCACCGCCACGTCTTTTGACGGCGTGGTGGCGGCGGTGGTGCTCGAGCGGGCCGGGGGCTAACGCGGCGTGGGTGAGACACCCGAGCGGCCGGAACGGCGCCGACGTTTGCGCTTGGTGCCGCGATATCGGGACCAGGGCTACGACGCCGAGTCCGTCGATAAGCGCCGACGCTGGGTCGAAGAGATCACGGGCGCCCGCCTCGACGGCGTCGGCGGCGCCGTGGCGCCGACGGAGGAACTGCGCGGCAACGTCGAAAACCCGATCGGCACGGTGCAGACGCCCCTCGGCGTCGCCGGTCCGCTCCGGGTGCGCGGCGAGCACCTCGACGATGAGGTCTACGTGCCCCTGGCGACCACCGAAGGCGCGCTGGTGCGCTCCTACGAGCGAGGCATGGCGGCGATCACCCGCGCCGGCGGCGCGCAGACGCGGGTGTGGGGGGACCGAAACCGCATCGCGCCGATCTTTGAGCTGGATGACGTGGCCCAGGCGCGGTCTTTCGCCGCCGAGGTCGAGGCGCACGGCGAGCAGATCCGAGCCGTGGCCGACGGGACGACGCGCTTCGGGCGGCTCGAGACCGTGCACGCCGTGCCCGTGGGACGTCGGGTCATCCTCGAATTGGGATTCTTCACCGGCGACGCCCACGGTATGAATATGCTGTCCCGGGCCGCCGGCGCCGTATGCGCGTGGCTGTCTGACCACCTGGCGCCGGACTCGTCGAAGCACCTGGTGCTGAGCGGATTCAGCGCGGAGAAAAGACCCGCCGGGTCGCTGCTCCGGGGCGGCAAGGGGAAGAAGGTGACCGCCGGCTGTCGGCTTCCGCCGTCGGTGGTGCGTTCAATTTTGCGCACCTCACCGGAGGAGATCGTCGCCCTTTGGCGCTCGACGGTCCTGGCGCACCTGGCGACGGGTGCTTATGGCTACAACGGCCACGCCGCCAACGGCCTGACGGCGCTGATGATCGCCACCGGCCAAGACGTCGCCAATATCGCCAACGCGGCGGTGTGCATCACCAGTTTTGAAATGCGCGGCGAAGACCTGGAAGCGAGCGTGACCCTGCCCTCTTTGACCTTGGCGACGGTGGGCGGCGGCACGGGACTGGGGACGAGCGCCGAGTGCCTCGAGATGCTCGGCTGCCGCGGTTCGGGCCGGGCCCGCCGCCTGGCCGAGATCGCCGCGGCGACCGTGCTCGCCGGCGAGCTGTCGATGGGGGCCGCCCTGGCGAGCGGCGAATTCGTCGCCGCCCATGAAGCCTACGGTCGCAACCGCCCCGGCGGCGGCGCGGGGGACCCGGAGAGCGGCGCGTGAAGCGGAGATTCCGCGGTCTGCGGCGCCGCCCGGGCCCGAGCTACGACACGGTGGTCATCGGCGGCGGCATCGGCGGTCTGGTCGCCGGCCTACTGCTCGCCCGCGAAGGCCAGAAGGTCCTGCTCGTTGAGCAGCACTACATGCTCGGCGGCTATTGCAGCACGTTCCGTCGCGGCGGATTTACTTTCGAGGCCGCCACTCACTTCTACCCGCTGCTCGGCAATCCCGAGTCCTGGCCCGGTCGGCTGATGCGCGACCTCGGGGTCACGACGGAGTGGATCCAGATGGATCCGGTGGACACCTTCCACCTCCCCGACGGCAGCCGCTTCGACGTACCGGCCGACTACGCCACCTACCGCCAGCGGCTCGACGAGCGATTCCCCGCCGAGCGGGATGCGCTCGATCGCTTTTTCGTCGAGGTGCGCGACGCGTACCTGCTCGGCCTGCTTTACTACTTCCGCGGACGGCGCACGCGGCGATTCACCGGCTACGAGCCGCAAACCGTGCGGGACGCCCTCGATCGACATTTCAAGGACGAAGCCCTCAAGCTGCTGCTCACCGCCGACTGTCCGCACTGGGGGGGCCCGCCGGAGCGCACGTCTTTCGTCTTCGACTCGATGCTGCGCCTGTCGTATTTCCTCGGCAATTACTTCCCCAAAGGGGGCTCCCAAGCCTTCGCCGACGAGCTCGCGCGGTGCTTTGAGGCGGCGGGCGGCGAGGTCCTGATGTCGACCGAGGTCGACCGCATCGAAGTTCGCGACGGTCGGGTCGCCGGCGTCGAGCTCCAAACGCACCGCGGGGGCCTGCGGGGGCGCTATAGCGTGGCCGCCGACGTGGTCGTCTCGAATGCCGACCTGCGTCTCACCGTGGATCGGCTGCTGCCCGGGGGCAGCGTCGACCCGGCCTATCGCGCGCAGGTCGCCTCGCTGCGGCCGAGCGCGCCGTGCTTCTTGACCCATATCGGCGTGCACGGCGTTGACCGCGACGCTTTGGAGCGCGCCCAGGGCTACTACTGGCGGCACTGGGATCCTGACCGCCTCGGACGCGACGGGCTGGTGTGCAAGGTCTTCGTGCCGACCCTCTACGACCCGAGTCTTGCGCCTCCGGGCGGCGATATCGTGATCCTGCAGAAGGTCCAGGAACTTGATTACGCCGCCGTCGAGGACTGGACGACCCATAAGCTGGCGGTGGAAGAAGAGATCTTCCGCCACCTCACAGAGGTGGTTCCGGGCCTCCGGGAGCGCACGGCGGTTCGACTCTCGGCCTCGGCGCACACGTCGTGGCGGTTCACGTGGAATGACGCCGGCGCCATGCTCGGCTGGGAGATGTCCCCGGACCAGCTCGGCGAGAACCGTCCGGCGGTGGAGGGGCCGGTGGATGGCCTCTACCTGGTCGGTCACTGGACGCGGCCCGGCGGCGGCATCGTGCCGGTCTTGGTCTCCGCCCTCGACGTGGCGGCCCGACTGGGCGCCAGTCCGCCCGACCTGTCGATGCAGGCGCCGACTCTTGAGAGAATGGCGGGGTGAATATCCTCCTGATCGCCGGCCGCGACGCCCTTTCCGAAGGGATTGAACGGGGCCTGCGTCGGCGTCGCGGGGAGTTATCGGTCTGGCGATTCCGGTCGGCGCCGGATTTCTCGGAAGTCGGTGCTGACTTCTCGACCGCCCCAACTTCGGCCGACGCCGGCGCCTCCGCCGCGGTGTACCTCGCCGGCCCGCGCGGAAAGTACCGCGGCGTCGAGCCCGATCTCAAAGACGCAGAGGCCTGCTTCCGGGCCCTGGCCACGTCCGGCGTCGAGCACGCCGTGGTGATGTCGAGCGCCGCCGTGCACGAGCCGAGCGCCCACCACCTGCAGTGGATCGACGAGGTGCGATGTGCGCCGCGTCGCACCGGCAACCCGATCCCGGACCGCTGGCAGGCCCTCGAGCGGCTGGCTGAGCAACACCTCGCCGCCGGGGGGTTGACCGTTTTGCGGCCGACGCCGACCCTGGTGCCCGGAGGACGGGATTTTTGGAGTCGTCGCGTCCGTCGCCGACTGGCGCTGACGACGCCGGGCTACGACCCGGTGGTGCAGCTGCTCGATCTGGAGGATCTTCTGAGCGCTTTGGGTCTGGTCATAGACCGGGCGCCGGCCGCGGGCACCGTGGCGGTTTACCACGTGGCGCCCGCGGCGCCGGTGCCGCTCGCCGCGGCGCTCCGGAGGGCGCAGACGATCCGGCTGCCGGTGCCCGTCTCCCTGCAGGCGCCGGTCCGCGCCCTGCTCGCCGCCGCGGGTCGGGCGGCGCCGACGCGTCAGCTGGATTGGACCCGCCATCCATCCACGGTCTCCGATCGGCGGATCCGAGGGCACCTCGGCTACGCGGCCCGCTATTCGAGTCTCGAAGCCATCGATCGGTGCCGTACGCCGTCGGCCGAGCCGCGGAGAATCCCCATAGAGCCTGACCGATTCGGGCTCGATAAGGCTTACCACCGCCGCCTGTCGAAGACGCTCTTCCGGTTCTTGCAGCGGCTATGGTGGCGGGTGGACTACCGCGGCCTAGAGCGGGTTCCGACGCAGGGCCCGGCGGTGCTGGCCGGCGTTCACCGTGGATTCCAGCCCTGGGACGGCGTCATGGCGATGGATCAAATCGTTAGGACCCGGGGCCGCTACCTACGCTTCCTGGTCCACCCCACGCTCTTCAAACCGCCGGTGCTCACGCCCTACATGCAGAAGCTCGGCGGCGTGCCGGCGTGCCGGGCCCACGCCGAGTGGGTGCTCGACGGCGGCGGCCTGCTGGGCATTTTTCCCGAGGGCATCCGCGGTGCCTTCCGACCTTACGGCCCGGACGTCTATCGCCTCGGAAAATTCGGAAGGAACGAATACGTGCGCTTCGCCATTCGGGCGGGCGCCCCGATCGTGCCCTTCGTGACCGTAGGAAGCGCGGAGATCTTTCCGATCCTCGGACGCGTCGACTGGCCGTGGTGGCGCCGGGTGGTCGAGTGGCCCTATTTCCCGATCACGCCGACGCTCGGTTTGGTGCCGTTGCCGGCAAAATGGCATACGCGCTTCCTCGAACCGGAGCCCACGGAACACTTCGGACCCGAAGCGGCGGAGGACCGCGAAATCGTGTCGGCGGTCTCGCAGCGGGTCAAAGAACGGATGCAGGCGGCCCTCGAAGATCTGCTGGCGCGCCGACGTCACCGGTTCTGGGGCGACCTGTCCGAATACCCGGCCGAAGCCGGGGGTGACGGGTTGTGAGTCAGCGAAACGCTGCCGGGGCCGTCGATGCCAGAGCCCTGAACGCCAAAGCCCTTGGGCGCTTCGCCCACCTGCTGTGGGCGACCTTGACCTTGGGCCTTCCGTGGTGGCTGCATCGCCGGCGCGCCGACGGCCCCGAGCGTTTCCGCGCGTGGCTCGAAGCCATGGGCGGCAGCTTCGTCAAGCTGGGGCAGATGCTCTCGCTCCAGCCGGACATTCTGCCGGCGTCTTATTGCCTGGCGCTCCAGGATCTCCTCGACCGCGTGGCGGCATTTCCCTTCGACGATGCGCAGGCACTGATCGAGGACGAGCTGGGTCAACCCCCGGATCAGATTTTTGACCGCCTCGACCGCGAACCGCTCGCTACGGCCTCGGTAGCGCAGGTGCACGTGGGGTGGATCGAAGGTCGGAAAGTGGCGGTCAAAGTGCAGCGACCGCGGGCGGCGCAGGAGTTCGGCAACGATATCCGGCTCGTCGATCTCTGCTGCGGGGTCATCCGTCGACTGCGCTTGAGGTCGCTTGATTGGCTACTGGAACCGCTCGGTGAATTCGTCGCCTGGACCGCCGAAGAGCTCGATTTCCGGTGCGAAGCGCGCTACGCCGAACAGCTCGGACACCTGGCGGAAGGGCACGCCATCCAGCGGGTGCCGCGGGTCCACGGCCGGCTGACCACGCGGCGGATCCTGGTGGTGGATTTCCTCGAGGGCACGGTGCTGCTCGACTATCTCAGGGCCCTCGAGGCTGACCCCACCGGGGCGACGGCGAAGGCCTTGGAGCCGCCGGGCTTCGAGCCGGATCTTTTCGCCGCCCACATCATCGACAATTTCCTGCTCGACGCCTTTGAGAACGGCATTTACCACGCCGACCTGCACCCTGCGAATTTGCTCCTGCTCGAGTCGAGCGTGGTCGGCTACGTCGATTTCGGCATCACGGGGCTGCTCAGTCGTCCGGCCCGGCGCCAGCTGATGGTGATGACCCTGGCGCTGGCGTCCGGCGACATGGACCTTTTCCACCGCTGCTTCACCTCCCTCACCGCCCCCGACCCGCGGGCGAGGCCGCAGGAATTTCGCCGTGGACTCAACGGCTTGGCGGCGGATTGGTACGACGGCGCCACGGGGGCCCTACGGGTCAACTTCACCCGCATCATGGTCGACATGCTGGCGCTTTCCCGCCGGACAAACTTCCTGCCGGAGCGCGACATCGTCAAGTACATCCGGTCTTCCATCGCCATTGACGGCCTCATCACCCGATTTGCCCCGGATTTTGAGGTCGGCGCCTACCTCGGCGAGCGCTGTGCCGCGTTCGTCCGCGCTGAGCGGCAGAAGGAGCTCTTGGCGATGCCGAAGCTGGTGGATTGGGCGGAGACCTCCGGCCGACTGCTTAAGGACGGCCCCGAGAAGCTTCTCCGGTGGATGGGCGGCTCTCGCGACACGGCGCCGGCGGGTGACGCCGGGCCTGCGTTCACGCCGCGTCGGTCCGAGCGCCGCGCCGTGCTCGCGGCGGCGATGCTCGCGGTCGCCGGGCTGGCGGCGTGGACGACCCCGCCGTCTTCGGCGTCGTGGGGCTTTAATTTCTTTTCGGTGCAGATGGCGCTCCTCGGGGCTTCGGGCGTTTTGCTGACGCTCGACGGCCGGCGGCCTCGGGAGCGGCGCCGATGATCCTAGCTGAAGACTTCGAACTCGTGCACTGGAGTGCGGCATGATGCGTCGAGTGGCGGGTTCTCTCTTTCGATTTGGCTGGGCCATGGGCATGCTGGGGATCGACCAGGCGGCGAACGTGTTGGACCGCGAGCGGGGCTGGCGGCGCTCGAGCGATTCCCTCGACGCGGTCACTGAGGTCGCCCGTTCGCACCTCGGTCCCACGGCCCGACGCTTCTTCGAGGCCGGCGACCACTTCCAGGACGGCGTGGCGGACACCGTGTCCCACGTCGCCCGGGGGGTGACCGGCGACGGCGACTTCGGCGACGCCCGCCGCCGTTTTGACGCGATGGTCGAGACGATCCGCGAGGACTTGCGGGGCGGCGACAGCGGCGGCGAGGAGACTGAGCCCGCATGAGGAGATGGCTCGGCGCTTCAGCGCGCCTCGGCATGGCCTTGACGGCGGCGGCGGCGGACGCCGCGTGGACGGCGTCGCGCGCGAACACGGCGCGCCGCGGAGCTCCCCGTCGAGAGTGGCCGTCGACCTTGGATGCGCTGGCGGAGACGGCGTCGAGCCAGCTTGGAGAGGTTCCGGAAATCGTCCACCACGCCGGCGTCGAGTTGGTGGAAGACGGTGTCGAGACGATCCGGGGCGCGATCGCCGGAGATCGGCTGCGCCAAGAGCAGTTCGGGCGACGTCTCGTCGATACCCTGTCGATTCTTGGCTCGGATATCCGGGGACACAGCGCCCGCCGCGAAGCTCGGTCCAAGGCTGGAGTCTTCTGGAGGGTCCGGCGGGCCCGCGCGAGCCGGGAAGGCCGCCGCGACGGTCGGCCATTTGACCTCGAGCCGGCCCTGGGGGAGATCTTGCGGCGCGAAGATCCGATCTATACGTTCTTCGCCTTGGAAGGACTCGCCCACGACTACGTCAAGGCCCACCTCGACTTGGGTGGGACGGCGCCTGGAGGGCTTTTTGATCTCCCGGCCGTCCGTCGACTGGACGCCGGGCAGCTGGCGGCGCTGCACGCCGGGCTCGGGTTGGCGGCTTCGGAATTCCTGCTGGGCGGTCTCCATAGCGGCGCCGGCACCCGTCAATTCGAGCGCTCGATCGACCGTTTTGTCGGCCTGTGCCGGAGCAACGCCGTGGGCCCCCGTTTCCGTGACGTCGCCGAAGAGGTGCTGGGTTTGGTGGCGGCGGTTTTTTTCCCGCGCGTCCGGTCCGGTCTTGAAGCGGCGATGCGCGGCCGCGAACGCCTCCGTCGTCTCTACTGGCACGGCGCCGGGCGCGGCGCGTATTTCAGCGGCGGCCAGCTGCTGCCGGGCTATGGATCGCTGGCGCGGGCGGTCGAGCTCCTCGACGCCCGGGTGCCGGCGAGTCCGTGGGCGAGTGCGGCCCACAGCGGTGTGGGCTATGCGATGACCATGGTCAATATCGGCGAACCCGACGTCGTGGCCGGCGCGCTGCTCGACGCGCGAATCCCGTCCATCGCTTCGGTCTCGGTGTCGACGGGGGTCGCCGGAGCGCTGTCGATGCAGGAGCTCCTCGGCCAACGGGGGCAGGTCGAGGCTTTCCTCGTGGCCTGCGCCGATCGGATGCCGGCCGACCTCTTTCACCTGGCCGTGGCGCAGCCCTTCGCCCTGGTCCGCGGGGCCGGACGGGAGCACCGGCTCTACGGCTCTCTGCCGTGGGGGACGTCCGCATGATCGCCGGCCGGCGACCCAAGAACGTCGGACCGTCGTCGAGGCTGGAGGGCTCGGCGCTGCGGACCGAGATGGTGCGGCTCGGCGTGGCGCCGGGGCCGCGCGCCGCCGAGCTCCCCCGGCGTTCCCCGGGGGAGGGGTTGGTGGAGTTGCTGACGCTCCTGGGGCCCTTGGCTTCGGACTTCGGCCGTTACATCGCAAGGCGCAGCGATCTCGCCCTCTTCGAAACCGATGACCTAGACCGCCTCGCCGCCACGCCGACGGGCCCGCCACGTCCGCAAGAGTCCGGGATCCGGTCCCGGCTCGTGGCCGCCCTCGGCCACCGCGCCACCGCGCTGGCCGACGTCGCCGAGCAGCCTGAATTGTGGGATTGGAGTGGGCAATGGCACCGCGGTCGCGGACTGGACGGCCGCCCGATTCGACTCTTCGTCGCCCACGCGAACCTCGACGGACACATCGACGAGACGGCGACGCCGCTCCGGGAGCTTTCTGAAGTCTTGGGCTGGCCGGCCCAGGTGGTGACGGATTTCTTCACCGAGGTGGTGACGCCCCGTCGTGATCTTGAAGAGCGCCGTCGACTTCTCGCCCGGCTCCAGACGGCCGGGGGCTCCAGGCTCGTCATCCCCGCGGTGATCGGAGAGCTTTGCGCGGACGGCATGCTCGCGGTGGAAGACCGGCCCGACGCCGAAGGGTTGCTGACCGGAGGTCCGCTGCGTTCGCGCGGTCCGGCGGCGGCTCGGCTCGTGGCGTCCGCCTATATCGAGCTGCTCGGCCAGGGCGTCTGCGTGGACGAACCGGTCCTCGCGCGTTTGAGTGACGGTCGGGGGCTGCTACTCGACGCCGGTCTGCGCGAACTTCCCGGGGCGCCGGCGGTGCTCGAGTTTCTGCGCGCCACCGCCGGCGAGCGCCTCGAGGATGTTGCAGCACTGTGGGGTCAAGGGGCCGAAGGGCGTCGAGGGACGGAAGCGAGCGACCTGACGCCGGAGGCGCTTCGCTCGCTGCTGCGCCAGGCGACTCCGCGGCGAGGTGGCCCGCGCGACGCCGGTGAGACCGTGGCCGAATACGCCCTGGCCTACTGGCGGGCGGCCCGCGGCCACGGCGTCGTCCTCGGGCGTCCGTGGCGGACGGCGCTGCCGGCCCTCGACGGCCTGCGGCGGCGCTTTGCCGCCTGGGACCCGGACGGCGACCCCCTCGCCGACGCCCTGCTGGAGCAGTCGTGGCGGGAAGGCTGGGGCCGGGTGCGGGAAGTGGCGTCGTCGCCCGAGCAGCTGGGGATGTGGCTCGACCGCTACGCCTCGGCCATGCTCGAAGCGCCGGCGGTGCTCGAGCGCCTCCTGGACTCCCCGCCGCCGCCGGGTGAGCGCGGGATCCGCAGTCGCCCGACATCCCCGAGTGCGCCGCGGTCGGAATGGGCCTGGCCCGACGCGGTGGCGTGGCTCTTCGCCCTCGCCGCTTTGGCCCTCACCGTGCGGACCTTCAACCACGTGCCCGTAATCGAGGCGGCGGCCAGTGTGCTCGCGGCGGCCGTTTCAGGATGTTTTCTGTTCCGGTGGTGGCGATGAGCGTCGATCCCAAGACGCCGAAGCTCACCGAGTGGCTGGGCACCGGCCTCCGCTTCGGCTGGGCGATGTCGCTGCTCGGCGCCCAGAGCGCGGTCCGGCTGGCGCGGGGTGCGGACCCGTCGGCGTCGATCGACGGTGTGCGTCGCGAAGCCGAGCGCTGGACGGGATCGTCCGAGGAGTTGCTGCGCTCCCTCGACCGAGTCCGCGGTGACGTTTTGGAGCTGTGGGCCGGGGTCACGGGGCCGGGCGCCGATCTCCGGGTCGGCTCCGCCGCCGTCGGTGTCGGCGTCGGCGGCACCCGGCGCGGGCTCGAGGTGCTGGCGCGGGTGAATGGCGCCGGTTCGACGGCCGAGCGCGCCGCGGACATCCTCTTTGTCGTCGAGCGCTTTTCTGCGACAGCGATGGAACCCCTCGGTGACGATCCCAGATCGGCGGTTTCGGACCGGGCCGCCGAGCTGCTCGGCCAGGAGCCGTTCGGCGCCCTATGGAGCCTCGAGGGCCTGGGCCACGCCTACGGGGAGGCCCTGTGGCGGGCCGGCCGCGGCGACGGACCGTCTGGAGTGGGTCGGCAAAGCGGCGCGGTCGATCTGGAGCTGGTGCCCCGGGCCGCCTCGATGCCGCTGATGACCGGGGCGGCCTTGGCCCTCGCCCGTCGCTTCTTGCGATCCCGGGAGACGCCGGCGGAGCGCACAGGCCGGTTCCTCGACGACTGCTTCCGGCGGGCGCCCGCGGGAAGTCGGCTGATGCTTTTTGAAGCCGCGGGTTTCGTGGCCTACCAGCTCCTGCCGCTCGATTTTGACGTGGTGGCGGATTCAACGACGGCCCTCGGCGATGCGGCGACCGCCGCCTTCTGGCACGGGGTCGGCCGCGCCCTCTACCTCTCATTCCGGGGGCTGGCGACGCAGCGCGCTCCGCTGGAGGCGGCCGCCGGTATCCCCAGGGAGCTCGAACGTCGCAACGCGCTGGCGGGTCTGGTGTGGGCCTCGACGCTGGTCCATCTTCGGCGTCCGTCCCAGATCGAATCGCTGCTCACCGCGGCGGCCGGCCGTGTGGATAAAGAAGTGGTGGAGCACGGCGTCGGCGGCGCCTTGACCCGTGTGGCTCCACCATCGGTCCGGCGCCCTAGACAACCGCGGTCAGGGCTCCCCGGACCTGCTGGAAGCGCTGGCCGCCCACCGACCGCTATCCCGAGCCTGGCCGTCGATCCCACCCGCCGTCGAGCACGCCCGTCGCCGGGTCGATGCGCTGTTGGCGGATAAGGCATCCTGGGACTCGGTCTATACCCTGGGCGTGTCCGTCGACGCAGCTCAGAAGGCGTCCGGCGGGGAGGCACCGGATGGCTGACGGACCCCGCCCGCCTGCGGACGACCTGCGCCTCGACGCGGTGGAGCGGCAGCTCCTCGACAGCGTGGAGGAGTCCCTCTCTCAGGGACTCAAGCTCCAGGACTGGTGGAGCGAGGTGGATGACGACGACGCCTACGCGGAGCGTTTTGCACTATCGACGACCTTTTCGCGACCCGACTCGAGCTTCGGCTTCTTTTGTGTCGCCCGGATCAACGGCGTCGACCTGCCGGTGATGGGTAACGTCCAGGAGCAGTTCTATGACCGCCCGAAAACGCCCGTGAGCCGGCGGCCGGGGGACGATACGGCGTCTCTCCACGAGCTGTCGGCCCTGTGGATGCGCGACCAGGTCCGCGAATTCGTGTTGCGTTATTTCATGCGGGTTTCGGACTTCAGCCTGCCCGAGGCGGTCGACGAAAATGCCCCCGAAGTCCCGCCGGCCTTGAGGCCCTTGGCGTGGACCCAGGCGCCGCGCAAGCGGAGCGGCGGTTTCGGCTACGAGCAGCTCTTCTACAAGGATCTGGACGGTCGCATCGGTCGATTTTCCGGCGCGGATCGTTTCGCCATCGTCGACCTGCGGGACCTGCCGGAGCGCTACGCCTGGATCGTGCTGCGGGTGGAGATTTTTGATTTCAATTTCCAGGTCGCGCCCTTCGGCGATAGCTATCCCTACGCCGTCATGCCGTACCCGGAGACCAGCTACCTCGTCTTGAGTCCGGATTTCGTCGTGGATATCGAGAGTCGGGAGCCGGGGGAGCTCGGGCGCTACGGCTTCGGTTACGCCTTCCTGCCGAGTCCGGGGGCGGAGGAGAGCGTCTTGGCCTACGGGCCAGGACGCTTCGATGTCGCTTTCCAGCGCTTTGAGTTTCAGGTGCGCACCGGCGGCGAGGTGATTTCGCGCATGGCCTTCGCGGCTAACCGGCCGAAGCAGGTGATGAACCTCTCCCTCGATCCGGTGCACTGGGCGCGGCAAGCGGCCGGCTTTGTGGCCGACGGCGCCAACCGATTTCTCTCACCCTTCGACCGCGTCCCCCGACCCCGCCGGGTCGACCTGGTGGACCTCTACGTGCGCGGCGCGAATCTGATGACCGGCGGCCTCGCCGGACGGCGCCTGGGTGTGACCAAAAAGCAGCTCGAGAAGGACTTCCTCCAGAAGCACTTCCTGCAGCATTACAACGTGGTGACCGGCTCCCTGATCACCTGGCGTCAAATCGCGGACTGGCTGGAGCGAGACGCGCTGCCGCCATGGGTTGAAACGGGAATTAGCAGCTGATGCGAAGATATGACGTAGAAACAGCGGGATCCCGCCCCCTCAGGGTGGCCCGTTTATCGCGATGGTGCGCGTCTCGCCAACGAAAGGAGGCTCCCAATGGAGCGTGAAGAGAGCTTCGGGACGACGTGGGACAAGGAAGCGTGGGACCAGACGGCGTGGGATGTCGTCATCCTCGGCGGCGGTTTGGCGGGCTTGACGCTCGCCCGGCACCTGCTGCTCGATACCGACAAGCGTGTGCTCGTGGTGGAGCGACAGGCCGAGCTGCCGCAGAAGAAGCAGAAAGTCGGCGAGTCGACGGTCCAGCTGGCGGGCTACTACCTGTCGAAGGTGCTCGACTTGGAAGAGCATCTGCTGCACGAACACTTCATGAAGTACAACCTCCGCTTCTATTGGCGGACGGCGGATCCGGGGACGGACTTCGAGGACTACTCCGCGGCCTCTATCCGGCCGTTCTCGAATATCCCCAGCTACCAAGTCGACCGCAACCGCTTCGAGGGCGAGCTCCAGCGCCTGTGCCGCGAGGACGGGGGGCGATTTCACCTGGTCACCGGCGCCCGGGAGCTCGACGTCGAGCTGGCCGCCGACGGCGACGGCAAAGCTCCCCATCGCGTGAGCTTCAGCCTCAACGGCACGCCCTATGCCGTCGGTACGGATTGGCTGGTGGATAGCACCGGCCGAGGCCGGTTCCTGGCCAAGCAGAAGAAGTTCCTGCGTCCGGCGCCGATCCGCCACGGCGCCCTGGCGTGGTGGGTCGACGGCCTGGTCGATATCGAGCGCCTGTCGGACCTCGACCGCACGGCCCGCCGTCGCCACCCGCGCCGTCGTCGCGACGGTCACCTGCCCCACTGGCTCGCCACCAATCACTTTTGTGACCACGGGCTCTGGTTTTGGGTGATTCCGCTGCGCGGCAAGACCAGCCTCGGCGTGGTTTTTGACCACGCCGAAGTCGACTGGAACGAGGTCTCGGACGTCGAGAAGGCGACAGAATTCGTGTGCGAACGTTTCCCGCTTTTTGCCCGCGATCTTCCGAATCGGACGGTGACCGACGTCGCCGTATATCGGAATTACGCCCACGATTGCGTGCAGACGCTTTCGGCCTCGCGGTGGGCGATGTCGGGGGTGTCTGGACGATTCTCCGACCCGCTCTATAGCCCGGGGAGCGACTTGATCGCGATGCACAACACCCTGATCGTCCACGCCATCGGCCTCGACGACGTGGACGAGCGGCGCCAGTTCTGCCAGCTTTCCGAGTCCCTGCAAAAGGCGATGTTCCACGCCTACGTGCCGGGGTATGTCGACACCTACGACTGCTTGGGGGACGAAGAGGCTTTCACAGTCAAGTACGTGTGGGAGCTCACGATCTACTTCGCGTTCTATGTCTTCCCGTTCATCAACGATCTTTTTACCGATCGTCGATTTGTCGTCGGATTCCTGCGCCAATTCTCGCGCCTCGGAGCGTGGAATCGGGGAATCCTGCAGCTGCTGGCGGGCTATACGACGTGGAAGCGGGAGCACCGCGAGCCGCTCGGCGAGCCCGTGTCTGTCGACTTCATGGACGTCGACTCGCTGAAGCGGGCGGAGAAGACGTTCTACGAAGTGGATGCGACGGCCACCGAGGGCAAGCGCGTGCTCCGGGAGCAGATGGAGAACCTCGAGGAGCTGGCCCGCTTCTTCGCCGTGCATATCGCGGCGGAGGTGATCGGCGAGCCGGAGGCGAAAACAGACGCGGCTTTCATCCGCACCTTCGATCTCGAGAATCTGAGCTTTGAGCCGGACGCTTGGGCCGCGCGCTACGCCGAGACCCGCGGCGGTGCCGACGAGTCGTGGGCCTGGAACCTGGACCCGCAGGTCTTCGACCGCTTCCGCACGGCCGCCGTTGCGCGGTCGGAGGCCCTCGAAGCCGTGGTCGAAAGGACGGAGGGCGCCGCGGATCTCGCCGGGGCGCCGCGGTGAGCGACGCCGGGGTCGGCGGACACCGGGTGGACGACGGGGCACCGACGGACTGGGCGCCGGGGCTAGAGCGGGCCTTCGACATCAGCGTTGTCGAAGGCACCCAGACGCCGACGCCCGAAGGCACCATCCCGGAATGGCTCCGCGGCACCTATTACCTGAACGGACCGTCCCACTTCCCGAGGGTCGACGGCGTCCACGCCTACCGCCACTGGCTCGACGGTGACGGCGCGGTCTCTCGCCTGCGCTTTGACGGACCGCAGGTCCAATTCACCCATCGCTTCGTCGACTCCCGCAAGCGTCGGGACGAGCGGGAGGCGGGGCGTCTGCTCTACCGCGGCTTCGGCACCTCGTTTCCGGACGATCGGCTGAAGCGCGGCATCGGCCTCGAGTCGCCGGTGAATGTCAGCGCCTTTCGATTCGGCGAGCAGCTGCTGGCCTTTGGCGAGCAGGGTCTGCCCTACGCGCTGGATCCGGTGACGCTCGAGACCCGCGGCGAGTACGACTTCGGCGGTCGGTTGAACGCGATCAGTCCGCTTTCGGCCCATCCCGGCTTCGATCGCGCCGGCGGTGAGCTTTTTAACTTCGGCATCTCGTTCTCGGCGCGGCAGCCGTCGCTGACGCTCTATCGCTTCTCGTCCGACGAGCTGATCTACCGGCGTCGACATCCGCTGCCCTATCCGTGCTCGACCCACGACTTCATGCTGTCGGAGCGCTACGCGATCTTCTACCTCTCGCCCCACGTGCTGGACGTCGGCGCGATGATGAAGGACGGCGAGAGCGTCAACGGCGCCCTGCGCTGGCGACCGAAGCTCGGCGCGCGGCTGATGGTCTTCGAGCGGAGCGACGGCGCCCTCAAAGCCGACATCGAGCTCGGGGCCGGAGGGGGGCCGGGAGATAGGGAGTGGAGCGGATACTGCCTGCACCTGATCAACGCCTTCGAGTCCGGCAAGGGGCTGACCGTCGACGTCGTGGAGCTCGAGCGCCCGGTCTATGACCAATACGAACCGGTGCCGGATCTCTTCGCAGACGCGCCCGGCGGCGGGCCGCGCCGTTTCGAGGTTGACCTCGACGCCGGCGCCGTGGTGTCAAAGCGCGCCGTCCGCTACGAGCGGTGCCCCGATTTTCCCGCCATCGCGCCGCGCGACGCCGAGCGGTCCTACGATCAATTCTGGCTGCTCGGCATCACCGCCACGGGTCAGCTCGGGCGGAAGTTCTTCGATCAGCTGGCGCACTTGCGCTGGTCTACCCCAGAGACCCACGACACCTGGACGGCGCCGACGGGGGCCTACCTCGGCGGTGAGCCGGTTTTTCTGCCGCACCCCAGCGAAAGCGACCGTGGACTGATCCTGTGCCAGCTCTTTGACGCCCCGAGCCGGGCCTCATCTTTTCTTCTCTTCCATGCGGATCGAGTCTCTAAGGGTCCGGTCGCCCGCATTCCGCTCGATCATCCGATGCCGCTCGGATTCCACGCCGTCTACTATCCCGACCCGTGAGGTAAGTGATGTCCCCTGCACCCGTGCCCGAAATAGACGAAGCCCGCGCCACCCGCTTCGAGACCCTGGCCCTGCTGGACGGGCTCGACCAGGAGCAGCTTGACTACAGCCCGGGCCGAGGGCGCTGGTCGGCCGGCGAGGTCGTTGACCACCTGCTGAAGGCGGACGCTTTCTATCTCCGCGAGCTGGATGAGCTCCTGCGCCGCGCCGATTCGGGCCGCTACCCTTTTCTCTTCAGAAGCGTCGCCGACCTCGTTGAGGTGCCGAGACCCTTCCGGCTGATGCTGCCCTTCGCCGAGCTGCCGTTCGCCATGGCCAACAGTTTCATCCCGGCGCCGGTGCGCCGGGCCTTGGTCGCCGAACGTCGACTGCCGCTGCCGGCGCCCGACCTCATGGCGCCGGAGCCGGGTCGGCCGGTGTCGGAGCTCAAGGAAGAGCTCCACGGGCTGATCGATCGCCTCGACGCGGTTGAGAACGAGCGGGACGACAACCTCTATCGCATGCGCTACTACAACCCGGTGGTCGGCCTCACCACCTTCCCCTCGGCCATCAAATTCCTCGCCAACCACGAGAAGCGTCACCAGGGCCAGCTGCGCGACGTCTTGGCGTCCTCCGACTTTCCGCAGGCGGCCTGAGGTAGACCTATCGCCGGTGGGACCGAGCCGCGAGGGCTTGAGGAGGTAAGTCCCTCCAACTCGAGCATGATAGTGTTAACCAACTTGGTTAAACCTAGGGGTGAATCCGCCGGCTTTGGATATCTATTTCGCGAATCAAGAAGTCAAGCGTCTCTGCCTCGTTGAGCGTGAAGCCAAGAAGCGACTAGGACCACCGAGTGCCAAGAAGCTAAGGGCGAGACTGGCTGATCTTGCCGCCGCCCGGCAGCTCGACGAACTTGTCGCGGGCCGTCCGCACCCGCTCAAAGGAGAGCGGGCCGGCCAGTTCGCCGTCAGCTTGCACGGTGGGGCTCGGTTGGTCTTCGAGGCGGCAGATGAACCGCCGGTCGTGACTCCCGACGGAGCCACGGACTGGCATCGGGTCCGAAGCATTCGTATCGTCTTCGTCGGTGATTACCATGACTGATTCCGCAGCATTTGAACCCGATTGGGTGTCTCCTCCAGGGGACACGATAGAAGACGTCATCGAGGAAAAGGGCTGGAGTCGGGCTGAGCTCGCCCGACGGACTGGTTTTACCCCGAAGCACATCAATGAGCTGCTCAAAGGGAGGGCGCCGCTCAAGCCGATTACGGCGGGTCGCCTCTCGAGGGTCTTGGGTTCGACTCCGGATTTTTGGTTGACCCGTGAAGCCCAGTACCGGGCCGCTTTGGAGCGGTCTCGATCGCTGAAGGAAGCGGCGGCCGACTATCCATGGCTGCGAGAGCTACCCGTCGCCTGGATGAAGAAACGACGCTGGATACCGAGTCGAAATTCTCGGGGCGGACAGGTGCTGGACTGTTTGGAGTTCTTCGGAGTTGCGACCGTGGAGGCCTGGCGCCAGCGGTACGAGAACCCCCTCGCTGCGTTCCGCGCTTCGGAGAGTTTTGACAAGAAACAGGGCGCAGTCGCGGCTTGGCTCCGTAAGGGCGAAGTCGAGGCGGACCTGCTGGAGTGTGAGGCCTTCAACAGGCAGAGTTTTAGGGCGACACTTTCTGAGGTCCGGCGAGTTACCAACGAACCGGAACCCAACATCTTCATTCCGAAGCTCCAAGAACTCTGTGCGGGCTCTGGCGTGGCTGTTGTGTTTGCGCCGACTCCGCCGGGCTGCCCGGTGAGCGGCGCTACGCGGTGGCTGACCTCGTCAAAGGCGGTCCTGCAGCTCAGCCTCCGGTACTCTTCCAACGACCACCTCTGGTTCACGTTCTTTCACGAGGCCGCACACCTCCTCCTCCACGGGAAGCGGTTGCTCAACCTGGAAGGTATTGATCCCCGTGACGACTCGGAGGAGATCCGCGAAAGGGAAGCCAATGATTTCGCGCGGGACTTCCTGATTCCACCGGAAGACGCCTTTCGCCTTGGTGAACTCGCTTCGCGCCCGAAGGTCTCCAAGATCATGGTCAGGAGATTCGCCGCGGGTATCGGCTTAGCTCCGGGCATTGTCGTCGGACGAATGCAGCATGAGGGCTGGCTCGAGTATTCCCACATGAACGACCTCAAGGTTCGCTACCGCTGGCCTGATTGATTTCGGCGAGAAACGCCTGAAGGCCAGAGGGGCCAGTTCACGGTCTATCTTTTTCCCCCAGCGGTGATGGGTTCGGCGATTCCTTCCGCTTTAGGAGTTAGCGGCCAAGAGGGCATTCTGGGCCGCGCCGCCCGAAGCTAGAATGACGCCCTATGTCCGCCGTGTCCGCCGCAACCACCCAGCTCACCGACCTATTGACCGCCTGGAGCGAAGGCGACGACGACGCCTTAGAGACGTTGACGCCGCTGGTCTACCAGGAGATGCACCGGCTCGCGTACCACTATCTGCTGGGGGAGAGTCCCGGGCGACTACAGCCCACCGAGCTGGTCAACGAAGCTTTTGTGCGCCTGGTGGAGAACGATATTTCGTGGACGGGTCGGGCGCATTTTTACGTGGTGGCGGCGCGCACCATGCGGCGGATTTTGGTGGATCTGGCGCGTCGGCACGCCGCGAATAAACGCCGCGGGTCCCGTCGCGAGGAGTCGCTATGGGACGGCGATGAGCTGCGCTTTGACCTGCCGGCGTCGCCGGCCCTCTCGACGGTCGATGTGCTGGTTTTGGACGAAGCGCTCACCGAGCTCAGGCTTTATGACGAACGCAAGAGCAAGGCCGTGGAGCTGCGTTACTTCGGGGGGCTCTCGGTGGCCGAAGTGGCCCTGGTCTTGCAGGTCTCGGTGCCGACGGCGGAGCGCGATCTGCGTCTGGCGAAGGCGTGGCTCGGACAGTCGGTGCGGACGACCAAGACTTCCGGGGGGACTTGAGCGCCGGCGCTTCAGTTCCTCCGATGACTCCAGAGCGCTGGCGGCGGCTGGAGGAGCTCGTCGTGCGCCTCGAGCCGCTGGCCGCGTCCGCCCGGCGGGCGGTGCTGGATTCGGAGTGTGCGAACGACCCGGAGCTGCGGGGCGTGCTCGAGGGAATGCTGGAGGAGCTCGGCCGCGACGAGACGCAGGACTGGATCGGCTCGTCGATCCACGGGTCCCTGCCGGAGGATCTGCACCAGATTCCTGACCGTCTCGGGCCCTATCGAATCACTGGCGAAATCGGTCGGGGCGGCTTGGCGGTGGTCCTCGCGGCCGAGCGGGACGACCGGGAATTCACGCGGCGGGTGGCGATCAAGCTGATTCGGCGCGGGCTCGACACCGTCGACCTGCTGCTGCGCCTGCGCCAAGAGCGGCAGATCCTGGCGCGCCTCAATCACCCGAATATCGCGACCCTCATCGACGGCGGCTCCACGGACGACGGTCGGCCTTTCGTGGTGATGGAGCGAATCGACGGCAAGCCGATCGACGTCTACGGCCGGGACCTGCCGCTGCGGGAGCGGCTGGAGCTCTTCGTCGAAGTTTGTGAGGCGGTGCAATACGCCCACCGAAACCTGGTGATCCACCGGGATATCAAGCCCGCCAATATCCTGGTGACCGCCGAAGGGCGCCCGAAGCTGTTGGACTTCGGCATCGCCAAGGTCCTGCAGCCGACGGCTGACTCTGACCGGGTGGCGAAAACGGTGCCGGGCCTCCGTCTGCTCACCCCCGAATACGCCAGTCCGGAGCAGCTGCGCGGCGAGCCGTTGACCACCGCCACGGATGTCTACTCGCTGGGGGTCTTGCTCTATGAGCTGCTCACCGGCGAACGACCCCATGCGCTGCTGCTCGGAGATCATCGGGCGCTGGAAGCGGCGATCGCCAGCGCGCCGCCGGAGCGGCCGAGTCAGCGCCTGCTGCGTCGCCACGAAGCGTCCGCGAAGCCGCGTGGCAAGGCGGTGACGGGGGACCTCGACAATATTGCCTTGATGGCGCTGCGACCCGAGGCCGACCGGCGCTACGTCTCCGTTGAGCAGCTGGCGGACGATATTCGCCGTTACTTGGGGGATATGCCGGTACGGGCGCGGGCGGACACGGTCGGATACCGGGTCGCTAAGTTCATCCGCCGGCACCGGCTGGCGGTGTCGGTCGCGGCGGTGTCGGCGGTGATCCTCGTGGCCCTGAGCTTGGTCGCTTGGCGCCAGGCCCGCCTGGCGACCCAGGGACGACTGGCGTCGGATCGGCTCAGCGAAATGCTGGTGTCGCTCTTCGAACTGCCGGATCCCGGCGACGGTCGAGGGGCGACGATCACGGCCCTCGAGATCCTGGACCGCGGCGCCGTCCAAGCGCTTGACCTCGAGGAACAGCCTGAAACACAGGCGCGGTTCTTAGACACGATGGGCCGGGTCTATAACAACCTGGGCCTCTATCCACGGGCGGAAGATCTCTTCGAGCAGGCGGTGGCCCTGCGTCGAGACCTCGATGAGCCCCTGGCGCTCGCAGAAAGCTTGAATCACCTCGGCGAGGCTCGTTATCACCTCGGCCACATCGACCGTGCCGAAGCCCACTTCGAGGAGAGCTTCGCGATCCGTCGCCGGGCGATCGGGGAAGATCGATTGGAGCAGGCCGGGACGCTCACCAACCTCGGCGCCATGCGTCTGTGGCGCCGTGACGCCGAGGCGGCTGAGCGGCTGTGGCGGCAAGCTTTGGATATTCGTCGTCGCCACCAGGGGGAGCACGGCGATCTGGCCGAGCTCCACGACAACCTGGCGACGCTGCTGGCGCAGCAAGGTCGGACGGAGGAGGCCGAGCGGCACCTGACCACCGCCCTCGACCTGCACCGGCTGTACCACGGAGAAGGTCATTTCGAGACCGTCCGCACGATGGCGAATCTCGCCGCCCTGCTGCACAACAGCGGTGATCGGGATGAGGCTGAAGATCTCTATCGGCACGCCCTCGCGGCCCAGGTCCAGGCCCTCGGCGAGGACCACCCCCAGGTGAGCCGGATCCAAACGAATCTCGCGGCCCTGCTCGCTTTCGAGAATCGCCTCGTGGAGGCTGAAGAGCTGTTGCGCCGCGCTCTGGGATCGCTGCGCAGCCGCCTGGGTGACGACCACCTGGAAGTGACCTATCCGATGCTGCACCTCGCGGACCTCTTGGTGAAGGAGGGGCCGGCGAGGTACGACGAGGCCGCCGAGTTCTTCGGGGAGGTCCGGCGGGTCCGCAGGCTCGCGTCGCCGGCGGATTCGCCGCTCCAGCTCAATCCGCTGATGGGGATTGCCCGCCTGGAGCGCCTCCGCGGTCAGCCGGCGGCGGCCAGGTTGGCGGCGCTGGAGGCCCAGGCTTTGAGCCTCCAGCTGCACGGCGCCGAGCACTACGACACCGAAGAAGCGAACGCCATCCTGCGGTGGGCCGAAGAGACACTCGGCCCGTCAGGGCCTCCTGTGGATGAGCACGAGTCCACGCTCGACCTCGCCGCCGAAGGCGTTGAATCGCAGGTCGATACCGTCGGTGGACACGTCGATCCCCAGCGGCGCTAGTGCCCTTTTGAGGACTTGGGCCAAACCGGCCGCCGGAATGGGCGTGGGGCCCCCGCCGGCGCCGCCCATCGCGCCGGGGACAATGTCGATGTTGAGGGTGGCGACGATCAGCTTACCCGTTTCGCCGTTGGTGTTTCCGCCGCCGGGATTATTGCTCGCTCCGTTGTTATTGCCGGACCCGGTGCCACCGTCGATGATGATGTCGACCCGAATGGAAGGCATCACGGGGCCGAAGGCGATCGGCGGAATGGGGATCTCGACGCCGCCGCCGTCGCCGGTCTTAGCGGAGGCCCAGGTGAGCGGCGAGGTGCCCGTGACGCCGAGTGCGCCCCCGACCCCGTCCCTCGCCACGCCGACGAAGGCGTCGGCGGACTGGACAGCGAAAGTGTGCCCGTGCGAATTCACCGCCACGATCGGCAGGCTGAATCGCTTGCCGCGCCAGAGCTCGGCGTGGCCAACGAACGGCGTGGCCACCGGCCCCAGGGTGCCTTCGAGGCCCTCCGGTGTGCTCTTGAGACCGTCGAGCAGGGTGGCGCCGTCGACTCCCCACACGATGACGAGGGGATCGGCCGGCGCCGGCGGTCCACCGGCGAGGGTGACTCGATCGCCCGGGGCCGCATTCGAACCGGCGGAGATCTCCCAGGCGGCCGCCGGAAGGACGACGGCGAAGATGGCGAGCAGGATGATGATCGAACAGCGACTGAGATACATGGCAAGCTCCATGGAAAGAAGATGGAGGTCCCGGCTCTTTGGCGTCGGCGGGGACCTAAGACCCAAAGCGCAATTTTTCGAGATATCCATCACGCGGTCGAGGGATGCCATCGTGAATACACCTCAGCGCCGAGACATAAGAGTCCTTGAGGGACACCGGCGTTGGTCGGCTGAAGCGCCGCGGAAGGGAGGACGTCGATGGTGAGAGATAGGAAGAGTGGGGCCGGTATGGGCGGCCTGGAGACCCGGTATCATCCGGCTCCGATGGGAAATCAACAGACGCAAGACAGGGCTGCCGGGCTGAGGAGCCGGCTTGACAGGTCACGGCGGTGACCCCCTCGGCGCTGTTTCTCACGCTGGCGCTCCTCGGACTCTTCGTGATGCTCGGATTCCACCGTCGTTCACCCCCATGGCGAGGGCTGGCCCACACCCTCGGGCTCAAGCACTCTCGGACCGGTCTGTGGGGCGAGCTCCAAGGCAAGACGGTCGAAGTCTACGAAGATAGGGGCATCGTCGTGGTGGTGCACGGCGTCGATCCGGGATTTACCATCGGCCGTGACAGCCTGCGTCAGCAGCTCGCCAAGCCGGACATCCTGACCGGGGACCGGGCCTTTGATGAGCGCATCCGCATCGAAGGGAATCGCAGTCTGGCCCTCGCGGCGCTCCGCGACTACGTCCGCCAGATGGTGAATTCCCTGGTTCTGGACTTCAACGGCACCGTGGAAGGGCGCGAATTGCGAGCCCGGCTCACGTCAGCGTCCGACCTTGAAAGCGTGCTGCCCCGACTCCTTGACCTGGCGCAGAATCTGGAGCGTCCGGAGCCGGATGAGGTGCCCCGGGAGCTCGCCCGGATTGCGGAGCACGATGCGTCGAAGTCCGTACGACTCCAGGCCCTCAAGGAGCTCGGCGGCGCCTTCCGCGGATCTCCGGAGGCCCTCGAAGCGGCGAGGGCGGTGGATGAGCTCGACGATGTTGCCCTGCAGATCGAGGCCGGGGCGATCTTGATGCGCGGCGCGCCGAGCGACCAGCAGCGGGGGCAGCGGCTGCTCGCCACGTTGATTCTCGACCGGGGCCACCGACCGGCGACCCGGCGCTCGGCGCTGATGACGCTGCAAACCCACGCCGACAAAGAGATTCTCGAAGGCATGGTGACAAACCTTCTGGCGGCGGAATCCGCGGCGCCGGTCGATATACGCCGCGCAGCGATCCGGGTCTGCGAGTACCGACGACTGACGCAACCGCTGATGACGACGGTCCCCCTCGACGAGCCCGAATGGGTGCGCCGAATCCAGGCCTTGGAAGTCATCGGCGACACGTCCGTTCAGCCGACGCTCTTGGACTGGCTGGAGGAGGAGAAACGCAGCGTGCGGATAGCGGCGATCCGGG
>JBCDKB010000028.1:0-34030 GCA_038747035.1 Acidobacteriota bacterium | reverse complement strand
CTGTCGGCCCTCGACTTCGACGCGCTCTTCTGCGGTCATCGGCCGGTTTCAAGCGGCGGCCGAGACGCGCTGCGACAGAAGCTCGAGTGGCTGCGGGAGGTGGAGGGGGGCGTCCGCCGCCTAGCGGAATCGGGGCTCCGGCCGAACCAGATCGTCAAGCGACTCCAGCTCGAGCGGAGCGCCGGCTTCCGCTATATCTCGATGGGCGATGCCTCGGCGAGCAACCTCGTGGCCTCCATACTCCGCGGCCCGCGGCCGCGGCCGGAAGTCGAAGCGGCCCTCGACATCACCCCGTAGACCTACCTGGTGCTCCCCGGCAGCGCCGCCGTCTGGCCGCTCGCGAGGGGCAGCCGGAAAGCCACCATCTCTTCCGCGTTGCGGACGATGAGAACGTCTCCCGCGACCGTCGGGTGATTCCACGTCTTGCCGTCCAGGGCAGGCACCTTGGCCAGCTCCTCGTAGCCATCCGGCGTGGCCCGGACGAGGGCGAGGTCGCCTTGTTCCGAGAGCACCAACAGGGCGTCGCTCGCCGCCAGGAGTACGAGCTGGCCGCTACCGTAGCGGCCACCCTTCCAGGCCCGCTCGCCGGACTCGAGATCGACGGCGGCGAGGATGCGCCCGTCGAAGCCGTACGCGTGGTCGCCGTGGATCACGAAGTCGTTGAAATACGGTTTCAATCGCAGTGAGGTCCACCGCTCCTCGACCTCGAAGGTATCGCCCGCGCGGGAAATGTCGAGGCGTCGGGTGCCGCCGGCTTCGTGGGCTGAAAAAACCACTCCGCCGTCGGTGAGCTGGGCCGGCTGGGTCATCGGGAATCCGCCCCACTCATGGTGGAAGAGCACGTCTCCGGCTTCATTGAAAGCGTGGAGCCCGTCACCGCCGAGCATCACGATCGCCCGCTCACCGTCGAACTCGAAGAGTTGGGGCGAGCTGTAGCCGCCGCTGTCGGGGCCCAGCCACAGCCGTTCACCGGTTTCCGCGTCGTAGGCTACGAGCTGGCCGGCGGCCGGCACGAAGACGCGGTCGCCGAGGGCGAGGGGTGATCCGGAGAAGCCCCAGTCCGGAATCTCTCGATCCGAGTCTTCGAGCAGGTTGCGGGACCAGAGGCGCGATCCGTCGGCCAGGCTGAGGGCGTTGAGCACGCCGGTGGCGCCGAGGGCGAAGACCTTGCCGCGGTGGAGGGTCGGCGTGGCTCGCGGGCCCGCACCGGCGTTGCTCTCGAAGAAACGCACCGGATCACCGTGGCGCCAGCGGGGCTCGCCGGTGAGCAGATCATAGGCGGCCACGACTTCCTCTTCGCCGCGCTGCTCCTGGGTCACGAGAAGTCCGCCGGCCACCGCCGCGGAGGACCACCCCGGGCCGACCGGGCGGCGCCAGAGCTCGGCGGGGGGATTCGCCGTCCAGTCGGTGGCGATGCGCAGGTCCGGAATCACGCCGTCCCGAGCCGGGCCGCGGAATCCGGACCACTCGCCGACGTCCGACGCAGAAAGAGAGTAGAGCGTCGCGGGGCTGGCTTGCGGCTCCGCGCCGTCCGGCGAGAGCATCTGCTGCTCGGCGGTCGCTTGGAAGCGCCAGGCGAATTGGGAGTCGTGGTCTCCGTCGATGCCGTCGGTCCGGACGAGCAGCCACAGGCCGGTGAGACCGACGACCAGGGCCGCCGCGGCGGCCCGCCGGGCGGGGGCTCCGAGCGACCGGGTCAGCAGCAGCGCGAGCAGAAAGCTCACGCAGAGGAAAGGGATGCCGTAGCCGGCGAGCCAGTGCGGGCCCATGGACTCGTGGCCGAGGGCGGCGGTCCCGGCGAGGGCGCCGGCCGCCAGCAGGAGTCCGCCGATACGATCTATCCAGGCGGCGCGACTCGCGAAGAGCCACCAAAGGAAGAAGAGGGCAACGCAGAGGAGCGAGCCCATCATGGCGGTCTTGAAGCCCTCAAATCCGGGGATCAAGAGCTTGAGCACAAAACGAGATAGCAGCATCAAAACAACCAGCGCCACGCCAGGCCAAAGGCGGAGCGGTGGGCGGCGCGAATCAGTAGGGGGTGCGGGCATGCAGGGGAGTCCTCTTGGAGTGCGGGTCGGGGTCACCGATGGCTTCGGTGTCTGAGTCCAGTGTCGAGAGACAAGCGCTTACTTCGACAGTTAAACGCCGTCGAGGGCGCCGGCTTACGCCGCCGCCCGGGTTCGACACTGCCCTGACGGAAAAGGCCCGCAAAAAGTTCCGCGCAGGGCTCAACAAGCTCCGTCTCCGGAGCTCTAAGACGCTAGGTTCGAAGCCTAGGCCTGCGGTGACGGCCGATCGAGATCTTCCAGAATCGCCGCTAAAACATCCGGCGACGACCCGAGGGACAGGTGCGTGGCGCTGACCTCGAGGTGGCGGACATCGGGGGACCATTCGTCGATGCAGGCGCGCCAGGAGACGATGCCGTCGCGCTTCGAAAAGACGGCGAGGACCGGCACCTCCAGAGGCACCTCGAAGCGCTCGCAGACCATCCGGCGGATTTCGGCGAGGTCGTAGCCGCGCGCTTCGTAGAGCGGCGCAACGCGTGTGTAGCTCGGGCCGCCGATCACCGGGCTCCCGAGCGTGATGACGCGACTGACCAGGTCCGGGCGATCGCGGGCCGCTTCCCGGGCGAGGTAGCCGCCCAGGCTCCAGCCGACCAGCGCAATCGGCTCGCCGGCCTCGTCCGACGTCGCCTCGATGCGTTCGATGAGCTGCGGCAGGAGGTCGGCGACCTCGCCGTTATTGCGTCCGAGCCCCCAACCCTTAGGGCGGTGACCGCGGCGCTTGAGGGCTTGGGAGATGAACGCCATGCTGAGCGGCGAGGCGCCGAAACCCGGAACCAGCACGGCGGTCTGCGGCTGCTCGGCGCGACCCCTGGGCAATCCGCGCCAGTCACGGGCGAGGCGCAGCCAGTCGAGGGGCGTCAGCATCTCGCGCCACGGGTCTAGGAAGCCCGGGGGGCGGATGCCGATGTCGGGGTCAGGGATCGCGGCGCTGGTGGTCATGCTGGTAATTATCGCCCAAAAGGGCGCTCCCGTTGCTGGGAGTCTATTCCGCCTTCACATCGGCGATCTTCTCGCTGACGGCCTCCATGTGCCGTTGATAGGCCACCAGGCTCGGATCCGCCGCGTCGGCGCCGGCGTCTTTCGCCATGGTGTAGGCGCGGCGATAGAGCTCGAAAGCGCGTTCCAGCTCACCGTTCGCTTCGACGGCCTCGCCGAGGCTGTCGTAAACGTTCGCGGATCCGGGGTAGCGGTCCACGTTGACCTGGAAGATCTCGATCGCCTTGTCCACTTCCTCCGAGAAGAGGGCGCGGTACCCGAAGCCGTTGATCACCGCTTCCCCGGCCGATACGGGGTAGCCGAATCGCGACGAAAGGCCGGCGAAGTGGGCGTCGACGGCTTCGACGTCCCAGCCGACCAAGTCGTAGGGAATCTGCCAGCCGTCGAAGAAGAAGCGGAGCGCGGCGTAGGTGCTCGGAATCGGCATCGTGCCGTGGTCTTCGGCGTCGTAGACCTTGGCATGCCAGTGCAGGCCGGAGGGAGCGCGGTAGCGCAGCAGCGCCTGGAGCCGATTGAACGGATCGATCATCAGGCCGCTTTCGTTACCGACCGTTGCGAAGAGCTGCGTCTGGAGTGTCGGGCGCTGTTCGAAGAGCGACTCCAGCCGGTCAACGGGGCGGCCGGTGTCCCACCACAGGCTCGGACTGATGGCGAGGATGGAGCGGAAGAGGTCCGGTGTGGTCGCCAAGGCATGTAGCGCGAAGAGACCGCCGAAGGAGTGGCCGACGAGCAGCCGATAGGGCTCCGTGCGGTAAGTCTTGTCGACGTGCGGTATGAGCTCGTCGGAGAGGAAGCGGAGGAAAGCGTCGCCGCCGCCGCCGTCGGGAATGATCTGGGCCCGGCCCCCTTGGGCCTCGATCGTCGATTCGTCGGTCCAGGGCGGCGTCAGGTCGCGGGTGCGCTCGGTGTTGGCTATACCGACGACGATGAGGGACGGCATGTGTCCCTGTCGCTCCAATTCCTGCAGTATGCCGGTCAGGTAGTGGAAGTGACTCTGGGGATCGAGCAGATAGAGCACCGGGAAGCGAGCGTCGCCGGTGGCGTAGCCGTCGGGCAGGCGAACCGTCAGCGTCCGCTCCTCGTCGAGGATCTCCGAGCGCAGGGTGTCGATGTGCCCGACCGTCAACGCGGCGGCGGGCGCCTCGGCGGTCGCCGGAGCGGCGGATAACCAGCCGACGGTGAGCGTCAGGCTGAGGGCGAGGAGGGTGGAGGCAAAGACTGGACGGAGCATGACGGAGATCTCCAGGCACATTCGACGGGCGGGCGTAGGAACTTACTCCGGCCTACGGCACTCGTCCCGGAAAGTTGAGCTGGAGCGTCAGTCTGGCCGTCGATCAGTCTGGATCGGAGGCCACGAGGTCGATCGAAAAGCCGCCGGCGCCGCCCCACAGGATCTGCGCGCAGCAGATCGCCACCGCCAGGGGCAGGATGATCACCGGTTCATCCACCCAGTCATGCACGGCGTGGGCGTAGACCGCGGCGCCCATGATCACCAGCGCGGTGAGGGCCGCGGGGCGGGCGAAGAACCCGAGCACCAAGCCGACGCCGGCGATGATCTCGAGCCACGGCACGAGGACGGCGAAGAAAGCCGCCAGCGGGAATTGGGCGCCTTCGAGGATCGGCAGCATCGGAGCGGTGCCGAGGATGTGCTGGGCGCCGATGCCGATCAGCGGAACGGCGGCGACGAGGCGGAGGACGGCGAGGTGCTTGGCGGGGCTGGTCTGGCGAAGGCGCATGGTCGCTCCAAAAAACTCGGCCCCGGGGCGGGGCCTTCGGTCAGGCGGGGCTGCCGGTCAGCCGAGGTCTGCGGCTTACGACTTGAAGTGGGGGAAGAGGCCGTCGGCGGTGTGCTCCACGAGCAGCAGGTGGAAGCCGCGGCGGGCACTGAGGCGTACGAAGCCTTCATAACCCATGGATTTGTCGAAGCCGAAGAGCTTATTGCCCCAGCCACCGCTGACCAAAGTCTTATAGGCCTCGCGGACTTCATCCGTCAGGCGCGGGGTGACCAGCACGACGCCGCCGATATCTCCGCGCTTGATCCTCGATTCCTTGATGGCCACCACCTCGTCGACGAAGGCCTGGAAGGTCTCCGTATCGAGCTGCGGAATTCGCTGCGCGACATGGAGAATCTTGCCGTCGGCATCTTCACTGACGACGTCGAATGGGGACGCGTCATCGCCGTCGCCGAGGACGGTGTGAATGCGCAGGCGCTTCACCAGCAGGAGCCAATCGCCGAGGTACTTCCAGCCCGCCACTTGGCGGCGATCCACCAGGGTCTGGGGAAGCTCGCCGAAGAGCCATGAAACGAGGCGACCCGTGGAGGAGTCGGCGAGGGAGAGGTCGCCGTGGCGGAGATCTTCGAGGCGGGGCCTGAGGGTGAAGACGGCTTCGGAGCCGGCGGCGGGGAGCACGCTGGTCAAGCTCATGGAGCCGCTGCCCGAGCGGGGCTTCCTGGGGATCGTCGCGTCGACGTCGAGGTTGACTTCCGAGAAACCTTGGCGGAACCAGAGCGCCGGCGGTTGCGTCACGCTATCGAGGAAGGCCGCGGTGGCGGCGACGCTATTGAGCCATTCCGACCACTCGGTCTGCCGGGGATCGCGTTCCCAGCCTTCGGAGATCAAGGCGAGCTCGGAGCGCCCTTGGCTCAGGAAAACAAAGGCCCAGCGATCGCCGTCCCGCAGCGACATGAGGCCGGCGAAGCCTTCCTCAAGCAATTTGCCGGCGAAGGCCGAGAGGTTGACCACCCGCGTATCGAGGCCCTGGTGGCGGGCATTGGCGGGGTGCAGCGCCGCGGATAGGAGCTCCACGGCCTTCGGGGAATAGCCGTCGGGCAGGGGGTGGACCCGGGCCGTCGCCTCCTGCGGCAGCGAGGCGTCGACCTGGGCGCAGAGGTCGCCGGGCGGCACCACGGCGTGCACGACGCCGCCGGAGACGAGTAAGGAGTAGTCGCCGAAGGTGGCGAGGCCGGCGAAGGCATCGGCGTGGATCGGCGTTTCGAGAAGCTTGGTGAGGAACGCCGAGGCCTCGAGTCGACCGAGGTCACGGGCCGGCCAGCTCCGCATCAGGTCGACCATGGCCCGCTCCGGTAGCGAGCCGCCCGAGACCTCGAGATTCGCGGGCGCCGCCATCATGCGGGTGGTCCAGCGGGTCTCCACGGTCTGCCGCTCGGAAACCGGTGTCGCCCAGCGGCGGAGGGCCTCGGCCATCTGCTCCGCGCTATCGAACCGGTCTTCCCGTCGCTTGGCGAGGGCCTTCATGCACCACGCTTCGACCGGCGGCGGCACGTTGGGCCAGCGGTCGGCGAGCGGCACCGGCGGCTTGTGCAGCACCGCCGTGATCAGCTCGACGAGGTTGCGCCCTTCAAAGGGCATATCGCCGGTGACGAGGTGGTAGAAGAGCTCGCCGGCGGCGAAAAGGTCCGCGCGTCCGTCGACCTCGCGGCCTTCGAGCTGCTCCGGGGAGGCGAATTGCGGCGTCGCGAGCACGGTGCCGGCGACTGTCTCGACGAGCTGGCGGCCCTGGAGCAGGGCGATGCCGAAGTCCGTGACCTTCAAGCGCCCGTTGTCGAGCAGGATCAAGTTCGAGGGCTTCAGGTCTCGGTGTACGACGCCGCCGGCGTGGGCGACGCCGAGCACCGCCAGCAGCTCGCCGATGAGCTCCGCGGCGCGGTCGAGGGAAAGGCGCTTCTCGCGCTGCATCAAGACCTCGAGGGTGGTGCCCTCGAGCCATTCCATGACGATATAGGGCACGCCGTCGATCTCGCCGATTTGGTGCACCGTGGTCACGGCGGGGTGGCTGAGCGCGGCCGCAGCGCGGGCCTCCTGCAAGAATCGGCGGCGCATCTCTTCGTCGATCTTGTCCTCTTTGCCGCGCGGCTGCAGCACCTTGATCGCCACCGGTCGGGCGAGGGTGGGGTCCAGAGCCCGGTAAACGACGCCCATGGCGCCGGCGCCGGCTTCGCGCTCGATACTGTAGGGGAAGGTCTCGGTCGGAGTTCGTGGGAAAGGGCTCGTTGGGATGGGGGCCGTCATGGACGGGGTGCTCCTCGGATGGGTCTTACTCGGCGGGAACAATCAGGCCGGAAGCGTCGGCGGCTTCAAGCGCCGCCTCGAAGCGGGCGACCCCGTCGCTGAGGATCGCGTCCCGCTCTTTGGCCAAATCGCGCCACCGGGTTTCGAGGTCTGTCAATCGTTCCTTGGCGCCGGCGGTGACCGGCGGACCGGCGTCGTCGATCGCCGAGATCAGGTGTCCGACCTGGACGTCGAACATATTGGGCCAATTGATGTCATCGTCGTAGGTTTCGTGCCGCGGCTGGACGATTTGGGATTCCAACGCGTCGATGCTCGATTCGAGCTCCGCAGCGAGGTCCCCGAGGGTTTGGTGAGCGGCGTCGGGGCCGCCGTCATCAACATTCCCGTCCGCTAGGCGTTCCAGCCGATCGTGAATTTGGCTGCGCACGGCGCGGATGGCGTCGACGCTCCAAACCGCCGTGTCGAAGAGTTGAACGGCGCGATTGAGATACGTCTCGAGCTCGGCGAAGGCTTTCTTTTCCGACGCTTGATCGCGGGATTGACGCGGGTCAGAGAGAATCTCGAAGGTTTGTTCGACGCTCTCTTCAGCGCGTGAGAGGCGAGCCCGGTAGGTGCCGGGCAGCACCCTCGGACCGTCGAAACCGCGAAACAGCCGGTGGTCCTCGACGCAGCGGAGTGGCTTGCGGCGCAGGTCCCAAACCCAGCGACTCTGCCCAGGGTCCGTCGAAAGGTAGCGGCCGGGGGTGCGCCGCCGCGCTTCGCGGTTGTCCCGCCGACAGCGATCGTCATCCGTCTCGACGCTCGAGAAGCGTCGGACCAGCTCGCCGTCGGCGTCGAAAATCTCGAGCGTGAGCTCCGGTACGTCGTCGGCTGTGTCGTCGGCCGCGGCGTCGGCACCATTCCCGTCGGCGCTACTCTCTTCAGCACTTTTCTCTTCAGCACTGTTCACTTCAGCGCTTTTCTCTTGGGCACCGTCGTCCGACGCATCAGCGCTGAGCAGGTAGTGGAAAACGACGCCGGACGGCGGATTTGACGAGCCCCGGTCCGAGGCGCGACCGGCGTCGGCGGCGAGGCGATGGGCGGGCCTCGGCGTGAACAGGTGGAGCTCCTTCTCGGCGACGTCTTCGTCCAGCTGGTGGAGGGGCGAGAGGTCGTCGAGCACCCAGAACCCTCGGCCTTGGGTGGCGGCGACGAGGTCGCCGCGCCGCACCGAAAGGTCGGTGATGGGCACCTCGGGGAGGTCGAGCTGGAGGGGCTGCCAGGCCCCGCCGCCGTCGAATGACACGAAGGGTCCGGTCTCCGTACCGGCGTAGAGCAGACCTTCGCGCTCGGGGTCTTCGCGGACCACCCGGACAAAGGTGTCCCCGGGGAGGCCGTCAACGCGCTTCTGCCAGGTCGCCCCGAAATCGTCGGTGCGATAGATCTGCGGCGTGAAGTCATTCAGCTTGTAGCCGGCGGCGACCACAAAGGCGCTCTGCTCGCGGTGGGGGGAGGCTTCGATCGAGTTGATCAGCGTTTCGCCGAGACCCTCCGGCGTCGCGTCGCGCCACGACTCGCCGTCGTTCGTCGTGATGTGTACGCGTCCGTCGTCGGTGCCGACCCAGAGGGTGCCGCCCTGGTGGGGCGATTCGGCGATGGCGAAGATTGTGCCGTAGACCTCGGCGCCGGCCTGTTCATTGGTGATCGGGCCGCCGCTTTGCCCCAGCTTGGTGACGTCGCCGCGGCTGAGGTCGTCGCTCACCACCTCCCAGCTGCGGCCGCGGTCCCGGGAGCGCAGCAGGAGCTGGGCGCCGTAGTAGATCGTCTCCGGGTCGTGCCGGGACACCAGCACCGGCGCGTTCCAGTTGGCGCGGAAGCGCTGGTCCTTCGCGTCGCGTCCGAAGACGTATTCGGGATAGGGCTTGATCGGCGTCACGATGCCGGTCTCGGCGTCGTACTCGGTGAGGGTGCCGTTGATCGTCGTGGCGTAGATCCACCGAGGATTCCGAGCGTCGAAGGCGATGTGGGCGCTCTCGCCGCCGCCGACGGCGTGGCCGTCTCCGGGGGTGATGGAGCCGCCCGGGGCGCGGCTCGGTAGGGCGGTCGTCGACCAGTCTTGCTGGCCGCCGTAGACCCAGTAGGGGAATCGGTTATCGGTGGCGACCCGGTAGAACTGGCCGGTCGGTTGGTTGAAGAGCGTCGAAAAGGTCTCGCCGCCGTCGAGGCTGACCGTCGCGCCGCCGTCGGTGCCGAGGACCATGCGCCGACTGTCGGCGGGGTCGATCCACAGGTCGTGGTGGTCGCTGTGGGGTGTCGACACGGCCTTGAATGACGCGCCGCCGTCGATCGACTTCATCAGCGGCACGTTGAGAACCCACACCGTATCGGCGTCGTTGGGGTCGGCGGCGAGGTGCATGTAATACCAGGATCGGGACTGGATGACGCGGGTGGAATTCACCCGGGTCCACGTCGTGCCGCCGTTCTCCGAGCGGTAGAGGCCGCCGTCCTCCGCTTCGACAATGGCGTAGACCCGCCGCGGGTCGGCGGCGGAGACCGCGACACCGACTTTGCCCAAGGTCGCCGGCAGTCCGCCCGACAGTTTGACCCAGGTCTCTCCGCCGTCGGTCGACTTGTGGAGGCCGCTGCCGGGGCCGCCGCTCTCGATGAACCAGGGTGAGCGGCGGTGCTGCCATAGGGACGCGTAGAGCACCCGCGGGTTGGTCGGGTCGATCGACAGATCCGTCGCGCCGGTCCGCTCGTCGACTTGCAGCACCGCATCCCAGGCTAGGCCGCCGTCTTCCGTGTAGTAAACGCCGCGCTCGCTCGAATCGCCCCAGGGGTTGCCCTGGGCGGCGAGCCACGCCCGGTCCGGATCTTCGGGGTGGACGATGATCTTGGCGATCTGGCGGGTGTCGCGGAGCCCCAGGTGCTTCCAGGTCTCCCCGCCGTCGGTCGATTTGTAGACGCCGTCGCCGTGGGACGTGGTGACGCCGCGGATCGGACTCTCGCCGGTCCCGACGTAGATCACGTTGGGATCCGAAGGGGCCACCGCGATGGCGCCGATCGTGGCGGTGGTGAAGTGGCCGTCGGAGATGTTCTCCCAGGCGTGGCCGGCGCTTTCTGTGCGCCACACGCCGCCGCCGGTGGCGCCCATGAAAAAGCGGTGGGGCTCGCCCGGAACGCCGGCGACCGCGGTGACGCGTCCGCCCTGCCACGGTCCGAGGTGGCGCCAGGTCATGGCGTCGAAGGACGACTCGGCGATGGCGGGGGCGTCGGCGCCCTCGGCGTCGTCACCGTCAGCGAGTAGGGCAGACGGAGCGAGGGCCACGGCGAGGGCGACGGCCGAGGCCGCCGCCATACATCTCACCGCGGCCTGGCAACGCCAGGGTCGGGTTAGGGACCGCAGGCGGATCAGTTGGATATGGCGGGAACGGGGACCTCGGCCAGACACAGTGCTGGCTGGCCCAAGCGCGGAGGGCACATACGGGGACATCAGGAGTTCTCTCTAGAATGGACCCCCTAAATATATCACCGCTCCGGGCCTATCCTCGGCCCGCCGGCCCGGCCGATGGCTCAGCGGAGCGTAGCGGCGGTGAGGTCGTCGCCGACGGCGAGGCCTAGGCTGTCCGCGCGCAAGACGATGGCCGGCTCCGTATTGACGACGCACGGACCCGGGACCGTGCACGGCGCGGTGAGCACGTCGCCCTCTTGGATCGGCAGGCCCAGGTGCGAATCGGGCCAGCCGATGACCGCGGAGCCGCGGCGCACCGAGAAGAGCACCATGTCCACATCGCCGTCCTGCCAATCGAAGGGCTGGGCGGCGGGGTTGAAGGTGGCGTCGCCGTTCTCCCAGACCACCAGGGCGTCGATGTCATCATTCGCGTCCAGGCCCAGGTCGGCCGCAGTGGCCCAGACGCTGAAGCTACCGGAGCCGTCGGAGACGAGGATGTCGGAGCCCAAGACGCCGTTGAGGTTGGCCGTCGCCAGGGCGGGGAGGCCGCCCTCGAGGGGATCCGCGCTGTCGCCGTCGAGGGAGAAGTAGAGGCGCATGAACGCCGACTGCTGCCAGAAGTCGAGGGCGTCGATGTTGTCGTCGGCGTCGGGGCCCGGGCCGGCGCCGGAGAAAGGCACCTCGACGAGGCCGAGGCTGGGGCCACCCCACGGGAAGACGCCGTCACCATCGACCGCCGACGTGTGGCCATAGAAGGTCCAGAGGGGAGGAGCGACCTGACTCGGCATCAGCTGGGCGACCTGGATATCGCCGGCGGCTTCCTGAGAGCCGCCGAGTCCCTCGCTCCAGACCGAAGGCGTGCCGGTCGCCGGCATGCCGCCGGCGAATTCGTCGGTGGAGAAGAGCAGGCGGTAGCCGTCGGCCCAGTAGTCGCCGTCCCGGGCCAGGGCGGAATCCTGGCCGAAAGAGAAGGCGTCGATCTCCGCGTAATTCCACACGCTCGGCATCACGCCGAGGTGGAAAGGCGTCCAGAAAAGGCTGTGCCAGCCCGGCCCCGGCTGCATCATGTAGACGCCCCCCGGGTCCACCGTCCACGCTGTGGCCGACGGCCCCTGGTAGTCGATGGAGACCATGAGCTGGGCCGAGGCCATGGGAGCGACAAGGGGAATGGAAGCTAGCAAGCACGCGACGGCCAGGCTCGCGACGCGTCGTGCTGGAAGAAGAGAAGTCGGCTGCAGAGGATTCGACGACTCGGGGGCGGCGGGCTGTGGCATAAGAATCTCCTGGGGCTGCCGCCCGGGGGAGTCCGGGCGGATCAGCCACTGGGCGGAGCCGCGCGGGGAAATGCCTCAAAAAGCCGACGGGACATTGGCCTCAGATATTTTTTTCACCGATTTGAGGCAGTTCGGGCTCCGATTCCGCCCAATGGCAAACCCTTGATTCACTACGAGGATCCCCATGCCACCGACGACTTTCCGTTCCATGTCGCCCAGCTCTTCCCGCTTCACAGTCCGACGGCCCGAGGTCCTGCGGCGGTTCTCGCCCTACTCTTTGCACTTCGCGTGGTTCGCGTGGCTTGCCTTTGCGCTGGGCGCGTCGCCCGTTCTCGCACAGTCGTCTCCGCGCGTGCTCGCCGTGGAAGCTTCTGGGGTGGATCTCACTGTCTCCGTCTTGGACGCCGCCTCGCTCGACGTGGTGGTGACCAACGCAGCCTGCGGCGAGCTCGGACGCGTCCCGGTGCCGTCGACGGCCGGCGGTCAGCCTTCCGTGGTTACCTTTCATTCGGTGTTTGCCCAGGTGACCGGCCTATGCAGCCTCGACTACGGAGTGCACCTGGAACAGACCCCCGGTGCAAGCGTCGGCGCGGCGTTGCCGTTTCAGGTCGGCCTCGAGTGCGCCGGCACCCAGTGTGACTTCGCCCTCGAGGCCGGGCTCGAGGTCACCGGAGCCGTCGCCCTCAGTCGTGCGCTCGACGATGCGATGACCCAGCAGGCCAGCTCGCCCGACCTCCTGGCGGCGGTGGCCAACGCCGCGCCGGCCCTGAGCGACGCGGCCCAGTCCTTGGCGCTGGCGGTCGATCGAGAATTTGCCGCGCAGGGACTCACGCTCGGCTCGCAGTGCCACTGTCTTTGGGCCGGCGTTGCTGACATCCCCGGTGAGATAGCCCGGAGGGTGCCGCGAGGTTTCGGCGCCTGGGCCTGCTCCACAAAGCCGTCGGACGACCGCGACTCGAATGCGAGCCTCAAGGCCCGCCGGCTGTGCTTCGCCGCGGGGCAAGGCGCGGCCGCGGCGCTGGCCCTGCCCGGCGGCCAGACCTTCACCGCGTCGCCGCTCACCGCGTGCGTCCCGAACTCTCCGCTGCCGGAGATCGCCATCCTGTCCGCCGGGGTCGGTGTCGGTGTCCGGGCGGAAACGCAGGACGGAGGCGTAGAGGCGGCGGCTGAGGTGACGGCCTTTTTTGAAGTTGACGGCGCGTTCGTCGGCGTCCCTGAGACGCTGATCGGTACGGCGGGACCGGCGGGGCCCGGCCTCCAGGAATCCAATGCTTCCTGGGAGTCCGGCTATTTCTTGGCCCATGAGATCAAGACCTCGGTCGACGTCACGGCGGAAGTCCTTGAACTGTGGGGAGCTCGCGGGCCGATCGATGAAGCCTATTCGAAGGCTCGGCCTTGGCTCATGGCCGGCTTCCTGGGCGGGGCGGCGGTTGTCTCGCTGGCGCCTGAAGACGATCTCTATTTTGGCGAAGAACCGGTGGCCTGCCGCGATATCCCGCCGATGCACTGGTGAGATCAGCGCGCGGATTGAGCGTCTACAGGAGGCGGCGGTGTTTGATCTAGCTTTTGGCGTTCAGGTCTTAGCGCCGAGCCGTCGCAAGCCAGCGGTCCACGTCTTCGACCCGCGGATCGTCGGCGCCGAAGCGTTCGACCAGGACGGCCCGGGCCGGCTCGAGCACGGCCCGGGCGGCGTCGGATCGGCCTCGGTGAAGGTGGCACTGGCCGAGTCGAACCTGGGCGGCGGCGACGCGCCAGAGATCTTCGGCGGTCGTGTGGAGCCGGGTTCTGGCGGCGATAGCGGTTTGCAAGAGCGTCATCGCTTCGGCCTGTGCGGCGACCTCGGTTCGACGGCACAGCACAGATCCGAGCAGCTCGGAAGCGCGAGCTGATTCCGGACTTTCCGGGAGACTGTCGAAGAGATCCACGGCATGTCGCAGGGTGCGTTCAGTCTCCGGGTCCTCGAGGGCCGTGAGCAGCTCGCCTAAATCAGCCGTTAGGGTCGCGACGGTAAATGACGCCGGGCCGACGGCGCCTTCGAAGATGGGGATCGCGGTCCGCAGCAGCTCCACCGATTCGGCCTTGAGTCCCTGGTCTGCGCGGATCTTGGAGAGGAAAATGAGGGCCGCGCCGACGGAGCGGTGTCGGTCGCCGAGGAGGCGTCGCTGAATGGCGAGGGTTTGCGTGAGCAGCGTCGCCGCCTGCGACAGCTGGCCGCGCTTTCGGAGCACACGGGCCAGGTTGCTAGCGGCGTTTAACGTCGCCGGGTGGTCGTCCCCAAGCGTCTCGGTTCTCATCTGGAGGGCGTCTGCGAGGTAGGTCTCTGCCGGCGGGAAATCCCCCTGCGAGAACTTGAGGACGCCGAGTCCGTAGAGCGCTCCGGCGACGTCCTCGTGGCGTTCGCCGTGGGCGCGGCGGTAGAGCTCGAGGGCCTCTAGGTAGTAGGCCTCGGCGGCTTTGGGCCTGCGCTTGCGCCGCTCAATCTGGGCCAGGCTATTGAGCGTGTCGGCCAAGTCGTCCGCGGGGACGGCGCTCCGGCGCCGGATGTCCTCGGCCTCGAGCAAGAGCCCATGGGCCTGGTCGGCCTCGTCTAGGTTGATGAGACTGACCGCGACCTCGTGGGCGCTCGTGGCCCACTCGACGCTCCCGAGTCCGAATCGCCGTTCGCGGATCGCCAGGGCCGTCCGGTGGAGCCGGAGCGCCTGCCGGTAGTCGCCGAGACTGCCGTAGGCGCGGCCCATGGTCGTCGCCAGCCGTGCGCGGGCCTGGGGCTCTTCGGCGAGTTCCCCTTCAATACGCTCGGCTCCGCGGTCCAAAATATCCGCGACGCTGACGACCTCGCCCCTCGCCGCTTCCGGCGTCGCCGCTTCGACGAGCTCGGTGAGGAAGTCCGAGACGCGCTCCGCTTCGACGCGGGCGCGATCCGCCTGCCGGGCTTGCCACAGGACGGCGACGAGGGCCGCCGCCAAGCCGACAGAAGCCAAGGCCATCACCGCCGCGGTCAGGCGGTGTCGTCGGACCAGCTTGAGAACTCTCAGGCCCAGACCCGGTCGCTTGGCCAGGATCGGTCGATCGTCCAAGTGACGCTGGAGGTCTTCCGCCAGCGCGGTGACCGACCCGTATCGATCTTCGGGGCGGAGCGCCAAAGCGCGGAGACCGATGGTGTCGAGGTCGCCCCGCAGACGCCGGACCAGCACCGCGGGCGAGAGTCCGCGCGAGCTGGCGATCGACTCGGCGTCCGGTGCGTCCGCCACGCTGAGGCTCGGGCGAACCGGCGGCTCGCGACGGGAGTTGGGCGCTCCACCGTCCGCAGTCCCGGGGAAGGGAACCGACCCGGTGAGCAGCCGATAGAGCACCGCGCCCAGGGAGTAGATGTCGGTGGCGGTGGTGAGTGCCTCGCCGGCGAGCTGTTCCGGACTGGCGTAGGCCGGGGTGAGCAGCCGGCGTTCGGGCTGCGTCGCTTCAAGCTCCGGGTCCCGGTCCAGCAGCTGGGCGATGCCGAAGTCGAGCAGCTTGACCTGGCCGTCGGCGGTGACCAGCACGTTCGTGGGCTTCAAATCGCGGTGGATGATCAGGCGGCGGTGCGCGGCGTCCACCGCATGGCACATATCGATCATCAAGCGCAGCCGCCGCCGGAGGTCGAGCCGTTGGGCGTCGGCGTGTTCAAGGAGGGACCGCCCCTCCACGTACTCCATCACCAGGTACGGTTGACCGCTGCGGGTGCTGCCGCCGTCGATCAGGCGGGTGATGTTCGGATGCTCGAGCTGCGCCAGGATCTGGCGCTCCCGGCGCAGTCGATCGAGCACGTCGTCGGTGTCCAAGCCCCGGCGGACGAGCTTGATCGCCACCCGCATGGAGTAGTGCTCGTCGTCGCGCTCCGCGAGATAGACGGTGCCGAGGCCCCCCCGGCCGATCTCCCGGAGAAGTCGGTACGGACCCAGGCGCCGGTGATCGTCGCCCGGGGTTCGCGGCGGGTCGGGGCCGGCGGTAGATTCTTCGCCGCCGACGTTGTCTCCGGCGTCCTGGACGCCCTGGTCGCGCCGCGCCTCGCTGAGGAGGTCGGCGAGTCGGGCCTCGCCGCGGTCGGCGTCGGCGCCGACGTCGAGCAGGGACTCGACTTCCCGCAGCAGGTCCAGGTCGTCGCCACAGGCCTTGCGGAGGTAGGAACGCCGGCCCCCGTCGTCGAGCTCGAGGGCGCCGTAGTAGAGCGTCTCGACCCGGCGCCAGCGTTCACCGTCCATCTATCGGCCGGGGCGGCCCGGGCCGAGCTCGCGGATGAGCCAGGCCTTGGCGAGCTTCAGATCGCGCTCCACCGTCGCTGAGGAAATGTCGAGCACGGCGGCGATTTCCTTGAGCTTGAGGCCGCCGAAGAAGCGCATTTCGAGGATCTTGGCGCGGCGGTCGTCGAATGCCGCGAGGCGAGTCAGCGCGTCGTCCAAGTCGAGCAGCTCGGTCGAGAGCTCGAGCGCCGCCTCCACTCCGTCCAGGGAGACCGTGACGTCGCCCCCGCCGCGCTTATCGGCCAGCCGGCGTCGCCCCGAGTCGATGAGAATTCGACGCATCACCCGCGCCGCCATGGCGAAGAAGTGGCCGCGCCCTTCCCACGGCAGCTCGATGCCGACCATCTTGACGTAGGCCTCGTGGACCAAGGCCGTGGCGCTCAAGGTGTGGCCTTCGCGCTCGTCGTCCATATAGTGCTGGGCGAGTCGTCGCAGCTCGCCGTAGACCTCCGGCATGAGCTGGTCGGCGGCCGCCTCATCGCCGGCTTGCCAGGCGCGGAGCCAGCTTGTGATGTCGGGTGTGGTCATCACGAAGGGAATCCCGCGCGGAGCTAAGGTCGACCCGGGCGGCGTCGGGGTCGAAGGGGCGCCTATTCCTCGTCTTCTTCGTCGTCATCCCCGTCGTCGGCGTCGTTGACGGCGTCGATCAGCTCATCGCGCGCGGTCGCCGCTTCGCCGGGGGTGTCGTAGAAGAGCTCGACCACAGTGCCGTCGAGAAACACGTCGAAGGACGCCTCGTCCGGATGGAGCTCGTCGAGGCCGGCGAGCTCGGTCATGGCGCCCACCGCCTGGACCGCTTCGAGGTCGAGCACGTAGCCGCCGCCGGCGAAGGTGTCTGCCCCGTCGAGCTCCGCAAGGACCTTGCGACGCAGCTTCTGGGCTTCCTCGGCCCCCTGGGCGACAACGGGCACGACGGTGCCCACGAGGTGGACATCGAAAGCGAAAATTTCATCGTCTTCCGGCGCTTGCTCGATGGCGCTGACGGCCGTCGCTTGATCGAGGTCGAGGTCGACGGGGCCGAGCTGCGTCAAAGCCATGGGCGTTTCCTCCATGTGGGTGTGCCCGGATCATGGCACAACCGCTGCAACTTTTTATGCTTGAAATCAGTATAATTAAAGTCATGACACGTGACGCCCTCAAGCCCGCCGACTTCCACATCCTGCTCGCCCTCACCGGCGGCCCCCTCCACGGCTACGGTCTGGTCCAGCGCATGGAAAAAGAGAGCGAAGGACGGGTCCGGCTGCTGCCGGGCAACCTCTACGCCATGCTCCGCCGGCTCGAAGAAGGGGAGCTCGTCGCGGAGAGCGAGGCGCCGGATGATGCCACCGACCGTCGACGTCGCTACTACCGGCTGACCGAGGCCGGCCGCGAAGCGCTGTCAGCGGAAACCGGTCGGCTCGAGCGCCTGCTCGGCACGATCCGCGAGGCCGACTGGGCCCGCGGCGGGAGGCAGAGGTGAGTCGCCCCCATGGCACCCGATCGGCCGTTCGGCCGTCGCTGACGGAGCTTTTCTTTCGGCTGCTCCTCGCGCTTTATCCACGCCGCGTCTCGGCCGGCGAGCGGGAGGACATGCTGTGGCTCTTTCGGCGCTTGGAAGCGGACGCCGTCGCCGAGGGGCGGGGCGTGCGCTTTGCCGCGGCGGCGACCCTCGATGCCCTCGGCGGCTTGCGCCGAGCCTATGTCCCCGACCGAAGTCTCCTCGCCCCTGCGCGACGCGCGGAAAGGACCGAGTTCATGAGCACCCTCTCCCACGATGTCAAAGTCTCCCTCCGCCGTCTCGCTCGACGACCCGGCAATACCGCCGTGGCGGCCTTCACCCTGGCCCTCGGCGTCGGTGCGGTCACGGCGATTTTCAGCGTCTTCTACGGCGTGCTGCTCCGTCCCTTGGGCTTGACGGCGCCGGAATCGCTGGCGCTCGTGACGCTGCACCACACCGAGCGACCCTCCGACACGATGGGCTTCTGGCCGTCCCACCTCGAGGCCCTGCGGGACCAGGCGGGCAACGGATCGGGGCTCGAGGGCGTGGCGGTCTACTACTACGATTCGGCCACCCTCGAGGGGGAAGGGGAAGCGCTCGAACTCGATACGGCGCTCATCGTCGACGGGGACTTTTTCAGCGTCTTGGGCCCCCAGCCGCTGGTCGGCCGTGGCCTGACGCGGGAAGACGTCGCGTTCGGGCGTCGATCTGACGTGTGCGTCATCGGCGAGCAGCTGTGGCGGAGTCGCTTCGGCGCCGACCCGCGGGTCCTCGGTCGAGATCTCCTGCTCGACGGGCGCACCGTCAGCGTGGTCGGCGTGATGCCCAACGCCGCGCCGCTGCCGGTGCCCGGGGTTGACGTGTGGATCGCGGAGGACTTCCAACCCCAGAATACGGCGCTCTCCGGGCGCTTGAGCCTGATCGCCCGCGTCGACGCGCCGTCGAGTCTCTCGACCGCCGAGGCGAGCCTCGCCGCCGCGGTGACGGCGCTGCTCGACGAAGACCCTCGGCTCGACGGCTACACGGCGGGATTCCACAGTTTCCAAGACCACCTGGTGGGTTCGGTGCGCAACATGATCTGGACCGCGGCCGTCGGCGTGTCCCTGCTGCTCCTCATCGCCTGCGTCAACCTCGCGAGCCTACAGCTGGCGAGGGCCGTGACCCGAGAGCAGGAGATGGCCACCCGACGCGCCCTCGGCGCGCGCAGGACCCAGGTTTTCAGCCAGGTGCTGTGCGAGAGCCTGGTGCTGTCGCTGCTCGGCGGCGTGCTCGGCGTGGCCCTCGCCGCCGGCCTGCATCAGCTGCTGGTCGGCCTGGCGACCGATCTGCTGCCCCGGATCCACGACGTGAAGCTCGACCTGCCGGTTCTAGGATTCGCCCTCGCGACCAGCGTCGCCGCGGGGCTGCTCTTCGGCATGCTGCCGGTGCTCTTCACCTTCACCCGCGACCTGGCTTCGTCGATGCGCAGCGCCCTCGGCGCCGAGCGTCCGGCCTGGACGCGGATGCGCTCGGCCTTCGTTATCGTCCAGGTGGCGATGGCGGTCGCCCTGTCGGTGGGGGCCGTGCTCATGGCCCGGAGCCTCGTGGCCCTCGGCGAGGTGGACCCGGGTTTTGACGGCGGCGACGTCGGCATCGCCCGGATCTTCCTGGACGGCGACGCCTACGCCGCCGATCAGCAGAAGGCGGCTTATTTCGACCAGCTTCGCGAGCTCCTGCTGGCGCGCCCGGATATCGACGCCGTCGGGGCGTCGTCGGGTCTACCGATGGATCCGATCACCATCGACTACGACGTGCCCTACGCCTTGGCCGGCGAGGATCCGCGGGGCGACGTCCAGCGCCAGGCATTCTTCCGGACGGTGACCGCCGGCTATTTCGACGCCATGGACATTCCCCTCCAGCGCGGCCGCCTGATCGACGGTTCGGACCGGGCCGACGGGGAGCAGGTGGCGGTGATCAACGCGACTTTCGCCCGTCGCGCGTGGACCGGAGATGATCCGGTGGGCCAGACCTTCTCGTTCTACGGCGGCTCGCGGACGGTCCGCGTGGTCGGCGTCGTCGGCGACGTGCGCTTCGCCGGCCCCGCCGACGGCGAACGAGCCGAATTCTTCGTGCCCCACCGCCAGATCACCTACGGCGCCATGACCGTCGCCGCCCGGTCCTCGCTGGGCGACCCCGAGTCCGCCGCCGCCGCGATTTCCCGCGCCGCCCTCGAGCTCAACCCGAGCCAGCCCGTGCATAGCTTCTTCGCGATGTCGTCCCTCGAAAGCCAGGCGGTGGCGTCGCCGCGGTTCTTGGCGCTGCTGCTCTCGGCCTTTGCGATCGTGGCGCTGCTGCTCGCCGCCGCCGGCATTTTCGGCGCCCTCGCCGGCTGGGTCGCTGACCGGCGCCGTGAAATCAGCCTGCGCGTCGCCCTCGGCGCCGGCGGGTCCGATATCCTGCGCCTGGTCTTCGGCCGCAGCGCGCTACTTTCCGCGGTCGGCCTAGGGCTCGGCCTCGCCATCGTCAAAGTCGGCGCCGGCCTGCTCGCGCCCCACCTCTTCGGCGTCGACCCCCAAGACGCCGTCAGTCTCGGCGCGGTCGCCATCGCCGTCGTCGTCGTGACGCTCACCGCCAGCCTGCTCCCGGCCGCCCGCGCCGCCCGACTCCAGCCGACGCAGGTGCTGCGCTCGGAGTAGCCCTTCGGCTCCCTACGGACCAGTCTCCAAGAGAGACCTACCGGTCATCGCCTCCGGACGTTCAAGGCCCATGAGCTCGAGCACTGTGGGGAAGACATCGGCGAGACGGCCGCCTGGACGCAGCTCAGTGGCGCCGTCGGCGCCGACGACAATGCAGTCGACGTCGTAGAGGGTGTGGGCGGTGTGGGGCGCTTCGGTCGTCGGGTCCCACATCTGCTCGGCGTTGCCGTGATCCGCGGTGACGACGAGGGCGCCGCCGCGTTCTAAGGTCGCGTCGACGATCTCGCCGACCAGGGTGTCGACGGCTTCGGCGGCGTCGACGGCGGCGGCGAGCACGCCGGTGTGGCCGACCAAGTCGGTATTGGCGAAGTAGACGAGGATGAAGTCTTCGCAGTCTGGAGCCCGGAGCCGGCCGAGCACGTGGTCGGCGACGGCCCGGGCCGACATGGCGGGGCGCCGGTCGTAGGTTGCGACGCGGGGGGATTGGGCCATGCCGCGACTTTCGCCGTCGAAGGGCTCTTCGCGGTAGTCGTTGAAGAAGAACGTGACGTGGGGGAACTTCTCGGTTTCGGCACTTCGGAACTGCCGGAACCCCAGGCGGGCGAGGTAGGCGCCGCCGATATCTTCCATTTTGGGTGGCTTCGGGAATGCGACGTCGACGAGCTCGTTCAGCGCCTCCTGGTAGGCCGTCAAGGTCACGAAGTCGAGATCGAGGCGCTCGCCGCGGTCGAAACCGGGCTCGCCGGTGTCCGGTGACGGCGCGACCTCGCCGTAGAAGGTCGGCATGCGGAAGGCGCGCACCAGCTCGCGCGGACGGTCGCCGCGGTAATTCACGAAGAGCACGCAGTCGCCGCTCCTGATCCGCGAGCCGGCGCCGTCGTCCGAGCCGCGCGTGGCGACGGTCCGCGGGGTGACGAATTCATCGCCCTTGAGCGCCGGGTTCTCGGGGCGGTCGTAGTGGTCTTGGATGGCGGCGACGGCGTCGGGGAAGTGGGGCGGCGCGTCGCCGCGGCCGGTGAGCGCGTCGTACGCGCGACGGACGCGCTCCCAGCGGTTGTCGCGGTCCATCGCCCAGTAGCGGCCCACCAGAGTGGCGACTTCGCCGGCGCCGATCTCGGCGCAGCGATCGATGACCTGCTGGACATATCCGCGGCCGGTGAACGGCCCCGTGTCCCGCCCGTCGGTGAACAGGTGGATATAGACCTTGGCTGCGTTTCGACGGCGGCAGAGCTCGGCGAGGGCGTAGAGGTGGTCGAGCAGGCCGTGGACGCCGGCGTCGGAGGCGATGCACAGCAGGTGGACCGCGCCGCCGCGGTCATCGGTGGCGTCGACCGCGCTGGTCAGGGCTTCATTCTCGAAGATGGCGCCGGTGCGGATCGCCTTGGTGATCCGCACGGACTCCTGGTCGACGATCCGCCCCGCGCCGAGGTTCTGGTGGCCGACCTCGCTATTGCCCATGGTGCCGGCGGGCAGGCCGACGTCTTCGCCGCTGGTGGCGATCGGCGCCGACGGGTAGTCCCTCAGCAGGCGATCCGCCACCGGCGTCGACGCTTTGTCGATGGCGTTGAAGGACGCGTGCTCCGGATGGGGATTGCGGCCCCAGCCGTCACGGATGATCAGGACCACGGGGCGCTTCGCGGATCGGGTCGGCATGCTTTCGTTTCCTCTCGCAGGTAGAGCTCGACTCTATCGCCCCCGCGCTTTCGCCGGTCCGCGGCTCGACATAGAATTCGCCCATGCCCGACTACCCAGCGGCCCTTCCGTCGCGGCCCCGCGTCGCTTCTTCTTTCTATTCGGCCTTGTCGGTGCTCCTCGTGGGGCTTCTGACCGTATTCGCCGCGGGCTGCTCGAGCGAGGAGCCGGCGCCGCCCCCGGCGCCCGAGCCCGCGCCGCGGGAGCCGCTGCCCGATCCGGGGGAGCCGCCGGGCGGCGACATCACGGTGGTGTTCCTGGGCGATAGCTTGACCGCCGGCTACGGCGTCGATGAAGACGAAGGCTTCCCGATGCGGGTGGAGCGCCAGCTCCACGAAGAGGGCGCCTCGGTGCGCGTGATCAACGGCGGCGTTTCCGGCGATACGACCGCCGGCGGCTTGCGGCGCCTGTCTTGGCTGCTGCGTCAAGATCCGGACATCTTGATGGTGGCCCTGGGCGGCAACGACGGCCTGCGCGGCCTCGACCTCGACGACTCCGAAGCCAACCTGCGACTGATCATCGAACAGGCCCAGGCCGCGGATGTCCGCGTGCTCTTGGCCGGCATGCTGATGCCGCCGAATTACGGCGAGGACTACACCGAGCGCTTCGCGGCGATCTACCCGCGCTTGGCGGAGGACTACGACGTGGCCCTGATTCCCTTCTTGCTCGAAGGCGTCGCCGGTGACCCGGAGTTGAATCAGCCCGACGGTATTCATCCGACCGCGGATGGGCAGAAGATCGTTTCCGAGGTCGTGCTCACCCACCTGCGCCCGCTGCTTTCGGTGGCGGAGGAGGAGATGGCGGCGGAAGCGCCCACCGACGTTTTGCCCTAGCTTCAGTCACGCCGGCGGCGTCACGGCGTCACGGCGGCGCCGGGTCGCGGTCGGCGAGGGCGCGCACCGGGGCGTAGCGCGACCGTCGATAGAGGGCCCGCGCGCGGATGTCCGCGCCGAGGCGCTCGGCGATCCGGCCGCCGCGCAGGCATGCGTTGGCCCCGGGGTCGCCGGCGACGCAGCCGCGGGCGTAGGCCCCGAGCGCCCGGTCCGGGTCGGTCGGGGCCAGGAGATCGCCGAGCTCCAGCCAGGCTCTGCCGTCTCGGGGATCGAGGGCGACGACGCGGCGCCAGGCGGCGACGGCGGCGTCCCGGTCTCGGGCGCCGGCGGTCCGGGCGAGGAGGCGCCAGGCGTCGGCCTGTCGAGGCCAGCGCTCGACGGCGTCGCGGCCGAGGGACGGACTCTCGGCCACCGCGACCAGCAGCGGCAGGCGCCCGGGGCCGTGGGCGAGCAGCGTCGACCACGCAGAGCTCTTCTCTGCGGTGCGACCCCCGCGCTGGGCCAGGCGCCCGCGCAGCCAGTGCAGGTGCGGGTCTTTGGCGGCGGCGTCCGCCAGGCCGGGGACCGGGCGCGCGTCGCCGGCGATCTGGCGGATCGCGTCGACCGCGGGGCGATGGGAGAGCCCGGCGGCGAGGGCACTCGCTGAGAGGATCACGGAAACGGCCGTGGCGCCGAGGGCGTGCGCCGCGGGCCGCCTGGCTTTCATCGCCGGCGACGAACCGACTCCGGTCGCCAAAGCCAGGAGGGGCCAGGAAAAAAGCCCCCGAAGGTCGGTGATAGGCAAGGCGTCCGCCAGGCTGAAGACGGCCAGGGCCACCATGGCTCCGGCGACGCCGGCGTCGGCCCGGCGTCGGTCGGGGGTGGCGCCGCGGAGTCGGCCCGCGAGTCGCCATCCGCCGCGTCCCCAGGCGAAGAGCCAGAGCGCGGCGGCGGGCAGGCCGAGGGTGGCGGCGGTGTGGAGGAGGAGCTGGTGGGCGTGGTCGGCCCGGACGGCGCCGGGGTAGGCGAGCTCGAGGGTCCGGGCGAAGTCGCGGCGCCCCGGACCCGCGCCCAGGCCCGGCAGGTCTTCCACGATCCACAGGGCACGCCGCCAGATCTCGATGCGGCCGGTCGTCGCGCTATTCAAGCTCAGGCCTTCGACCTGGTCTTCGAGCAGCAGGGACCGCCACAGCGGTTCCCGGTCGCCGGGGTTCGATTCGGCGGCTAGGCTCGCCACCGCAAACGCTGCGACGAGGGCCGCGAGGCCGAGGGCGCCGAGCGCGAGGCGCCTCCGGGGTCGGGGGACGGAGAGCACCGCGAAGGTCGCGAGGCCGGCGACGGCGGCGGCCGCGGCGCCCCGGGACCCGAAGTGGAGAAGCGCGGCGCAGCCCGCGGCGGCGACGGCCCCGGCGGCCCAGGACCCGAGGCGCCCCCGGGTCGCGAGCAGGCCGAGGGCGAGCGGCATCGCCACGGCCACGGTGCCGGCCGGGCCGTTGCCTCGGGCCGTGAGCGCAGCGGCCGCGGCGAGGCCAAAGAAAAGCCACACCGCGAAGCGGCGGGAGGGGCGCCGGAGAAGCGCCAGCCACATCGCCGGTCCGGCCACCGCTAGGGCGACGCCCGGGGTCGACGGGTGGACGCCGGTCAGCGCCGCGGCGGCGGCGAACGCCATGAGCCCCCAGGCTTCGGGCACGGGCCCTCGAGATCGACCGCCGGGCGCTTTTTCCGGTCCGCGCTCGTCCATACCTCGGCATCATAGACCGCCCCCGCGGCGCGTGTTAGAAAACGACAAACACGGAGGTTGCCATGCTGTCTCAAGATTTCGATTCCGCTTCTCCCGCCATGACCATCCGCCGGTGCCTATGGCTCGGCTTGGTCATGCTGCTGCTCGCGCCCGCGACGCCGGCCGCAGCCGAAAAACTCGGGTTCTTCGAAACCCGGCGCATCCACCGTGAAGCCGACGAGGCCCTCGCCCGCGGCGACGCGGCGAAAGCCTCGGAGCTCTACGGCAAGCTCGCCGAGGGCCTGGCGCCGACGAAGAAGCGCCGCGCCGACGCGCTCTACGGCGCCGCCCTCTCCCAGATCGCCCTCGAGGCCAGCGACGTCGCCGCGGCGGCGGCCCACCTCGACGCCTTGATCGCGGACTACCCCGGACATGACCGGCACGCTGAAGCGAAAGTCCTGCGCACGCTGCTTGTGTCCCCGGAACCCGAGCCGGAGCCAGAACCCGAGCCTGAGCCGGAACCCGAGCCGGAACCGGCGCCGGCGGCGGATGAGGCGGAGAAGGTCAAGAAGCTCGAATCGAGGGTCGCCCGACTCCAGGCCCAGCTGCGGGAGACGAAGGAAGAGCTCCAGAAGAAAGAAGAGGCCCTCGAGAAGCTCAAGGAACTGGTGGTCGGCGAAGGGAACTAGCCCCGCGCCGGTGACGGCGTTCGACTGGAGGCGGTGAGCCGCCTTCAGTCGAGGCGCGCCAGAACCGACAGACCCGTTCGCACGCCGAGGGTCGACGAGACCTTCATACCGAGGCCGTGGACCCAGTCGGGGAACGGCTTGTCCCGCCCGAGCACGCGGTAGAGCCGAGCGCCCTGCTGGACCGCAAGCACGGAGAAACCGGCGTCCTCGAACATGCGCGGGAGGCTCTTCGAGCTGAAGTAGAAGAGGTGCGAGTCGTCCATCACCGCGCCTTTATTGAGGCGCTCTTTGATGTGGGTGAGGTTGGGGACCTCGATGAGGAAGAGACCCGGAGTGCGGAGGTGCCGACGGGCTTCTTCGAGGGTGCCCCGCGGGTCCACGAGGTGCTCGAAGACCTGGGAGCTGATGATCAGGTCAAATTTCTCGTCGGCGAATTCGGGGTCCGTGATGAGGCCCTGGTAGACGTCGAGTCCGTGCTCTTCGCGGCAGTGGTTGGCGAGGTCTTTGGAAAGCTCGAGGCCCATGACGTCGAAGCCGGCGATCTTGGCTTCGAGCATGAAGCCGCCGGCGCCGCAGCCGAAATCGAGCAGCCGGCGGCGGGACTTGTCCGGTAGGTGCCGCTCGATCTCCCGCATCATGAAGCGATAGTGCAGCTGGTTGCGCGGCGCGAGGCGCTTCGACTTCTCGGGCATCGGCGTCTCTTCGTATTTCTTCTCGCGGTAGGTGCTCGGTAAGCGAGGGTTGCGGAAGACGACGCCGCAGTTGGTGCACCGCTCGTAGCGAATGTACTCCCCCTTGTTGAAAAGGGAAGGCACCCGGACGTAGTGCTTGGTATCGGTTTCGAAGCAGACCGGGCAGGCGTGTAAGTACTCGTAGATCGAGGCTTTTACGCCTGCGGTACTTTCGAAGGACTCGGGCATGCTCAGGACGTCTTCACTCATCGGGGCACTCCGTCGGACGAGGCAAAAAAGAAGAGAGAACGATCATAGCAATCCCGCAAAGAGCTCTTGGTGGTCGTCGACCATCTTCTCGAGGTGGAACGCGTCGTCAATCCGAGCTTTTGCCCCCGCGGCGAGGCGCTGTCGGAGCTGCACGTCGGCGGCCAATCGGCCGAGGGCCGTCGCCAGCTCCCCAGGGTCTTCGGGGGCGATGAGCAGGCCGCTGTCGCCGTCCTCGACGATGTCGAGCACGCCGCCGACCCGGGTCGCGACGACGGCGCAGCCGCAGGCCATGGCTTCGAGCATCGCGTTCGGGGAGCCTTCAGCCCTGGAGGTGAGGGCGTAGACATCCGCGGCGGAGTAGAGACGCTGGAGCTGCTCGGCTGTGAGCCGACCGAGCAATTTCACCGAGTCACCCAGCCCCAAGCTCGCCACCTGGGTGGCCAGCCGCTGCGCTTCAGGGCCGTCGCCCGCCAAGCACAGACGAAGGTCCACGTCGGGTGAGGCGTCGAGCAGCCGCCGCGACGCGTCAAGCAAGTGGTGGAAGCCCTTGACCGGCGTCAACCGCCCCGCGGCGGCGACCACCAGCGAGTCGGCAGTGAGTCCAAGGTCCCGCCGCGCCGACTCCGGATCGGTGCGACGCCAGCGGTCGGTATCGACGCCGTTGCGCAGCACCGTCACGGTCTCAGCGTCCAGTCGCTCCGTCCGCAGCATCTCGTCCTTGACCGCGGGGGAGACCGCGATCGAGTGCGTGGCCAGCCCGCGGGTCGCCTGGACGCCCCAGACCATGAGTCGCCCGCCGGCCGGATTGAGGCTGCGCTGCCCTGAGACGAAGACCGGGCGCCGCTTCGCCCACCGGCTGGCGAGCGCCGCCAGCATATTGGCGCGATAAAGCAAGCCGAGCACGAGGTCGATCCCGCGGTCGTCGATCTCTCGACGCAGCCGGCGCACGGCGCCGATCAGCTCGAGCGGCTTCGTGCCGCCGGCCATGCCGAGGTCGAAGGTCTCGACGTCGGCGGCCTCGATCTGGCGCCCGACGGCGCCGAGCGGACAGAGTGAGCAGAAGATGGGTTCGAAGCGCGACCGGTCCAGACGCTCGATGAGCTGGCGGACGTAGGTCTCGGTGCCGCCGTAGTCGCTGGTGGTGATCACGAAGAGCACCCGGCGGGTCACGGCGCGGCCCCCGTGTCGCCGGCCGTCTTCCGGTAGAGCGCTTCGTAGGCCCGGGCCATGCGCTCGACGGTGAAGTGCTGCCGATACCGCCGCCGGGCCGCGTCGCCGAGTCGGACCCGCAGCTCCGGGTCGAGGGCGGCGCGCTCGAGCGCCGCCGCCAAAGCGTCGACGTCTTCCGACGGCACCAGCAGCGCCTCGCGGTCGTCTTCGACCGCTTCGGGGATACCGCCGACGCGGGTCGCGACCACGGCTCGGCCGGCGGCCATGGCTTCGAGCAGCACCATCGGCAGTCCTTCCTGGCGGGAGCTGAAGACGACGATGTCGATGGCGGCCATCAACTCGCGGATGTCTGAGCGGAAGCCGGCGAAAATCACGCGGTCGCCCAGGTCGAGGCGTTCAGCCTGGGCTTGGTGGGTCGCCTTGAGCTCGCCTTCGCCGACGAGCACCAGCTGCGCGTCGATCCCCCGTGTCTTCAGCCGGTGGGTGGCGTCGATCAGGTGCTCGAAGGCTTTCTGGCCGACCATACGCCCGACGCCGGCGAGCACCACCGCACCCGGCCGGATGCCGAGCTCGGCCTCAAGAACCCGGCGGCTGACGTCGGCGTCGATGGTGTCGGCGGGGATGTCGACGGCGTTCTGGATCGTGGCGATGCGATTCGCCCGGTCTCCGAAGTGCTCCAGAAAAGAGCGGCGGACGAACTCGGCGCAGGCGATCGGCTCGAGGGGCTGGCCGAGCAGCCAGCCGTAGCCCCGACGCTGGATGCCGGAGCGCGCCTCGACGATGTTGTGGAGCGTCAAGATCACCGGTAAATCCAGGCGGCGCGCCGCCAGGTAGCCGTGCAAACTGTCGCCGAAGAGGTGGGCGTGCACCAGATCGACACGCTCTTCCCGCATGGCGCGGCGCAGGGCCCACATCCAGAACGGGTCGAATTTCGGCAGCCGACGCTCAATCACCCGGACCTTGGCGCCGGCGTCTTCGATCTGGCGGTGGAACACACCGCTCATCGAAGCCAGCACGACATATTCGAACCCCGTGCTCCGGGCCGCGACGATGTGGCGGACCACCTGCTGGGCGCCGCCGAGGCCGACGCCGTGGATGCAGTGGGCGATTCTCACCGCGTTCCCGCCGGTGACTCGACCCGCCGATCCTCCTCCGGCGCCTGCACGGCGAAGGGCGTCGAGCGCAGCTCCGAGACGACGAGCCGTCGCTTATTCGAACGCGCCAGGGGGATCTCGTCGGGGTAGTCGAAGTCGACCTCGAGCGTTCCGGACGTGGCGTCGGCGACGGCGCGACCCACCGCGTCTTCCACCGCCGTTCGATCGAAGTCCGGCAGCCGGACGATGCGCGCCGTGATCCGATCCGGCTCCCGCTGGACGACCTGGAAGTGGCGAATGCCGTCGAGGTATTCGAAGAGGATCGTGAAGAAATGGACTACCAGCGCGCTGCCGTCCGGCGCGAAGACGGTGTCCGGTACGCGACCCCGGACCCCTTCGATCAGCGGCATCTCCCGGCCGCAGGGGCAGATGACGTCATCGGCGAGGGGCACGGCCGTGTCGTTGGTGGCGTATCGGATCAGCGGCATGGCGTGGTTGTCGAGCTGGGTCACGACGACTTCGCCCATCTCACCGGGTTTGGCGGGGCGCCCGCCCTTCAGGATCTCGATCACCGAGTTCTCGAGGTGCAGGTGGTAGTGGCGGCGCTCTTCGCACTGCGAGGCGAGGTGGAAGCCTTCGCCGCCGGCGCCGTAGTAGTCGTGGACCCCGACGCCGAAGGTCTCTTCGATGTGCTCGCGGTAGCTATCGAAAAGCGTATCGCCGGTGGCCAGGATGCCGGTGAGGTGCCCCCCGAGGTCGGCGCCGGAGAGGCCCCTCTTGCGCATCGCTTGGCTCAGCAGATAAAGCGACGAGGAGTAGCCCACCAGCGTCGGCACGCGGTGATTCTTGAGGTCTCGCAGCACGGCGTCGACGTCATTCGCGTTGGCGTTGAAGCCGTGGTAGTCGCAGCGAAAAAGCACGTCCTGGAGCCGCTTCTTCCATGCCGTGCGGGCGTTCAGATTCAGCGTCAGGTAGGGCTTGCCGGGCACGTAGCCCGCCCATTGCCACATGCGGATGCGCAGGGCCCAGAACCAGGATTCCTGCAGGGCGCTCCGCAGGTAGGTCATTGGCTCTCCGGTCGAGCCGCTGGTCTTGACGGTGATCACCTTGCCGCCGGGGGCGCCGGCGATGGGGAAGTGGCCGGCGCCTGTGCGCAGATCGTCTTTGGTGACGATCGGCAGGCCGTCGAGGGCCGGGTAGCGCGACGCCGCTCGGCGATCCTCATCCGCCCCCCGCCAGTGGTCGCGGTAGAACTCGGAGTTGCGCCGCGTGAAATCGAGCATGGCGTCGAGCTTTTCGCGCTGGAGGGCCTCGATGCGCTCCCGCGGAAAGTACTGGCTCTTCTCCAGGAAACGCAGGGTTTTCGCGATTTGCGTGCGGTTTGCGACGTCGAGCGTCGGGAAGAGCGCGTGGCGGAAGACGAGCGGATAGAGGTCGATGGCCATGGTCTCGGACGGAGGGACCCAGTCGGATGAAGAAATGCCGCGGGTGCGGAGGGCCATGGACCGCGGCCGCCGGAGGCGTGGAGTCGAGAGAGGGGGTCAGTATAGCGACTTTATCCGTCAGCTCCGCCAGGCCTCGAGCTCGTCGAGGTGGCGACCCAATTCCGGAACCCCCGGGTCAACGCGATGTGGAGAGGCACGAGGCTTGGCCAGCGCTTCTAGGGATCCGGATCCAGGCCCCGGACCACCGCGTCACGGATCCACCGAGGCGCGGCTCCAGGTTCCGCCGGATTCTGCGGTCTGCGGTACTCTCCCGACACATGCTCATGATCATCAACAACATTGCCGACGAAGTGGCCCGGTCCCGCTTCGATCGCTTCACCGCGCCCCGCATCGCGGCGGCGCTCGACCTGGAATTCGAGATCCGCCATCTCGTCAGCGGCGCCCCGATGATGCCCGGGGACGAGCACCTCGCGGTCGTGCTGTCCGGCTCCGGTCTGTCGGCGGCCGAAGACAACCCGCGGGACGGGGAGCTGATGGCGGCGGTTAGGGTCTTCGCCGAGCGCGATCTGCCGATTCTGGGGATCTGTTACGGCCACCAGATGGTGGTGAGGGCGCTGGGGGGCCAGTGTCGCAAAGCGGCGATTCCGGAGTTTGGCTGGAAGCGCGTCGAGACGAGGCCGGACCCGATCTTCGACGGTCTGGCGGAGCCGGTGACGCTCCACTCCCATTACGACGAGGTCCACGACCTGCCGGCGGATTTCGAAGTGATCGCCAGCACCGAGGAGTGCGAAGTCCAGGCCTTCCGCATCGCTAATCGACCGATTTGGGGCGTGCAGTTCCATCCCGAGATGGACCACGCCGAAGGCCAAGCGATGCTCGACGACAATCTGCGGACCGAGCCCCAGGCGCCGGCGCTCTACGTCGACGAGCTCCAAAGCCCGGCCCAAGCCGACGCGAATATTCGAATCTTCGAAAACTTCGCCCGCGCCGTCCGTCGTCCGGCGGCGGTGTTGTGAAGGTGACGGGAGCGCCCGACCTTCCGTCCCGTGTGGTCGTCGAAGTGTGCCTCGACTCGGCCGATTCCGCCGTCGCCGCCGAGCGCGGCGGCGCGGACCGCGTGGAGCTGTGCGACAACCTGATCGAAGGCGGCACCACGCCGAGTGCGGGCATGATCCTCGCCACGCGGCGCCGGGTCGATATCGGCCTCCAGGTGATGATTCGACCGCGGGGCGGGGACTTCTGCTACTCCGAGGCGGAGCTCGAGGCGATGCGTCACGATATCGATGTGGCGAAGGACCTCGGCGCCGACGGCGTGGTGTTCGGGATCCTGGGCCGCGACGGGACGATCGATCGGGTCGCGACGGCGCGCCTGCTCGACGCGGCGCGGCCGATGAACGTCACCTTCCACCGCGCCTTCGACATGACCCGGGATCCGATGGAAGCGCTCGACGCGCTGATCGATCTCGGGGTCGACCGACTCCTGACCTCGGGGCAAGAAGCGACCGTCGCGGACGGCGTCGAGCTGGTGTCGGCGCTGGTTGAGCGGGCCGGCTCGAGCCTCGAGGTGATGCCGGGCTGCGGGCTGACGCCGCGCAACGCGGCGCGCATCGTCGCGGCGACCGGCGCGCGTGAGATCCATATCGTCGGTGCGGCGGTGGAGGCGAGCCCGATGACCTTTCGCAACGGCCGGGTGTTCATGGGGACGGAACTGCGCTCGCCCGAGTACCGGCGGACGGTGACCGGCGAAGCGGCGGTCCGCGCCTTCGTCGATCGGATCGCCCCGTCGGCGGTCGGGGAGGGGCGCTAGTGGTCCTCACGACCCTCGACATCGCGATCGTCGCTGTCTATGCGCTCTTCGCCCTCGCCGTCGGGGTGGTGCTCTCGCGCCGGGCGAGCAGCGACGTGGATCAGTATTTTCTTTCCGGGCGTTCGCTACCGTGGTGGCTCGCCGGCACCTCGATGGTGGCGACGACGTTCGCCGCCGATACGCCGCTCTTGATCACCGGCTGGATCCGCGACTACGGCATCTGGAAGAACTGGCTGTGGTGGACCTTCGCCATTTCAACGGCCTTGATCATTTTCCTTTTCTCACGCCTGTGGCGGCGGGCCGGGGTCTTGACCAAGGCCGAGTTGACCGAGCTCCGCTACGGCGGTCCGGCGGCGCGGTGGCTGCGCGGCAGCTTGGGCGTGATGCACGCGTCGGTAACCAATCTCATCGTGCTGTGCTGGGTGCTCGTGGCGGCGACCAAGATCGCGGAGGTGCTTTTCGCCCTCGACCGCGGATGGGCTGTGGTCATCGCCTGCGCCATCGCCCTCTCGTATTCACTGCTCGCAGGATTCTGGGGCGTCGTGCTCACGGACCTGGTGCAGTTCACGATCGCGATGGCCGGCTCCATCGCCCTGGCGGTGATCAGCTGGCGGGCGGTGGAAGGACTGCCGGGGGTCCTGGAGAAAGGCCAGCTCGGGCCGGAGACCCTCCGCTTTCTGCCGAGCCCCGGGCCGGGGGGACTTTTCGACGCGGCCTTCTGGACGGCGCCGATCGCCATTCTGGCGGTGAACCTCGGCGTCGGCTGGTGGGCGGCGGAGGCGGCCGACGGCGACATCAAGCTCGTCCAGCGCATCTCGGCGTGCCGTGATGAGGGCCACGGCCGGCTGGCGGTGCTGTGGTACGCCGTCAGCCACTACGCCCTGCGTCCGTGGCCCTGGATCCTGGTGGGACTCGCGTCTTTGGTGGTGCTGCCGCATTTCGAAGTGTCGTCGCCTGTGGCGGGCACGGTCCAGGAGGTGCGACGGTCGGCGGTGGTGGTGGCGCCGGCGGACGGCGGTCCGGATCGCGAGATCCTGCTGACGCCGGCCGGCATCACCGAGGACTGGTATCCGCTGGCGAGCGCCGCGGGCGTCGGCGTCGGTGACGACGTGAAGCCCGGTCAGCTCTTGGCCCGCACAGACTCGGAGCGCGCCTACCCGGTGATGATGGCGCGCTATCTTCCGTCCGGACTGCTCGGCCTGGTGGTGGCTTCGCTCTTCGCGGCTTTCATGTCGACCATCGATACCCACGTGAACCTGGCGTCGTCGTTCTTCGTGAACGATATCTACCGGCGATTCCTGAAGGCTGACGGTTCACCGCGGCACTACGTGACCGTGGCCCGGGTGACGAGCTTCGTCGTGATGGTGTGCGCGGGCGTGTTGGCGTACCACGCCGATTCGATTAGCGACCTCTTTACATTTTTCCTCGCTTTTCTCGGCGGTGTCGGACCGGTCTACATCCTTCGCTGGCTCTGGTGGCGGGTGAAGGCGAGCACCGAGATCACGGCCATGCTCACCTCCGCGGTGGTCACCAGCACGCTGACGCTGGCGCCGATCCAATGGTCCCTCGGGCCGCTTTCCGAAGGCGGCAAGCTCGCCCACGAAGGCCGCCTGCTGATTGTGGTCGGCACCTCGCTGCTGGCGGCGATGGTGTCTCTCCTGATCGCGGGGCGTCCAGATCCCGCGTCGCTGGTGCCGTTCTACCGGCAGGTCCGGCCGCCCGGCGCCTGGGGGCCGGTGAAAGCGCTGGCGGACCTCTCCGAGTCGCCGCGGGAGATCCCGCTGAGCTCGGCGCTCGCCGGGGTCGTCGGCGGACTGCTGCTGGTTTTCGGCCTGCTCTTCGCCGTGGGACACCTGCTTCTCGGCACCTCCGGCGGCGTGGCGGCGAGCGCGCTCGCCGCGCTCGCCGGTGCCGTGATCGTCGGCGTCGTGCTGCGTCGTTAGGGGTGGATTGACCCGCCCTTGCTGCTTCCAAAAGCGCTGCCGCTTCGCGGGCGGGGGCAAGCCCCGCCCCTACCCCGGAGAGTGGTTTTGTGGGAGGCATTTCGTTGGCTAAAGTGATGTGGTTTTGCGTTGAAGCAGCCCGGTTCGCTGAAGTGCGGGGCGGAGTTCAGGCGCCCGACAGCTGGCTAGACGATGCGGCCTCGACTTGAGACGACCTCACTTCGGGCGTAGGGGCGGGGCTTGTCCCGGGCTTGTCCCCGCCCGCGCTCAAGCGTTGCTGCTGATATTTCGGGCGTAGGGGCGGGGCTTGTCCCGGGCTTGTCCCCGCCCGCGCTCAAGCGTTGCTGCTGATATTTCGGGCGTCGGGGCGGGGCTTGTCCCGGGCTTGTCCCCGCCCGCGCTCAAGCGTTGCTGCTCATATTTCGGGCGTAGGGGCGGGGCTTGTCCCCGCCCGCGCTCAAGCGGTGCTGCTCATATTTCGGGCGTAGGGGCGG
>JBCDKB010000027.1:0-34171 GCA_038747035.1 Acidobacteriota bacterium | reverse complement strand
TAGGCGCCGACGCCGGCGGCCCGGATCGGCACCCGCCCCGAGGACCGGCGGGCAATCGCGCCGTGCCGGTCGGCGATGGCGACGTTGAAAAACATGATGTCGATATCGAGGACCGCCGCCTCCAGCTCGTCGACGCCCGTGGCGGTGAGGAATCGGTCGATGCCGATCTCCGGCCGCTGCGGACCGGCGAGGGCCCAGCGCAGGGAAAGGTCGACGTCGGCGCCGCTGTCAAAGCCGGGGTGGTCACTCACGACGGGGCCGCGGACCGTCGAGCGAACGCGCAGCATCTCTTCCGTATAGCCGAGCTCGGCGTCCTTGTCCTTGACGCGGATCGTTTCCTCGCGCACGTCAAAGGGCTTCCATACGTCACCGTCGCGGTATCGCTCGCCGTCCGGGGACGTCTCTTCGAAGAACAGGTCCTGGGAATCGCCGTAGCCATTGGTCACGCCCCAGGCGACGTGGGCGTTGCGGCCGACAAGCAGGCCCGGCATGGCCGGCAAAGCCAGGCCGAAAGCCCGGATCTCGCCGGCGAAGAGTCCCATGGGAATCCACGGCCCCGGCAAGACGCGGGCGTCCAGGTGGGGGTCATTGGCGAGCAGGGCGGCGCCGCCCGCCATGCGCTCCGGGGCCACCGCCCAATTGTTGGAGCCAAACGCGGGAAAAGGCGAGGGATCGGGGGCGACCGAGAGTTCGGCGATCCGAGCTTCCGCGTCCCCGGGTACACCGCGCGCGGGCCCCGAAATCGCCGGCGACGGCTCCCCGACCGCGGTCAATCCGTCCGACGGCAATTCGTGGTCCGGCACCGCGCGCTCCGGGTTGCGGTGACGCGGCAGCAGCTCTCCGGCCAGTTCGGGGCCCAAGGCCGCCGTCAAGCGGACCACCATCAGCTCGTCTTCCCAGTTTCGGCTGTGGACGAAGCCGACGTAGTGCATCACCGCCATGAAGTCGTCCACGGTCCACGGCGCCGGCTCCAGGCCGACGACTCCGAGCTCGAAGGGGAAGTCTTCGGCACAGCACTCGAGGTACGCGTTGACCCCCGAGGCGTAGCGCTCGAGGTACTCCCGCGCGCCGGGCGCCAGGATCCGGGCATGACGTTTCGCATTCTGAACCAGCCCGAGCACCCGCACCTGCACGTCGCTCTCGAAGCCGGCCTCACCGATGAGCTCCGCCTGCCGGCCGTTGATCAGCGCCCGATAGAACTCGAGCTGGAAGAGTCGGTCCTGGGCGACCACAAAGCCCTGCGCCCGGATCAGGTCGGCTTCGGTCTCGGCGAAGAGGTACGGCACGCCCATCTCGTCCCGCTGGACGGTCACCGGCGCGTCCAAGATCGACAGCGTGAGCTGCTCCGGCGTGGCGTAGTGGTTGAGCTGTCGCCACCACAGAAAAACCGCGATCGCCGCCACGGCGATCACGAGCAGCAGAACCGACCCGACTTTTTTCATTCCGACACTCCGTCCGAAAAGGCAAGGCGAACGATCAGCGGTCCATCAGACCGGTGACCAGCTCGGGGAAAAGGATCACCAGCAGCAAACCGATGAGCTGGATGGCAATAAAGGGCAACGCGCCGCGGTAAATCTGGGAAGTCTCGACCTCCGGCGGCGCCACGCCGCGCAGGTAGAAGAGCGCGAAGCCGAAGGGCGGTGTCAGGAAAGAGGTCTGCAAATTCATCGCGATCATGACCCCGAACCACACCATGTCGATGCCCAGGATGGCCGCCGCCGGCGCGATCAGCGGAATGATGATGAAAGCGATCTCGAAGAAGTCGATGAAGAAACCGAGGATAAAGATCGCCAGGTTCGCCACGATCAGCAACCCGATCTTGCCGCCGGGCAGGCCGGTGAGCAGATCTTCGATCCACAGGTCGCCGTTCAAACCGCGGAAGACGAGCGCGAAGGCCGTCGAGCCGATCAGCAGGAAAAGCACCATCGACGTGAGCTTCGCCGTCTCCTCCATGGTGCCGCGCAGCGCTTTCAACGTCAGACGTCGGCGCAGCGCGGCGAGCAGCACCGCGCCGACGGCGCCGAGCGCCCCGGCCTCGGTCGGCGTCGCCACGCCTTTGAAGATCGAGCCGAGCACGACCAAGATCAGCAGCAGCGGCGGCGCCATCACCCCGAGGACCTGCGCCAATAGCTCCTGCTTCGGAATTTTGCGCTCCTCCTCCGGCAGCGCCGGCGCCACCGTCGGCAGGGCCCAGGCCAAGACCACCACATAGCAGGCATAGAGGCACGCCAGGCCGACGCCAGGCACCAAGGCGCCGACGAAGAGGTCGCCCACCGAGACGCCGAGCTGGTCGGCGAGCACCACCAGCACCACGGACGGCGGAATGATCTGCCCGAGGGTCCCGGAGGCGGTGATCACGCCCACGGAAAGCTCCGTGCCGTAGCCGTAGCGCCGCATCACCGGTAGGGAGATCATGCCCATCGCCACCACCGACGCGCCGACCACGCCCGTCGCCGCGGCGAGCAGGGCGCCGACAAAGACGACCGCCAGCGCCAGGCCGCCGCGCATGGCGCCGAAGAGCTTGCCGATCGTGGTCAAGAGGTCCTCGGCGAGCTTGGCCTTCTCGAGCATCGTGCCCATGAAAACGAAGAAGGGCACCGCCAGCAGCACGTAATTCGACATGACGCCGAAGATGCGCTGCGGCAAGGCGAAAAGCAGCGCCCAGTCGAAAAAGCCCAACATCACGCCCAAGGCGGCGAAAAGCAGCGCCGTCCCGCCGAGGGCGAAGGCCACCGGGAAACCGGTGAAAATCAAAACAAAGGCGGCGATGAACATCACCGGTCCGAGCCAGTCGCCCTCCATCACGCCACCTCCGTCGCCGGCCCGACGGCTTCGTCGGCGGGCGGGTCGATCTCAACGCCGAGGACGACGGCGAGTCGTTTGATCCACTCGGAGACGCCCTGGAGCAGGACCAAGCCGAATGCCACCGGCACCACGGTCTTGATCGGATAGCGCGGCAGCCCGCCCGGGTCCGGCGACATTTCCCACACCGCCCACGAGTTGCGCACCGCCGGAATCGACGCCCACAGGCCGAAAATGCAAAACGGGATCAAGAAGAACGTCAGTCCCGCGAGATCGACCCACGCTTTGCGCCGCGGGGAGAGGCGACCGAAGAGCACGTCGACCCGCACATGGCGATCCTGCTTCAGGGTCCAGCCGGCGGCGAGTAGGAAAACCAGGGCGAAGAGGTACCACTGGAGCTCGATATAGAGATTCGAGGAGAGGCTCCAGCGCATATAACGGCCGAGGTAGCGGACGACGGCGTTGTAGGCGCCGATCAGCACCATCAAGAAGGTCAGCCAGCCGGTTAGGCGGCCGATGCGTTCTGAAAGTGCGTCGATGCCGCGGGCGCATCGCAACAGAAATGGCATGGGCTATACCTCGAACGTGGGAGCGAACAGCTCAGAAAGCGAGAAGCTCTAACGCGGAGAAACGCAGCGTGCGGAAAACGTCGCCGGGTCTAGACTGCGGAGATTGACGAAGAGGCTAGCATGTCCGATCGGGCCTCGAAGGCCAGGGGGCGAATACGGCGCCCGACAGGCCGTAGAGTGTTCAGGGCTCCGCGAGGCGCCGCGCCCTCGCCGAAGCCCGCGCCCGGCTCGCTCACCCGTCCACTCGATTCCGTCCACTCGTCTTAGATCCTTCGTCTGGAGACCGCCATGGAAGCACTACTCACGATCTCAGTCGGCCTCGGGCTCGCCGCCGCGTGCGGATTTCGCATCTTCGTGCCGCTTCTGATCATCTCTGCGGCCCACCACACCGGCCACCTCGAGCTCGCAGGTGGCTTTGAGTGGATGGGCTCCACGCCGGCTCTTATTACCTTCTCGGTCGCGACGCTGGCCGAGATCTTGGCCTACTGGATCCCCTTCGTCGACAACCTGCTCGACACCCTCGCCGCGCCGAGCGCGGTGGTGGCGGGGACCGTGGCCACCGCTTCGCAGGTCGCCGCGATGGACCCCTGGCTCGCCTGGTCCGTGGCGATCATCGGCGGCGGCGGTGCGGCCGGCTCGGTCCAGGCCTTGACCACGGTCACCCGGCAGATCTCTTCCTTGGCGACGGCGGGCTTCGGTAACCCGATCGTGTCCACTTTAGAGGCCGGCGCCTCGGTCCTCACCGTGATTCTGGCGATCACGGTTCCCTTCATCACCCTCGGACTGCTGCTCGCCGGTCTGCTCTACGGCGCGAAGAAGCTCTTCCTCAAGTCGCCCCAGCCCGAAGCGGTCGCTTAGCCGCTGACGACCACCGCGGTGACATAGAATCGGGCCCGGCTTCGGCGGGGCACAACCATGAGCGAAAAGGGCACATCGGATCCCTCATCCCCCTCACAGCTGAGGCGCCACATTCTCAGCCAGGCGGTGGCCGACAACGTCTCCGAGAAGGCCGGGGAAAGGGTTCGACCCCAGCCGGCGGTCGCCGCCCCGCCCGCCGGGCCGCGGCGCGACCGTCGCCTCCTCTGGCTGATTCCGATCGTCGCCGTCGCGGCACTTTGGCCGCTGATCAAGGGCGGTGACGGTGGGCGAGACGGCGCTGAGCCGAACTCGCCCGCGCAGGAGCTGGGGACGCTACGGGGCGCCGGTGAGCCGGAAGGCTCGGAGGGCGCCGGGCCCGTGGTCGCGACGCCGCTCTTTGACGCCCCCAAGCCCATCGACTTCAGCGTCATTCCGCTCGCCGTCGAGCGCATTGTTATCGACCCCGGCCACGGCGGTACGGACACCGGCACCACGGGCGGCGGCCTCTCCGAGAAGGACATGACGCTCGACATCGGTTTTCGCCTGCGGGACGAGCTCGAGGAGCAAGGCTTCGAGGTCTTCATGACGCGGGAAGATGACTCGGAGATCTCATTGCGCCAGCGCGCGCTGCAGGCCAATACCCTACGGGCCGACCTCTTCGTCTCGATCCACATCAACTGGATCGCCCAGCGCAGCGTGCGCGGCCTCGAAACTTACTTCCTCGGCGGCACCGACGATCCGGTCCTCGAAGCGCTGGCGCGCAAAGAGAACCGCGAGTCCGGCTACTCCCTCGCCGATATGAAGAGTCTGCTCGAGGGCATCTACACCGATGTCCGGCAAGACGAGAGCCGCCAATTCGCTAGCCATGTCCAGCGATCCCTCTATCGATCGCTGCTGCGGCAGAATCCCCAACTGCGTGATCGAGGCGTCAAAACCGCGCCATTCGTGGTATTAGTAGCCACTGAGATGCCCGCCATTCTTGCCGAGGTCTCGTGCTTGTCGAATGAGCAGGAGGCGAAGTTACTCGCCCGCCCGCTTTATCGGCAGCACATCGCCGAGGCACTCTCGCGCGGCATCCGAGGCTATGCCGACGAAGTCCATCAATCGGAAGCGAAAGGAAGCTGACGGATGAGCGATAGCAACGTCATCAACGTCGGAGTCGATCTCGGAACGTCGCGAAGCGTCGTCTCCGGCTCGAACGGACAACGGCACGTCATCGAGAGCTATGTGGCCTGGCCGGTCGACATGGTGGCTCGAAAGGTGCTGAAGAAGAGCGTCCTGATCGGCGAAGAAGCCGTGAAGAGCCGCACCATGGTGGACCTGCATCGGCCGCTCGAGCGCGGTCTGATCAAGGAAGGCTCCGAGAAAGACCTCGCCGCCGTCCGCGAGCTGCTCCGCCACCTGCTCGAGCTCGCCGTGAGCTCGGCGCCAAAACCCAAGGCCAAGACCAAAGCCAAAGGCAAAGCCGGGGAAGCCGACGCCGGCCCGGCCAAGGTCCGCGCCGTGGTCGGGGTCCCCGCGGAAGCGATGCGGGTCAACAAAGCCCAGCTGCGCAAGGCGCTCGAAGGCGCCGTGGACTCGCTGATGATCGTCTCGGAGCCGTTCGCCGTCGCCTACGGCCTCGACGCGCTGCTCAACAGCCTGATCCTCGACATCGGCGCCGGCACCACCGACTTCTGCCTGATGCGCGGCCGCTTCCCGACCGAAGACGACCAGCGCACCCTGACCAGCGCCGGCGACTCGATCGACGAATACCTGCTCAAACTCTTCACCGACCGCCACCCTGAGGCGAGCGTCACCATCTACATGGTCCGCGAGTGGAAGGAAAAGCACGGCTTCGTCGGCGAGGCCCAGGGCAAGGTCGAAGTGACGGCGCCGGTCAACGGTCGACCGACCACCTACGACATCACCGACATGCTGCGCACCGCCTGCGAGTCGATCGTCGAGCCGATTACCGAAGCGATGCTTGACCTGCTGCCGCGCATCGAGCCGGAATTCCAGTCGGATGTGCGCAACAACATCATCCTTTCCGGTGGCACCTCCCAGCTCCCGGGCCTGCGCCCTGCGCTCGAGAAAGCCCTCGACGAGCTCGGCGGCGGCACGATCAAGGCGGTCAAGGATCCGGTCTTCTGCGGCGCCGACGGTGGCCTCGCCATCGCCCTCGACGCGCCCGACTCGGACTGGGACAAGCTGAGCTGAGCCCTTCCTCCGTGAGCGATCCTTCGGAAGAAAAACGCGTCAGCCACAGCGAGCGCATGCAGCAGATGCGGGAGCAGATCGCCGAAGTCGATCGCTCCCTGCTGCAGCTGCTCCACCGCCGCATGGACCTCGCCGAGCAGGTGGGCCGCGAAAAGATCGAAGAGGGTCGGCCGATCCTGGTCCCCGAGGTCCACAATCAGGTGCTGACGCGGGCGCGTCAGCACGCCGACGCCTGCGGCGTCTCCGAAGAGGTGATGGAGTCGATCTTCTCGGCCGTGATGCGCGGCTCCGTCGAACGTCAGCACCGCCTGGGCGTCACCCTCAAGGCCGAAGGGGACCAGCGCATGCTGATCCTCGGCGGCGCCGGCAATATGGGCGGCTGGCTCCAGAGCTTCGCCCAGCGGCTCGGCCACCGGGTGGACATCGTCGACCCGGCGATGGCTTTCCTACCGCAGACCGAAGGCCGATTCGGCTCCGTCGCCGACATTGACGACGTCAACGACTACGACGCCATCTGGGTCTCCGTCCCGCTCGGCCGCATGCCGCGGGCGCTTGAAGAGATCATCGAAGCGCGCCCCCGCGGCCTCGTGATCGAGATCGCCTCGATCAAGGACCACCTGCGCCCGATGCTCGACCGGGCGGACGATCTCGGCGTCTCGGTGGCGTCGCTCCACCCGATGTTCGGGCCCTCGAAGTCGGTCTACGAAACGCTCAATTTCGTGCTCGCCTGCCGTCAGGATCCGCAGCAAGAGAAGAAAGCGATCGAGGGTTGGCTCCGCCACCCCTACACCAATCTGGTGCCCGTGCCCTTCGACCACCACGACCGGCTGATGGGGTGGCTGCTCGGCCTCGCCCACCTGTCCGGCATGGTCTTCGGCTGCGCCTTGACCCGCTCCGGCCTCGGCGTCGCCGAGCTCGAAGCGTGCGCATCCACGACCTACAATCGGCAGGCCGCCACGGCGACGTCGGTACTTTCCGAGGATCCGGATCTCTACTACGACATCCAGTCCCTCAATCCCCACCGCAGCGAGGTCTACAAAGCCGCCCGCGCGGCCCTCGACGAGCTGATCGACTCCGTGCAAGAAAACGACCGCGAAGAATTTCGCTCCGTGCTCACCGGCGCCGGCCAGTTCATGGGCAACCGTTCGGGGCCCTGAGTTCGGCCGACCTTAGCCGCGCGCCAAGAGCGCGGCTTAGCCGCTTCCGACGAGCCCCTGGAGGCGGACCAGCTCCGCCTCCAGCCGCTCGCGCAAATCCAGGTCGCTGGTGACCTCGATCGCCCGGTCGAGCAGCTCGAGGCCGCGCTCGTTCTCGCCTTCCTTAAAGGCCGCTTCGCTCTGCAGCAGAAGATCGGTCCGGTCGAGCTCTTCCCAGGCTCTGTTGATCCTCTCGTCGTCGGACGTGCGCGGCTCCAGCTCGCCCACGATCATCGTCTCCGCGAGGTCCAGCTCACCGCGCTTCAGATGCACGCGGATGTTGAGCTCGACCAGGTCGAGGCGCGACGGTAGCAAGTCGCGCGCGCGGAAAACCGAGGCCAGGGCGCGATCGACATCACCGCCAGGAAGAAGCTCGGCCGAGGCGAGCAAGGCGTGGGCTTCGCCGAATTCGGGGGACAGCTCGGCGGCCTTGCGCAGGCTCGTGCGCGCCGACTTCGCCCGCGCCACCGCGACTTCCCCTTCCGCCGCCTGCGCCCCCACCAGGCTGTGGCGCCCGTAGAGCACGTAGCTCACCGGCAGCGTGGCGCCGAATTTGACCGCATCGCGGTAAAGCACATCCGCCTCCCCCCACCGCTCCTGGACATTGCGCACCAAGGCCAGGCCGGCGTGCACTTCCGGATGGCGCGGCGCACGGTCCAGGGCGTCGTGGAAGTGGCGCTCCGCGAGGCGGGTCTTGCCCATGTGAACGGCGAGGTCGCCCAGCCGATAAAGTGTATCCGCGGGCTTTGAGCGACGGACGCCGAAGCCGGAGCCGTCGATTTTCGGCAGCCGCACCGTGGTGGTGGCGAAATTGCCGGTCTCGAGGTAGGTCTGCAGCTCCTGCTCCATCGACGAGAGCTGCCGCCCGAAGGCGCTCTCAAAGGCCTCGTCCGGATACTCCCCATCGCGCAGCCGCACGAAGTAATCGACCGCGCGGTCAATCTCTTCGTGGCCGCCGGAAAGCAGGTAGTGCACCAAAGCCCACGACAGGGCGTAGAACCGCCCCACTTCGCTGGGGTCATGGTAGGTGTCCGACTCGGTATCGGCTTCGAGCAATTCAAGCAGCGAGAAGTCACCCTGGCGACGGAGCCAGTTGACGTGGCGCCGCACCGGCTCGCCCAAGACCGCGCGTCCGTTCTCGACGGCGAAGGTGCTGTAGTACTCCGCGAGCCCCTCGTTAAACCAGAGCGGCACCCGCGGAAAGTTGTGCAGCACCAGGAAGTGCACGTACTCGTGATAAATCACCGAGAACGAATCGGCGAGGTCCGTGCCGGCGTCGAGCGTCAGATAATTGCCGTCCCGGGTCTTGGTGAATTGACCGAGGATGCGCGCGCCGCCGCCGTCGGGTCGGCTCTTATACGGCCCGAACGACCGGGCGTCGCGGAAAGCGTAGAGCGTCGTCGGCGCCGGCGAGCGCAGCTCCAAGGCCGGCGCCAGGGCGGCGAAGGCCGCCCGGAACTGCTCCAGTCGGGCGGCGATCTCGAGCCCGCGCTGGGCCTCGGCGTCGGTGAAGAGCAAGAAGTTCGGCGTCTGGACGCGGAGCCAGCGCTCGAGGTCGGGATCTTGGGCCGTCGCCGGCGCCGGCAAAGCAGCCGCGAGCGCCAGGGCGCTGAGCAGCGTCAACCCCAGGAATGGGGGCCAGACCCGACGGCGGCGCTGGTGACTGGGGCGGTGGGTAATGTCCATAAGTCGTCCTTCGGCGATTCTATCGGCCGCTCCCTATTTTTTCGTGGAGCGCTTGACGGGACGATGTCCTGATGCGGACAGTCGTAACGTTTAGAGGGGTATACGCATTAGACGGTAGAATCGACTTTTAAAATCCACTGTCAACGACCCCATTGGAGAAGCCGCCATGTCGAATCACGCTCCGCCGCCGCCCCCGCCTCCGCCGGGCGCCCCGGCTCCGCCCCCCGCCGCCGCCCCGCCGCCAGCCTCCGCCCCGCCCCCGGGCTACAACCCGAACCCCGGCGGCCCCGGCGGCGGCGCCAAGGCCGGCATGCCGACCTGGGCCAAAGTCGGCATCGGCTGCGGCTGCCTGGCCCTGCTCGCCATTGTGGCCGGCTTCATGCTCCTCGGCTGGGGCGCCAAGAAGGCCGTTGAAGCCGTCTCCGACCCGGCCTCCATCGCCGAGCTGGCGATCAAAGCCCACCCCGACTACGACCTCGTCGAGACCGACCGCGACGGCGGCACCATCACGATCCGCGAGAAGGCGACCGACAAGGTCCAGACCTTCGACTTCTCCGATATCGCCAACGGCAATTTCTCGATGGAAGGCTCCGACGGCGAGAAATTCGAGATCGGCGCCGAAGCCGGCGGCATCAAGGTCACCGACTCCGAAGGCAACGAGTCCACCATCGGCATCGAGACTTCCGAGGGCGAAGGCATGCGCATCACCAGCTCCGACGGCAGTGAAGTGCGCATCGGCGGCGGCGCCGAGGCGCCGAGCTGGGTGCCGCTTTACCCCGGCGCCCAATTCGACGGCGGCACGAGCTTCGTGAGCAACGGCGAAGCCAACGGCGGCGTGGCCGCGGAGAGTATCGACGCGAGCCTCGAAGAGGTCGAGAAGTGGTACCAAGATCACTTTGAGCAAAACTTCAACTGCAACGTCGAACGAAGCTCCTTCGACATGGGCGGCAATAAGACCGTGATCTTGACCTGCAAGGACGGCGATAGGTCGGTCAACGCCAGCGTCACGGAGCAAGAAGGCCGGCGCTCCTTGGCCGTCAACTACTCGGGTCCGGCGCAGTGAGCTTGACCGTCCGACGCGTCGCCGCCGGCCTTTTGGCGGCGGCGCTTCTCGTCGCCATCGGCTGCTCCCGCTTGACGCAGGAGAATTTCAACCTTGTCGAGAAAGGCATGACCTTCGAAGAGGTGCAGACCATTCTCGGCGCTCCGACTGAGTCCAAGAGCGTCGGCATCGGTCCACTCTCAGGGACCGCGGCGACCTGGGACGACGGCAAGACGCGGATTGAAATCAAATTCGTCAACGAGAAGGTCCAGCTGAAGAGCCTGGAGAAGAGCACCCCCGATTCGGGCTAGCTCCCGGGCGCTCTGACGTGTAGCCCTCGAATCCGGTGGCTCACGAAGCCCGCGGCGAAAGCGCCGCGGGCTTTTTCGTGCCCACCTTCGTGGGCCGATCGCAGATCCAGGCCCCGGGGGGCGCCGCTGCTACACTTCCGACCATGGAAGATCGCATTATCGAGCTCGAGACGCGCGTCGCTTACCAGGAGAAGCTCATCTCCGAGCTTGACGACGTCGTCCGCGTATTCGCCGACCGCGTGGAGCGGGCGGAGCGGCGGATCCTTCGCCTCGAAAGCGAGCGGTTAGAGGCCCAAGAGCCGATGGAACCGCACAATACGAAGCCGCCCCACTACTAGCCCGCGCGGCTAGCCCGACGGCCGGGGCCGCAGCGGTGCGGACCGAGTCGCGCGACGAAGGCTCGGTCGCACGGCACTGAAGACCGGGACGCTTGTCTCGGCGCGGTGACCCCGGGGACGACGCCGTGAGCATTCTGGGACCACGGCCCTGCGGGCGGGGACGGGGGCCCACGGATTGAGCTGCGCCCGTGATCCCGGGTGACGAAAATTCCCGCGTTCAGGGACGAAGCAGGAGGGGGCGCCAAATGCGCCTGAGCTTCGCCGCCCCAAACCGCCCGATTCGAAGGGCGCTCGCACGTGTAGCCCCTACGGCGAGGCGACGGGTCCTGCTCGTCCGTTGACCGCCAAATACTGATGAAACTCGACTGTTCCTGGCCCTTCGCTGGACTTGGAACACCTTTCCCCAAAGGACGTCCCATGAAACGTCGCTGGTTCTATCTCACTCTCCTTGCGTTTTTCTTGAGTCTCTTCGCGCTCCAACCCGTTGTCGCCCAAGGCTTCGGAGCGGACGATCCCACCCTCGGCGGCGGCCCCGGAGGAGGAACGATAGGCGGAGGCGAGACCCCCATCGGCGGCGGATCTGGAGGCGGTGGCACCGGCGGCCTCGGCGGCGACCCGTGCATCGGCGGCGGCCTCGGCGGCGGCCTCGGCGTGGGCGCCTGCTGCGGTGACGGCGTGTGCGAACCCGGTGAGCTCTGCGCCGCCGACTGCTCCACCTGCGGCGACGGCGTCTGCTCGTCCACCGAAGACTGCGGCAACTGCAGCACCGACTGCGGCAGCTGCGGATTCTGCGGTGACGGCCTCTGCAACGGCACCGAGACCTGCGCCACGTGCTCCGACTGCTCGAGCTGCTTTCCCGCCCCCTTTCAGGCCTTCTACCGAGGCGAATCCAATCGCGCCCTACGCACCGCCTTCTCTTTCAACGGCACGTCCTGGTTCGGCGACAACACCCTCGGCAACGGCGCCAGCAGCAAGCGCAGCCCCGCCGCGGTGATCTTCAATAATCGAATTTTCCTCTTCTACCGAGGCGAGAGCAACGCGGACATCTACGTCACTTGGAGTGACGACGGCCAGGTCTGGTCCGGCAATCGGCAGCTCGGCAACGGCGCGGAAACCAATGAAGGCGTCACCGCCGCCGTCTTCAACAATCGGATCTACGTCTTCAACAAAGGTAACTCGAGCGACGCGATCTGGATGAGCTCCAGCGCCGATGGCATGACATGGGATTCAGCGGACCACCGCAAGATCGTGTCCGATAGCCACGGCACCGACGGCGCGCCGGCGGCGATCGTCTTCGACGGTCAGCTGGAGCTCCACTGGCGGCACAACAAGTACCAGGTGAGCCACGCGACGAGCTCCGACGGCCAAGTCTGGACCTCCGGGGCTCCGCTGCGGGTGAGGTCGAAAGACGGCGTCGCCCCGCCGTCTTCAACGGCCGGCTCTACCTCGCCACGTCCTACCCGCACGAGTGGGAGTTCAATACCGACCACGATCGGATCGGCGTCTACTCGCGGAGCCCGGGCCTGTTCTGGGGCCGCATCTTGACGGTCTCCACGTCGAAGACGGACAAGCGACCGGCCCTCGCGGCGAGCGATAACCGACTCGTCTTGCTCTACAAAGGCGTCCAAACCGACGATCTCTTCTACGCCTACTCCTTTGACGGCGTCTCCTGGTTCGGCGACAGGCGGGCGGTCGGTCAAACCGACCACGGCGGCCCGGCGCTGATCTTCACCGACTGATCGGCCGGGGCGCGGCGCCTTCGCTCGACGGGGCGCCCCCGTCCGCGGGACCTGGACGCTTCTGGGGGTCCGCTCCCCGAAACTTCTTTATCAACAGCACCTTCCAGGGCTGGCGCTTCGCCGTGCCCGAACCACCACTAGGAAAGACCATGAAAAACCGTTGGCTCTATCTCACGCTCTTCGCAGCGTTCCTCAGTCTCATCACCCTTCAACCGGCCGAAGCCCAAGGACTGGGGGGCGGCGGTCTCGGAGGCGGCTGCATCGGCGGCATCAGCGGCCTCGGCTGCGCGACCTGCGGCGACGGCGTCTGCTCGCCCGGCGAGCTCTGCCCCGCCGACTGTGCATTTTGCGGTGACGGCGTCTGTAACCAGAACGAAAACTGCGGTAATTGCAGCGCCGACTGCGGCAGCTGCGGATTCTGCGGCGACGGCGTCTGCAACGGCACCGAGAGCTGCGCCACCTGCTCGGACTGCTCGGCGTGCTTCCCCACCGCTTTTCAAGCCTTCTACCGCGGTCGGACCGACGAGACCCTCCGCACCGCCTTCACCCACGACGGCGCTTCGTGGACTGGAGACGGCGTGCTCGGCAACGGTGCGGCGAGCGCGCGGGGGCCGGCCGCGGTGAAATTCAACAACCGCCTCTTCGTCTTCTACCGCGGAAACCAGAACGACGAGATCTACGTCACGTGGAGCGACAACGGCCAAACCTGGTCCGGCAATCGCCCCCTCGGCAACGGCGCCGAGACCGACGAAGGCGTGGCGGCGACGGTTTTCAACAACCGTATCTACGTCTTCAACAAAGGCGAGTCCGACAAGTCCGTCTGGATCAGCTCGAGCAGCAACGGATTCACCTGGAGCGCCGCGGACCACTATCCGATCGTCAACAACATCCAGGGCACCACGGGGCCTCCGGCGGCCGTGACCTTCGACGGCAAGATTGAGGTCTGGTACCGCCACGACAAGACAGAGATCAAGAGCGTCAACAGCTCCGACGGCGAGAATTGGGTCGCCGGCGACATCATTCGCAATGATGCTGAAGAAGGCGTCGGCCTCGCGGTCTTTAACAACACGCTTTATCTCGCCTACGGCACCGTCCGCAACATCCCCAACGGGACCGGCGGCTCCTACAACGATTGGGACCGGATGCTGGTCCGCACCAAGCCGAGCGGCGGAGACTGGAATGAAGAGGTCCAGTGGATCCTGGACGCGGAGACCAGTCGCCAGCCGGCCCTCGCCGCGAGCGACACGCGCCTGGTTTTGCTCTACAGAGGCGGCGCGACCGACAAGATGTACTGGACCTACACCGAGGACGGCATGAACTGGGTCGGGAACTCACGGGCCATCGGCCAGACGGATCAGGGCGGCCCCGCCCTCGTCTACACCGACTGAGTCGATCGAAGGAGGGTGCGGCGGCGGGTCCCTGGAGCTCAGGGGGCTCGTCCGCCGACGTCCGCCCTTCAGCCGCCACCCGTCCCAAGGGGGAAGGCCCGATCGAGGCCGAGGAACACGCCCACACCGCCACCGCCCAGCACTGGGCTTGATACGGCATCGCGCCCACAAGGAAGGAACCATGAGAAGTCGCTACCTTTACTTCGCGGTTTTAGCCGCGCTCCTCAGTCTCTTCGCGCTCCACCCCGTCGGCGCCCAGGGCTTCGGTGCTGATGACCCCACCCTCGACGGCGGCCCCGGAGGAGGCACGATCGGCGGCGGTGAAACTCCCATCGGCGGTGGAATCGGAGGCGGCGGCACCGGCGTTCTCGGCGGCGACCCGTGCATCGGCGGCGGCCTCGGCGGCGGCCTCGGCGGCGGGGCCTGTTGCGGTGACGGGGTCTGCGAGGCCGGCGAGCTGTGCGCAGCCGACTGTGCCGCCTGCGGCGACGGCGTCTGCAACCAAAACGAGAGCTGTGCGACCTGCATCGCCGACTGCGGCAGCTGCGGGTTCTGCGGTGACGGCATCTGCAGTGGCCTCGAAAGCTGTGCCACCTGCTCGGACTGCTCGTCGTGCTTCCCTACCGCCTTCCAGGCTTTCTACCGCGGTCGCACCGGCGAGACCCTGCGCACCGCCTTCTCCCACAGCGGCTCTTCGTGGACCGGCGACGGCGTGCTCGGCAACGGCGCCGCGAGCAAGCGCGGGCCCGCGGCGGTAAAGTTCAACGACCGCCTCTTCGTTTTCTACCGCGGCAACCGCAAAGACGAGATCTACGTCACGTGGAGCGACGACGGCCAGACCTGGTCCGGCAACCGTCGCCTCGGCAACGGCGCCGAGACCGACGACGGCGTCACCGCGACGGTGTTCAACAACCGGATCTATGTCTTCAGCCGGGGCGAGTCCCAGGACTCGATCTGGATCAGCTCAAGCAGCAACGGCTTCACCTGGAGCTCCGCAGACCATTACCCGATCGTGACGAATCTCCAGACCAACGACGGGCCGCCCACGGCCGTGACTTTCGACGGCAAGATGGAAGTTTGGTACGCGCGAAACCAGACAAGCACCGCCAGCGTCAGCAGCTCCGACGGCGTCAACTGGGTCGCCGGGCCCGTCATCCACAATCCCGTCGAAGAAGGCGTCGCCCTCGCGGTCTTCGACGACACGCTCTACCTCGCCTACGCCACCACCCGGTCAACCCCCGACGGGTCGGGCGGATTCCATAATGACCACCGCCGGCTCCTGGTTCGGACCAAGGCCGTCGGCGGCGAGTGGAGCGAGGACGGGATATGGATCTTGGGCGCCAAGACCGACCGCCGCCCGGCCCTCGCCGCCGGCGAGACCCGGCTGGTGTTGCTCTATAAGGGCGTCCAGACAGACGACCTCTTCTGGAGCTACACCGCAGACGGCGAGAACTGGTTCGGAGACCTCCGGGCCGTCGGCCAGACGGAGGAGGGCGGCCCCGCCCTCGTCTACACGGACTAGCGGGTGGGCCGGGGCCACCGGCGGTCAGCGTCCCGAGACACGGGTCGCGACCGTCGATTCAGGCTCTAATTCTCCGCCACTAGTTATTGCAGCTTGATTCGATACCCACGGAATAGGAGCCGAGGGCGTCGAGCACGCCGCTGACCGTGCCGAGCCGATTGCGGGCCGGCGAACCGACCGTGCCGGAGAAGCTGAATTCGACGGCGCCGAAGTTGACCAAGCCCTGGAACGGCCCTAGGAGGGTCGCAATATCGATGTCAAAGGCCGAGTCTTCCACCGGCAGCTCGGCTTCGAGCAGCAGGTTCCCGGGCTCGTCATAGACCGCGTAGGTGACCACTGTCTGTGAGCCCGCCGGCGGCGTATCGGCTTCGAACCAGATGCGGTAGGTGGTGCCGCCGGAGAAGCCGCCGCCGCGCATGAAGCGGATCGTGGCGCTCCGGCACAGCTCATTGTGCACGCTGCCTTCGTCGATATTGACCAGGCGGAAGCCCGAAGCGAAATTCTCACCCGGGGTGATCAGGAAATAGTCCCCCTGGAGCTGATCGAAGCCGTCGGTCAAGGCGCGAAAGATCACGTAGCCGCGGGCGAAGCCGTCGGGGCTGACCTCGAGATTCTCAACGAAGCGGACGTTGACCGTCTTGATCGACTTCGCCGCCAGCGTGAAGACGTCCCGCCGCTGGAAGGCCTGGGGGGCGTCCGGTTCGTAATAAAGAACCTCGACGTCCACCGACTCCAGCGAGTCATTGCGCAGCGCCCACAGCGTCGTCGTGCCCTCTGGGTCGTTCGTATCGACGGCGTAGAGCGGCAAGAGCACGTCACCGCTCGGCACGGCCCGCTTCTCCACGGGCGGCGCCCCCTCGACGTCGGGGGGCGGCGGGAAGAGACCCCAAGCGCAGGCCGGGATCAAAGTCATCAAAAGAATTGCGACCGTCAGGCCCCGTCGATTCATCGCGCTTCTCCGTCGGTTGTCATTCGGTCGGTGATCAGACGCCCGCGTTCCGGTTGCGGGCGATATGGGGGAATGGCGTCAAATATGCCATCAGCTCATAGTGATGCGATCATAAACGATGCGTGGACTCAGTGCACCCACGGCGTGCCGAGCACCGGCCCTGCGTCCGCAGATCGTGCTCAGTGCACGACGTCGCTTTCCGCCTCCGCCACCTCCATCGAGGTCGCCACCAGGCACCGCGACGCGTCGCAGGGTTGAAAGTAGAGACGCAGCGGGCCGACGCCCCGGAGCCGCCCCGGAATGGTGATCGACTCGGCGTAGACCGTCGCCGGCGCCGGGCCGGCGAAGGGCTGACCTGGGGGGTAGCGCACCTCGACGAGCTCTCCTTCGACGGCCTCCACCCGAGTCACCGACGACATCGCGTCGGCATCCGCCGCCGCCGACGGCGCCGCGAGGTGCCAGCCGTCGCGGATCTCAAGATCCAGGCGGAAACCGCGGGCGCCGTCTTCGTCGGCGGTTGCGTTGAGGTGCAGGCGGGCCTTAACGATGGCCTGCGCCGCTTTCTCGACCAGATTCGCGACGGTCGCCGACGCCGCCTGCTCCGGGGAGAGCTCCCCCCGCGCCCGGCGGTAGCGCGCCGTCGCTAGCACGAGCGTGCGGGCGCCGTCGGGACGCGATTCAATGACGTGGCCGAAGGCCCGCAAGATCCTCTCCGCCCGCCCTAGCCACAGCTCGCGGCGGTCTTCGTCAAGGCGAGCCAGCTCGAGGACATTGAGCGCCGCTTGACCGTTGGCGGACGGCAAGGCGCCGTCATAGACCTCCTTGGAGCGAAACAGCACGTCGTCGCTCGGAGCCGCCACGAAGAAGCCGCCGTCCCGGGGATCTTCCAAGCGCTCGATCTGCTCCTCCGTCAGCTCGATGGCGGCGGTGAGGTAGCGCGGCTCGCCGGCGGCGTCGTAGAGCGCCAGCAGGCCGCGCACGAGGGCGGTGTAGTCCCCGAGGAAGGCGTCAAAGCGGGCCTCGCCGCCGCGCCAGGTGTGCTGCAGAACGCCGGCGTCGCTGCGCAGGTTCTCCAGCACGAAGTCGGCGGCCCGCTCCGCCTGCTCGAGCAGCCCGCCGTCGCTGAGGTGGGCGGCCGCAGTGGCCAGGCCGGCGATCGCCAGGCCGTTCCAGTCCGTTAGCACCTTGTCGTCGACCAGCGGCTTCGGTCGCTCTTCGCGGGCGGCGAGCAAAGTGGCCTCGAGTGATTTCACCTGCTCGGCCAAGACGTCGACATCGAGACGGCGCCGCTCGGCCTGCGCGGCCAGCGGCTCGGGCAGGTGGAACACGTACTCCCCGTCGAAGAAGGGGGGGCCGTCGAAACCGAGCAGCGGCGCCAGGAAAGAAGCGTCTTCCTCGCCGACCGCGTCCACAATCTGCTGAAGCGTCCAGGCGTGGAACGCGCCCTCTCGCCCCCCCACCTCGGCGTCGATGGCGCTGAGCAGCGCCCCGTGCTCGCCGGTGAGCTCGCGGGCCAAAAAGTGGGCCGTCTCGCGCACCACCCGCTCCCGCTCCCCGTCGCCGGTGCGGGCATAGTCCTGGGCGTAGATTTCGAGCAGCTGACCGTTGTCGTAGAGCATCTTCTCGAAATGCGGCACCCGCCACTGGCGGTCCGTGGCGTAGCGATGAAAGCCGCCCGCGAGCTGGTCGTAGATGCCGCCGCGGCCCATCTGGTCGAGGGTCTTTTCGAGCATGTCGCCGGCGGCGTCATCGCCGTTTTCCGCCTGGTCGAGCAAGAAGTGCAGATTCGACGGCGTCGGGAATTTGGGCGCCTGGCCGAAGCCGCCCCATTCCGAGTCGTAGCGATCCGCGAGCCCCTTGAGCGAGGTTTCGATCACCGCCTCCGGCGGCACGGACGGCGTCGGCTTGCCGCGCTCCTCGAGCATGTCGCGCATGGCGCCCTCGAGTTCCCGGGCCTGCTCTTCGACGTCGTCCCGCCGCTCGTCCCACGCGTGCTGCATGGAGAGCAAGACCGTCCGGAAGGACGGCCGCCCCTGGTCGTCAAACGGCGGAAAGTACGTCCCGGCGAAGAAGGGCGTCAGCTTCGGGGTCAAGAAGACCGAATTCGGCCAGCCACCCCGGCGATTGAAGATCTGGGTCGCCGCCATGTAGATCTCATCGAGTTCGGGGCGCTCTTCCCGGTCGACCTTGATGTTGATGAAGTGCTCGTTCATCACCTGGGCGGTGCCGGCGTCGGCGAAGGACTCCCGCTCCATGACGTGGCACCAATAGCAGGTTGCATAGCCGACAGAAAGGAAGATCGGCTTGTCTTCCACCCGGGCGCGCTCAAGCGCCTCAGGCCCCCACGGATACCAGTCGACCGGGTTGTCCTGGTGAAGCAGAAGATAGGGACTGGTCTCGCGGGCGAGACGATTCTTACGGGCCATATCGTGGGGTCCTTAGCGGCGGATCGCAGTGGGTCGGGCGGGTCGGTCGGTGCTTAGCTTTCGCCGGGCGTCGACTCCCAGATGGCGACGTCGAAGCGCCCGCTTGAATCGGCGGCGCCGCGGAACATGCCCGGGGAGTTGAAGACCAGGGCGAGTCGTCCGTCTTTATCGACTGCGATCAGACCGCCGTCTTTCGGGTCGAGGGCGTCGTGAATCGCCGCGCGGGCCGCTTCTTCGAGCGTCGCGCCGCCGAATTGCATACGGGCGGTGACGCTATAGGCGATCGAGTTGCGGATGAATTTCTCGCCCCAGCCCGTGCATGAAATCGCCGCCGTCCGATTGTCGGCGTACGTCCCCGCGCCGATCACCGGCACATCTCCGATGCGGCCGAAGCGTTTATTGGTCATACCGCCGGTGGACGTGGCGGCCGCCAAGTTGCCTTCCCGGTCGCGCACCACCGCGCCGACCGTGCCGTGCTTCTGCGCCTCCGCTTCTTTCGCCTTGGCCTTTTGCAGCTGCTCAAAGCGCCGCTCGGTGAAGAAGTACTCGGGCTCCACGCGCTCGACGCCGATCTCGTCCGCAAAGGCTTCGGCGCCGTCGCCAGTGAAGAAGACGTGCTTCGACTGCTCCATGACGCCGCGGGCGAGGGTGATCGGATTCTTGACCGTCGTGACGCGGGCGACGGCGCCGCAGGACAGGTCTCGGCCGTCCATGATCGCCGCGTCGAGCTCGTTGCGCTCGTCGTTGGTGAACACGGCGCCCTTGCCGGCGTTGAATTGCGGCGCATCCTCCAGCTGTCGCACCACGGCCTCGACCACGTCGAGCGCCGGGGCGCCGGCCTCGAGACGTTCCTGCCCCAGGCGCAGGGCCGATTCGAGGGCGTCTCGGTAGGCCTGCACCTGATCCTCCGGCATGTCTTTCGGAATCACGCCGGCGCCGCCGTGGATCGCGATCGCCCAGTCGACGGCGGGTTCCGGGGCAGCGCCCGGCGCGTCGGCCGGGTTTGTCGCCGAGTCCGCGGCGTCCGGCGAATCGGCCGGGGGCGCGGCGCAGCCGGCCACCGCGAGTAAAAGGGTCAGCAGGAGCGGCTGGAGCAGGGCTGGGCGCATGGGGACCTCCAAGACGTCTGGAGCGGGCGCCGTCCATCGACGCCGCGCCGAGTCTCGCCGGCCCGGGCAGCGCCGTCAAGCCGCGGCCCGGACCCGTGGGGCCCCGCGGGGGAGGCGGCTACGACGCGCGTTCGCGGGCGCCTTGGGACGGGATATCGATCAGCAGCACGATGCGGTCGCTGTCGCCGCGGTTCCAGGCCTCGTGCTCCACCGTATCGTCAAAGAGCAGGCACTGGCCTTCGGTCCACCCGCGCGTGTCGTCTTCGACCCGCAGCGCACAGCCGTCGGGGACGATCACGCCGAGGTGGCAGCGAAGCTGTTCCTTCGCGCGGCCTTTGTGCGGCTTGATGTGGGTGCCCGGGGCGAGGCGCGAAAAACCCGCCTGGAAGAGTCCGTCGATCTGGCTGAGGGTCGCCGCCGTCTCGGGGCACAGCTTGCAGTTCTCTTCGATCTTGTGCCCGAAGCCCCAGAGGCCAAAGACCTTCCAGCCGTCCTCATAGAGATACTTCTCGGGCCACTCTTGGAAGTGATTCTCCTTGAGACTTTCGTACTCCCGGCGAATCACGGGGTAGGCGGCTTCGAGCTTTTGGATGAAGGGGAAAGCGGCGGTGTCGAAGAACATAAAGGGGCTCCTTCGGTGCAGAGGAAATGTCCGGACGGCGATCTTAGCCAAATTCCTGCGCCGCCGCGGATTTTTCGGCCACCCGGACCTACTCGCTGACCCCGCGGGGCGAATTTCCAGACAGAAAGAGCTGAAGAAGCTGAAGGGCGGCCTGGGATGGCGTCGTCTCCCCTTCGACCACGGCGGACTCGAGGCCCGGCAGCGCGGCCGCGGTCTCCGGGTGCCGGCGAAATCGATCCATCAATCCCTCTTCGAGCAGCGCCCACATCCAGCGCAGGTCTTGCTGACGGCGGAGCTTCGCCAAGCCGCCGTCGACTTCGAGGTGGGAGCGATGGTCCCGCAGGGCTCCCCAGACGGCGTCGAGGCCCGTGCCTTTGTGACTGCTGCACACCAGGACGGGCGGCGCCTCGCCGCCCCGGGACCGCACGAGGCGCAGTGCCGACGCGTATTCCACCCGCGCTTGCCGAGCCGCCGTGATGCGATCGCCGTCGGCCTTATTCACCGCCACCACGTCGATCAGCTCGAGCAGTCCGCGCTTGATGCCTTGGAGCTCGTCTCCGGCGCCGGGCAGCAAGAGCAGAAGCACGGCGTCGACCATATCGGCGACCATCGCCTCGCTCTGGCCGACGCCGACCGTCTCCACCAGCACCGCGTCATAGCCCGCGGCTTCACAGAGCAGCAGAGTCTCTCTGGTCTTGCGGGCGACGCCGCCCAGGGACCCGCCCGACGGCGACGGTCGCACGAAGGCCCGCAGGTCCATCGATAGGCGACCCATGCGGGTCTTATCCCCCATCACCGAACCGCCGGTGCGGGCGCTCGACGGGTCGATGGCCAGGACGGCCAGTCGCCGCCCCTGCTCCACCAGGCGGGTGCCCATGGCCTCGATAAAGCTGCTCTTGCCGACGCCGGGCACCCCGGTCACGCCGATGCGGTGGGATCCGCCGGTGCGCGGCAGCAGCCGACGCAGCAGCTCCTGGGCCCGCTCCTGGTGATCCGTGCGATTGGACTCGATGAGCGTGATCGCCCGGGCGAGCAGCGCACGATCACCGGCGATGACGCCGGATTCGAGGTCGTCGAGGGACGGGCCAGGTCGTTTCTTCATCGGTCCGCCGCCGTCACGTCCAGAAGCTCACCGCGTGGCGGGGAACCGGGGCGCTAGCGCGTCTTCCAGCACCGCCGCCAGCCGGTAGCCCGCGGTGACCAGCCGCCGCTGCGACACCAGCTGGGCGCGGATCCGATAACTCTCCGGAGGCTCCCGGCCCTCGATGAGGCCGACGTAGGCCACCGAAACGGCGAGGCCGTAGCTCTCCTGCGCCCAAGCCAGCGGCTCCTCGCCCTGCCACGGCGGCATGGCCTCCTCCGGCACGGCTTGGAGCAGCCCTTCCACCGCCGCGGCCACGTCCTCCGAAGAGCTCGATGAGTCCAGGTCGCCGAGCAGGCCGGCGGCCGCGTCCCAGTAGAGGTGCAGGTTCTTATCCGCGAGCGGGAAGTCATTACCGCCGCGGTCCCCCTGGGGCAGCCGCTTGCTAAATCGACTAATGCAGTGGAGCGGCTGGTGGAGGTCACCGACCAAGTGAATCACCACGCGCAGGCTGAAGGCCCGCGCCAGATCCCCCGCGTCGGGATTCTTCAAGGTCTCGAGGGACTCTTCGAGCGCCGCGACCGCGTTGTTGTCGAGGGCCGGCGGCACCCCCCGGAGCCCCTCCGGGTTATACGGCAGGCTGATGTAGTGCCAGGTATCGAAGGTGTTCCATCCGACCTCTTTGATCTCGTCGAGCCACACCGACGCGGACACGAAGTCAGCCCGCGCCGGGGAGAAATCCGCGAGCACGCCGATCAGCCGATCCGCCTCCACCTTGGCGGGCGTGCTCAGCCGATCGTGGGCGATCTTCGCGACCACGATGTGGCCGCCGGCGAACCACGCGCCGGCCGGCGCCGCCGCGGCCCAGGCCAGGAGCAGAAGCCCGGCAGTCTTCAAGACGCGGTTCATCGTTCGATTTCGATCTCGCTGGCGAACTCCGGCTCCGGTTGGCGGAAGATCATCGAGGTGCGGCTAATCGGGACCAGGACCTTGTGCTGGCGGTTATTGAAGCTCAAACGAAGCTCGTAGAAGCCGTGGGGACTGATGGCGACGAGCGTCCCTTTGCCGTTCTTAATGCCGAGCTCTTCGTTCGTAATCTGCACTTCAGCCGGTAGATCCATACCTAACTCTCCGAGAAAAATCAGTCTTCAAAATGGCCCTGCTCTTTATAGTCCTTGAGCTTGCGCTGCAGCGTGCGCAGCCCGATCTCGAGCAGCCGCGCCGCCTCCGCCCGGTGCCCTTTGGTGCGCTGGAGGGTCTCGAGGATCGCGGCGCGCTCGATCTCGTCCATCGTCCGCGGCTCGCCGACCAGGGGCTGCACCGGCGTCGCTGATCCGGAGAGCCGAGTGGCCTCGAGTATCTCCGGCGGCAGCGAATCGAGGTCGATCTCTCCGCCCGGGTGGAAGACCACCATCGACTCGAGCACGTTGCGCAGCTGGCGCACGTTGCCGGGCCAGCCGAAGCGGTCGAGCGCTTCGAGGGCAGCTTTCGACATGGTCATCGGCGGCTTGCCGTGCTCCTGGGCGAGCTGCCCCAGGTAGTGCTCGACCAGGAGCGGAATGTCGCCGCGGCGGGCGGAAAGCGGCGGAATATCGAGCGTCACGACTTTGAGCCGGTAGTAAAGGTCTTCGCGGAAATCACCCGCCGAGACCATGTCTTCCAGGCTGCGGTTGGTGGCGGCGATGAGGCGAAAATCGACGTCGAAGAGCTCATGTCCGCCGACCCGCATGATCTTGCGCTCCTCGAGCACCCGCAGCAGCTTTACCTGCAGGGCGGCGGAGAGCTCACCGATTTCGTCGAGGAATAGCGTGCCTTTGTGGGCCAGCTCGAATTTGCCGAGCTTCCGAGACACGGCGCCGGTGAAGGCGCCGCGCTCGTGGCCGAAGAGCTCGCTTTCCAGAATCTCATGGGGAATCGCGCCGCAGTTGATCGCCAGGAAGCGCTCGTGGGCCCGCGGGCTATTGACGTGCAGCGCGTTGGCCACCAGCTCCTTGCCGGTTCCGGACTCGCCGATGACCAGGACGGTCGAACGCGTCGGCGCCACCAGCTTCATCTTCTCGAAGAGCCGCTCCATCGCTTCCGAGCGGCCGATGATGCTCTCGAAGCCGTAGCGCTTTTCGAGCATGCGCCGCAGCTCGGTGACCTCTTCTTTGAGCTGACGATTCTCCAGCAGGTTATTCACCCGCTTGCGCAGCTCGTAGAGGTCCACCGGCTTGGTCAGGTAGTCGTCGGCACCGACGCGCATGGCTTCCACGGCGTTCTCGATGGAGCCGTAGCCGGTCACCAAAATCACCGCGACCTCAATCTCGAGCCGGCGCAGCTCCTGGAGAAACGCCAGGCCGTCCATGTCGGGCATGCGCAGGTCGGTGACGACCAGCTGCACCGACGGCGTTTCTTGGAGGCACTGGAGGGCCTCGCGGGCATCGTCGAAGGTCCGCACAACGAGCCCCGCTTTTTCGATGGCGATGGCCATCGATTCGCGGGATCCGGTCTCGTCGTCGACCACCAGGACTTGGGGCGGTAACTCGGGCATCCGGCGGATTCTACTGCCCGAGGGCCGCCGACCCAAGGCGGGCGGCCCGGCGCGTTCGGTCCTCGGCGGGGCCCCGGAACGGAAAACGCCTTCCGACCGGAGTCGGAAGGCGTTCCTCGCGAACCGAAACCCGGGTCCAGGGGACCCGGATTTCGGAGGACTCGCGGTCCTAGCGGGACATCATCCCTCAGTCGAGGTAGATGCCGACGCTGCGGCCCGAGCCCGCTTCGGCCTCGCAGGCCGGCGGCAGCTGGATGCGATCGGCGGTGATCGACTTGAAGAAGCCGAAGTTGCCCTGGCCGATCAAGAAGCCCGCGATCTTGGCGGCGCGCTTCTCGGCGGTGCAGTGGGCTTCGCCGTCGTCGCTACCGCCGACGCAGGCTTTCACCTGCGGGCAGGCGCGGAGGAAGTTGACGACGTCGCAAAGCGGCGTCTTGCCCTCGTTTCCGGCGTCGCGGTCCATATTCGGCACCTGCTCGAGCGGCACGTCAGTAGCGCCCGAAGCGTAGGCTCCGATCAGCTGGCTCCAGGTCGCGGAGTCGCAGCTGTGGGCGACGTCGTAGCGTCCGCACTTGGCGAATTCACCCATGATCGGCTCTTCATCGCAGGGGCGCGGCGGACCCTGGAAGGTCGCGACGCAGGCCTTGTCGCTATCGAGCACCAGCGACGTGCCCGGCTCGTCACCCTTGCAGTCAACCGTCCAGCCTTCGAAGGTGGAGTTGTCCGCCGGCTTGGCCTTGAGGTCGATCTCGGTGCCGACGTCGCGGGTGATCGTGCACTTGTCGGTGCAGTTCTCGCCGGCGAAGACGACGCTGCCGTTGCCCGGCTCATCACCGTCCGGATGCTTGGTCCGCTGCACCTCGACCGTCAGGTCGTAGAGCTTCACGAAGTGGGCGGTGCACTGCTTGTCGCCGTCGAGGGTGATCGTCACCGACGGATCGGAACCGGCGCAGGCGCCTTCCCAGCGGTCGAAGCGCGACTTCGGCTCCGGCTCGGCGGTGAGGGTCACGGTGCCGCCGCAGTGGTAGGTCGCTTCGCAGGTCGCGCCGCAGTCGATGCGGTCGCCGACGACGCGGCCGGAGCCCGTGCCGGCGAGGTCAACGCCGAGGGTGTAGCGGTTCTTCGGCGCGTAGGACAGGCCGACGACGCCGCCGATCGGCGAATAGTCGAAACTGGTATCCGAGAGATCCACCCGAAGGCCGGCGTTGAAGCCCCACTCCGGGTTGTTCAGCCGCCAGCGGGCGCCGGAGGTGATGTCGGCGGCGTCGTGCTCGCCGTTCGATTCGGTGTAGAGGATGCCCGACAGCTCGGTGATCCATTCCGTTTTCGGGTTGATCGCCTTGGCGTAGCCGACGCCGACGTGGAATTCCTCGGAGACATCGAGGAAGTCGGAATCACCCGGGTAGACATAGCTGGCGTTAAAGACCCAGCCCCCGCGGTTGTTATACGCGAAGGTGAGGCCGTAGCCGGTGCCGCCGGCGACCACGGCTTCGTCGTCATCGCCGGTCGGCAGGTCGATGAACGGCATCAGGCCGATGGCGTAGTCCTCGGTGCGGGCGACCTGGAATTTGGCGCCGACGCGGATGTTGCCGAAGCCGGACTGGTCGATCACGCCTTGATTGAAGAGCACGCCGTTCAAGATGCCCGACGAGCGATTCGGGCCGTCGATGTCTTCGCCGTCGAAAGTCCAGTAGGGCGCCATCACGGAAAGCTCGATCTTGTCGGTGATGCCGTAGCCCACCGCCACGGAGAGGCGCTCGACGTCCATGTCCCAATCGGTCCACAGCGGGTCGAAGGCCTGCGTCACCGGATCGGACTGCACTCGCCGGTCCCACTTGTTGTAGTAGGTCGAGAAGGCCCACTGGCCCTTGCACAGGTTCTCACCGTAGATCAGGTTGAAAAGGCCCTTCTGCCCGCTCGCCGACGTGGCGGCGTTGCCGTGGTTCGGCCAGTCCGCGGAGCTCGTGGACTCCTCGGCCCAGGTCGCCGGCGCCAGCATCAGCGCCGCGGCTAGCCAGGGGATGTGTTTCTTCATGGTGTCTCCTCCGAGTCGTCTCAAGGCGAGTCTCTAGGATTCAAGGTGTTGGGAATCTGGGACGTTTTGAATGGCGTCGCAATATCTTCAGGCGGCCGCGGCTCGGGGGTGTGGACTCAGGGGACAAAACCCAGGGTTCAAGAGCCGTGGCCGGATTCGGGATCCGGGGGCAAAGGTTCGGCAAAACGGCGTTCCGCCTCAACCGTGCAATCTCCTCGATATCTCCGGAGGATGCTAACACTGTCGATGGGTCCACGATAGCTGGCCGGGGCCAAGAAATGACCGGTATTGGCCCCCTCGGGTCCCCATCGCGCTCAGTCGGCGGGGCGTGCCCCAAGATCTCCCCCCGTGAGGGTCGCCAGCAGCTGCTTGAGCCAGCGATAGGTCTTCGCCACCGACGGCACCGACACGCGCTCGTCCGGCGAATGGGCGCCCAAAATATCGGGGCCGATCGACACCGCCTTGAGACCGGGGACGCGCTTCGCCACGACGCCGCATTCCACGCCGGCGTGCACGGCCTCGAGCAAGGGCTTGTCGTCAAAAAGATCCTCATAAACAGACGCCGTCAGCGCCACCAGCTCGCTCTCGGGCTCCGGGGCCCAGCCCGAATAGCCGGCGAGCCGATCGACCTCAGCGCCGGCCACGCGGCACAAAGACGCCAACGACTGGCCGAGGCCGTCGAGGGCGGGGTCGGAGGACGAGCGTAGGGAGAGCATCAGCTCCAGGTGGGACTCCTGGCTCGCTGCTCGCGCCAGGTTGACGGAGGTCTCCACCAGGCCCGGCAGGGATTGGGACATGGCGACCACGCCGTGCGGCAAAGCGTCCAGCAGGCGCAGCGTGGAAAACGTCGACCGCGGATCGAGCGGCAGGGAGCGCGGCGGGCCGTCGTCGGTTTCCAGGCTAAAGCTCACGCCGGGATCGGCGCCGCCGAGCTGCTCCTGGAGCGTCGATGTGAGCTCGCCGAGCAGCTGGCGCCAGTCCTGCTCTTCGTCCGGGTCGAGGTAGAGCTCGGCGAAGGCTTCCCGGGGAATCGCATTTGGCTTGTCACCGCCGCGGATATGGATCAGCCGAAAGTCGAGCCCGGAATCGAGCGCCAAGACCAGGGCCCGCGCCAGCAGCTTGACCGCATTGCCGCGGCCGGTGTTGATCTCGACCCCGGAATGGCCCCCGACCAGGCCGCGCAGCGCCAGCGTAAACCGTCGGCCGCCCCGCGCCATCACCCGCTGGACCGGCAGCCGGGCGACGACGCCGGCCGCTCCCGCGCAGCCGATGTAGATCGTCGTATCTTCTTCGGCGTCGAGGTTGATCATCAGCCGGCCCTGGACGAGCGAGCCGTCGAGGGCCTGGGCGCCGTTGAGGCCGGTTTCTTCATCGAGGGTGAAGAGCAGCTCGAGCGGACCGTGCTCCACCTCCGGGTCGACGGCGGCGGCCATCGCGAGGGCGACACCCATGCCGTTGTCGGCGCCCAGGGTCGTGCCCACGGCTTTGACCCAGTCGCCGTCGACTTTCACCGCGATCGGGTCGCGCTCAAAGTCGTGCTCGACCCCGGCGTTCTTCTCACACACCATGTCGAGGTGGGCCTGCAGTACGACCGCTGGCGCTGATTCATGGCCGGCGCTCGCCGGAACGCGGATCACCAAGTTGCCGGCGGCGTCCGCCGCGCACTCGAAGGCCCGCTTCGCCGCCCAGGCCTCCACGGCGGCGGCAATGCGCCCTTCCTGCTTCGACGGTCGCGGGATCCGGCGGATCCCGTCGAAGAATCGCCAGGCGAAACCGGGTTCGAGGGCCAAGAGCGGAGAGTCGTCGGAGGCCGGGGCCTCGAAATCCAGGGTCTCGAAGTCCGGAGTCTCGAGGTCCGGAGTCTCGGGACCCTGGGTGCCGATAGAAGACGTCATGGGCGATTCTCGTCGAGAAGGTTCTTTGCTGTGGAGAAGGAGGAGCGACCGTGCAATGCAGTTGTTTCGCCTCCCGCGGCGGCTGGACGCTAGCACGCCGCCCGCGGGGTCACCAGGGAGGTTAGTTCTGGAGCCACGGCTCGTCAGCTACAGATTTAATGGCCAAAACAGGCCCTATCAGTCGGATTGAAGTAGCTTTCCGTCCGATAGCCTTCTAAATTGCCCCGATTTTTCAAGTCATATGCGCCAGAGGGTAGGCCTTTTCAAGGATAGATTTACGGACGTGGGTAGTGGCAACAGACGGGCAAATTCGCCCGCTGGGATGACCCTGCCCAGAAAGGTTGTCCACCATGAAGCATTCTCGCCAGATCGTCCTCTCGATCCTCCTGTCCGTTTGCCTGCTCGCCGCCCCCGTTTCTTTCGCCCAGCCGCAAGCCCCGGAAGCCCCGAGCTTCAGCCTCGTCGATTTCCTGAGCGCCCTTGTTGACGACATCGTCGCGATCATGGCCCCGGCAAGCCCTGTCATCGATACCAACGGGGCCCCGACCACGGATTCAGGAAACAACTCAGCCTTCGAGGCCAAGAAAGACGAGCCGCCGAGGGACCGTGCGCAAGGGGTTCCCGACAGTAACGGCTGACTCGAGACCTTTGCTAGATGCGTGATTGCTTAAGGCGTCTGCGGGCGCCGGCCAAGAAGCGGGAAGTCACCTCACCCCACTTCGCACACCGAATAAACTCGGTGATCACGGCGTCCGCGACGCGCTGGCCTTGGAAAGCAGGAAGCCACGAAAGCATGAGCTCAGCTAGCCCTTTGACTTCTGAGACTTCACCCATCTCGATGAGTAGTCCACACAGATCGAGTGCGCAAAGAGCACCGTCGATAGGGTCGGAATACTGGACAAGAAGGTCTATCGCCCGGCGAAACTGTAGGCGAGCGACAGTAGGCTCGCCAACCTCAACCGCAAGCTTGGCGCGGTTCCAGACGAGATAGGCGAAGGCAATGTCACCTTCACCGCTATGAATCGCTTCGGCCTTCTCGATGGCGTCAAGTGCCGCCTGGGCGTTTCCTTCTTCCTGGTAGCAGAAAGCGAGACCGGCGTACGCACCATAGACTTGTACCGGTTCGTCCTCGGGTAGCAAGGAGACCGCAGTCAGGAAGTCCTGCCTGGCCCGACCGATCTCGCCCATGTTGACCCAAAAGGACGCGCGATCACTGAAAATCTCAAAGCACCTTCGGGTATCGCCGACGCGAAGGAAAAGCTCTCTCGCATGCTCCAGATACTGGATCCCGATAGCAGCTTGGCCATATTCGCGCATCAGAAAGGCTGCCTTGCGGAATACATGGGCTAAGCCGCGCGGCCTTCCCGCTCTCGCACCGACACGAAGTGCAGCTTGAAGCGCGCAGGCTGAATCCAGCTGACGCCCTAGGAACCTCTGCACCGTGCCAAAAACGGCCAGCGCTTCCCCGAGATCCTCAAGCATCTGACGCGGCACGGGGACAGGCGGATCCGTCAGGATCTCGAAAATCAGGGACTTGAGCCCCGCCTCCGCACCTTCCTTGTCCGAACGACGCAGGCGTTCGAGCCGATCCAGCTCGGCGGCATGACGCGGGTACGTCTCGTCATCCACGAGCGGCATGCGCAGGAGGACATCGAGCGTCGGGCGAATGTCGGTCAGAAACGGCTCGGCCGGCTCATCGGAGCCGGCCAAGAATCGCAGTAGACCGATCGCGTCGGCCTCGTTGGGCCGCCCCGCAAGAACCATCTGCATAAAAAGGCGGTGCGGCACGCCCAGGGTCTCGAGAATACGCTCCAGCGTATCGAGCCGCAGCTTCGTCTCGCCGCGCAGAATCCGGGCGACGTAATTGTGCGCCTGCCCCATCTGCTCCGCCACGCAGCGGCTGCTCGAGTGGTGCTCGATCAGCTCCCGCAGGGTCGAGAGAATTCGCTCTGTAATTCCGACAGTCTGCATCATGCGCACATCCAGATGAATCTATCTTGACGCCGCCCCATTACAGTCGGCATTTCGACGGCGCGGTGGAACCCGAGAGGTGGACGGCGCACGTCAGGAGCGTCAAGAGTCGAACGGCTCCCGGCTTTGCGGGGCTTCCAAAGAAACTCAAGCGCTTCTGAAGAAACTCAACTCAAAGCGTGCGGGTCTCGGGAAATGTAACGCTTCGTCAAGCGTCATCGCGCGGTCTTTTGCCGCCGGGCCTTAGGGCCCGGATCGCTATGGAACCAAATCCGTTCCATTTGCGCCTGCGGTTGGCGGCACCCAGAGTCCCGAGTAGAGTGCCTTCAGTCGGCTTCGAACCGTCCACAGCACTATAAACCGTGCTGGTGAAGTTTCCAAGCCGACTGGCCGATGGTGCCCTTGCGGGCGCGGCCACTTGCCACTCCATATCCGGGCCGGCGGCGACACCCCCACAAGTCACTACCCGCCGTCGGCCCTGGTTTCTTTTGTGGCCCGGTCCCCCGTCGGTTCTTCTATTCTCGTCTCATTCCTGCGTGCCGGTACTCGGAGGGCCCATGGCCACCAACACCATTGAACGACAGCTGCATCGGCTGCGCCTCCGTATTGCCGAGGTCTCCAAGATCTCGGGACATCTCGCTGAAAATTTTGCGCCGCTCGAAGCCCTCGCCGAGGACATTCTGACCGTTCTCGCGCGCGAGGCTCCGAGCGCCGGACAGCACGTCCGTCGAATGGTTGATAGCCGCGGCCCCACCTTCGACCGCGTGCTCGCCCTTGAGGGCGGCCTAGCCCGCGCCGTTGAGTATGACCGCGCCCTCGAATCGCCGCCCGACGGCGACGAGCTGCGGCGCATGGTCAACCGCCGCAACCTCGACTTTTCAAATGAGCTGCGGGTGCTCTACGCGTTTTCTATCCAGGGCTCGACGGCGTGGTCGGCGCTCACCCCCGAGATTCTGGACGAGGACCCTCCGCCGACCCTCAATCCCGTCATCCGCGCCCTGCGCACGCTCGCCGGCCGCGACACGGCGTCCCTGCGGTCGATTCACCGGCTGGCGGCGGGGCAAGCCTCTCGCACGCCCCTCGGGTTCGCCGCGCTGGTGGTCGAAGAGGCGCTCAGCGTGCTGCGCGCCGCCCACTTCCCCGTCTTCGCCCAGCTCACCTACGTCGGCGAGCTGCTCACCGATCCTTTCCTGGCGGCGCTTGCGCCCCGGGTCCACGCGGACCTGCTCGCCCGCACCGCGCTCTACCTCGCAGAGCACCACGCCATCGGCCCGGCGAGCGGCGAACACCCGCACTGGCTCGACCGCGGCGCCGCCCTGCTCGGCGAGGGGACCGGCTCGCAAGAGATCCAGGCGATCTTCTTCGAAGCCCGGGCCATGCGCAGCGTGCGCCAAGGGCACATCCCGAGCGCGCTCCGCGACCTGCTGCGGGCCAACGTGCTGCTGGCCGACTTCCGGCCCGTCGACCGCCGGGCGGAAACGCTGCTGCGCTACGCTTTGGTGCTGGTGCATCACCCCGGCGCCGCCGGCCAGGCGCCGCTCGTACTCGAATCCGCCCTCGCGATGCTCGCCGAGCTGGAGACCGAAGTACAGCCGGCGCTGCGCCTCCGACTTCGGCACTTCCTCGGCGACATCCTCGTCCGACTCGTCTTCTCGTACGCCTCCGAGCTCGAGCCGCTGCCCGACGGCGAGCGCGTCCCGCACCCGGGCGAGCTCGAGCGTCGGGTCCGACGCTGGGCCGATGCGCTCACGATCCGTCAGCCCCAGCTGCGCAGCGCGACGATGCATGTGCGCGCCGCCGAAGATCTCTACGCCACCTACGGCACCGAGCGATTGCGGGCACACCGCGGCTGGATCATCGGCCGCGCCCTGCTCACCGCCACCCCAGAGCTGGCGTCGATCTACCTCCAAGACGCCCACGACGCTTTCGTGAGTCTCGGTGAAACCCACCGCGCCGTCGACAGCCTAAAACACGTCGCCATCTGCCACGCCTTACTCGGACGCCGCACCGAGAGCATCAAAGCCCTGGGCGACCTAGCGGTGATGTCAACCTCTAAATCCGTCGACGCCACCCACCGTTCTCCGGCCGTCGCCGACCTGACCCTGCTCCTCCACGATCTCCTCCCCGAGAAGGAAGGCCGTCGCGACGAGGCCACGGTCCTGGGCGACGTCCTCGAGCTCCCCCGCCGACGGGCGGCGGGCTAGCGTACAGATCCCGGGAGCTCCGCGGGTCCTCCCTTGGCCCGCGGAACTCCCACGATTCCCGACTTACTTCGGCGCGTACGGCGTCCCCTGCGGCGGATCGTAATTACCCTGGGCCATGAAATATCCGAGGCCGGTACCGTCGGCTTTGCGGATGCCGTAGATCGACACGTCATTGTCGCCGCCGGAGCCGTGGTCAGCCCAAATCAGCTGGCTGAACCGACCTTCGGTGACCAGGTCCGAACGCACGCAGCGAATGTCGGACCGCGTGGGGGTGTCGTAACCTCGCTGGGCAATGCAGCCGAGGGTGACGTAACCCGCCGGCGCAATCGGAATCCACAGGCTGCCGTCTTCGTCCGAGTCCGAACCCTTATCGTTCCAGACTTGCTGGAAGTCGGTCGGCCTAGCGAGGGCATTCGGGTCGTCGGACGCCACGACCAGGCACGCTCCGGAGGGCTGACCGTAATTGCCTTGGGCATAGTCGCCCACGGCGAAATACCCGGACGGCGGCGATACGCGCCAGAAAGCGATGTCGTCGTCGGCGCCGCTGCCCTTGTCCCACCACAGATTGGTGGGCTCAAACGACGTAACGAGTTCGGTTTTCAAGCTCATGATGCGTTCCTCTCTAGTCTCGATCCTCAGGAGCCTCGCCGTCGGGTGGACCGTCGAAGAAATGGCTTGACGACGACGAAGGCGGGGAGCGGAGGCCACGGTGACCCCCGCTTCTGCCCCACCCTCGTCAACCGCTCCCGGAAAGTGACAGGCCCCGCGACTTTTTTTTCGAGACGGCCGAGCACGGCACCCTTCGGGCGCTCAGAGGTCCGGCGGATGGTAGATCTTGGGGTCGTCCCAGACGACCTTGCCGGTCTCACCGACCCGCAGCCCGATGGCGTAATACGCCCGCAGCGGGTCACCGCCGGACGTCGAGATCGGGTCTTCGATCGTGATCAGGTCCACCACGCCGTCTCCGCCGGTGTCGACGTGGGAGACCTTCAGGCCGGTCAGATTGACGAATCCCTTCTTGTGATTCTCGGGGTTGGTCACGTCATCTCGGTGGTAGGACATGACAAAGCCGAAGAACTCGGCGGTCGTCGAATCGGTCACGAGCTCGATCACCCGAATCCGACTCGGGGGTATCACCGTTCCGTCGGGGTGGATCAGCCACGAGGGCGGGCTGTTGATGCACGCGAAGAAGAATTCGCCAGGATCGGAGACATAAGTGATCTGCAAGGTGCACGTCGGCATCTTCACGGGGGCCTCGCTTTCTGCGTTTAGGGGAGGCTTATTTTTGGTTTCTGGGAGAGAGTCACCGCCCGCTAGACGGGCAGTGGGCATCCAGGGGGGAAAAATAGCCTGTTCGGCGGAGTTTCTCGCGCGCCTCTTCGGCCTCTACGGTCCGGCCGAGGCAGCGGAGCGCGACCTCATAGGGCGCCACCACGCGACCGTCCCGGGAAGCCTCCGCGAAAGGTGCGATGACCTCCAGTGCCTCCCTGACCTGGTCCTCCGCCGCTTCCGGCCGCTCCGCCAGCCTCGCCGCCAACAGATGCGCTTCGCTCCACCAGCGGTGGATCCGTCGATTCGTCGGCTGCTCGGCGGCGAGCGTCGCAAGCGTGTCGATGGCCGCCTGCACGCGGCGCCGCGCTTCCCGGGGCCGCACCTCCCCGACGAGACGGGCCCGCAGGATCTCAACAATCGCCCC
>JBCDKB010000026.1:0-34177 GCA_038747035.1 Acidobacteriota bacterium | reverse complement strand
GTGATGAGAAGAGAGCGGCTTGGTGAATGCATACGCATGTCGATCTCCAGGCGGGCGGGCCGCCGGTTTAGGCCGGATCCTTTTCCCCGGTCTCAGGCTCGCGGACGGGGTCGAAGGGGATCACTTGATCAAGCCGACCGGACTCCAGCCGGTAGACCTTGCCCTTTTCGAAATACCACCACGAGGTGGCGGTTCCGTCGGTCGTCAGCTTCTGCGGCCGACCGAGGTCCCGGTAGATTTTCTTTTCATCATCGCTGGCCTTGCCGTCGATGTAGAGGCGCAGCCAGCGCAGCCAGCCGGCGTCTTTCAGCTCATGGCGCAAAGGCGGCGGAGCGCCGCCCGCCATTTCGGAGCTGACGTCCCGCCTCTCGACGATTTCAAATCCAGGGGCCCCTTCCCGAGTTACCTCGAGGCCAAAAGCGAGCGTGAAAGTGTTGTAGTGGCGATCCCACGTCCATTCGAAGCGGAAAGCCCCGTTCGCGTCGGTTTGGGTCGGGACTTGGAGCGCCTCGCCCCGCTTGTTCTCACGGCTCCTCAAGGAGAATCGCTCGCGGGCAGCCTCGAGCAGGACGGTGATGCCCGGAACGGGCTGGCCGTCGCCGTCGACGACGGTGCCTTGGAGCGTTACGCGGTCGCCGTCCCGCGGCTCTTGGGCATGCAGGCCGCCCGGGGCCAGCAGGCCGGCGACGAGCGCCGCCCGGAGCACGTGTCGTCGAGTCAGCCGTCCGCCCATTCGAGGTCCCTAGGGGCTTGGAAGAGTGCCGTGTGTTTGAGGTCCTGGTAGTCGGAGATATCGAAACGCGTCCGGTTGCCTTCCGCGTCGGTGTACTCGAGGCTGAGCACTCGCTCGCCGACCGGGTCGATGCGGATGGTCGCGGCGAAGCTCTGCGCCACTTCGGGCGGCGTGCGGAGGTGGAGGAGGTAAGTGCCGTCGGATTGCTTCGCGCTCTCGGCGACGTAGCGAAGGCGGAGCTTGTCGACGTCCACCAGCAGCAGATCCAGGCCCGGCTCGGTCTCCGGATCGATGATGTAGTGGCGCCCCGTGGGCTCGAGATCGTTCCACGACCACACCTCTTCGCCGCAGAGCAGGAAGTGCTTCGACTCCGGCTCCTGGTAATTCCAGCGCAGGCAGGAGGGGAGCCACATGGAGAAGGCGCCGGCTTCCCGGTCGCCGCTCTCGAAGCCGGCCGGCACAAAGGTTTGGACGAATCGCGCCGTCAGCGGGCCCGCCTCAACAAGCCCTCCGCGGAGCTCCTCGAGCAGACTCCACGGGCTTTCCGCGGTGACGGGGGCCGCGAGGGAGGCGATCAAGAGCAGGAGAGCGATTCGCTTCATAGGACCTCGGGCTCAGTGGCGGAAGTGGCGGCGTCGGGTGAAGACCATGGCGATACCGTGCTCGTCGGCGGCGGCAATAACTTCCTCGTCACGCTTCGAGCCGCCGGGCTGGACGACGGCGGTGATGCCGGCTTCGGCGAGTTTGTCGAGGCCGTCGCGGAAGGGGAAGAAGGCGTCGGATGCGGCGGCGGAACCGTCGATCGGTAGCTGGGCCTTGTGGACCGCGAGGTGGCATGAGTCGACGCGGCTCATTTGCCCGGCGCCGATGCCCACGCTCTGGTCGCCGGTGGCGAGCACGATGGCGTTGGATTTGACGCCGCGGCACACTTTCCACGCCATCTCGAGGGCGCGCTGCTCGTCTTCGGAAGGGGGCCTTTCGGTGACCACTTCCCAAGCCTCGACCTCGTCGGGGCCGACGTCGGCGGCCTGGGCCAAAAAGCCGCCGTCGATCGCCCGCCATTCAGTGTCGGCGGCGGCGGGGTCGAGCACCGGACAGCGCAGGACCCGCAGCCGTGTTTTGGCCGCGAGCTTGGCCTTCGCGTCTTCCGCGACCTCGGGGGCGAGGAGAACCTCGACGAAGAGCTTGGCCATCGCTTGGGCGAGCGGCAGGTCCGCCGCCCGGTTGACGGCGATCACCGAGCCGAAAGCCGACGTCGGGTCACACGCGAGGGCCCGCTCGTAGGCTTCGAGCAAAGTGGCGCCGCGTCCGATGCCGCAGGGATTGTTGTGCTTGACGATGACCACGGCCGGCTCGTCGAATTGTGCGACCATGCGGCGGGCGGCGTCGGCGTCGAGCATGTTGTTAAACGAGAGCTGCTTGCCCTGGAGCTGTTCGAAGCCGCCGAGCACGCCCCGGCCGCCGAGCTGGCGGTAGACCGCCGCTGGCTGGTGTGGGTTCTCGCCGTAGCGTGGCTCGAAGTCGAGTGCCAGGTCGATCGAAAGTCGGCGGTGGAAGCCGCCTGAGCTTTCGCCGGACGGCCCTTGGAGCCAGGTGGCGATGGCGGCGTCGTAGGCCTGCGTCTGCCGGAAGGCTTTGAGGGCGAGGGCGCGCCGGAGGGCCTCGGGGATCTGGCGCTCGCCGTCCTCGAGGGCGGCCTGGATCTGCGGATAGTCCCCGGGGTCGACGACCACGGTGACGCTGGAAAAGTTCTTCGCTGCGGCGCGAATCATGGTCGGGCCGCCGACGTCGATCATGTCGACGATCTCCGCCTCCGAAGCGCCCGATTCGACGGTGTCCTGGAACGGGTAGAGGTTGCAGATCACCAGGTCGACGGGCTGGATTCGATGCTCTTGGAGCTCGGTGAGGTGTCGAGCGCGTCGGCGATCCGCCAAGATGCCGCCGTGGATCCGGGGGTGCAGCGTTTTGACTCGACCGTCGAGGATCTCCGGGTGCTCGGTGACGTCGGACACCGGGGTGACGGGAATCTCCGCCTGCTCGAGGGCGCGGCGGGTGCCGCCGGTGGACAAGATCTCGATGCCGAGGCGGTCGAGGGCGCGGGCCAAGTCGAGCAGGCCGGTCTTGTCGTACACGGAGACGAGGGCTCGCTGGATGGGCAGCATGGGGTCTGGATCTCGGGGCTATTGAACGATCGCGCCGCGGCGAGCGACTGGTCGATGGGGGGGCGGAGCGGGGAGTGGCGAGGCCGAGAAGCTGAGGTGTGGGACTGTTCGTGGGGGCGGCGCCGAAGAGGTCCGAGGGTGGACCGGCGGACACTCGCCGCAGTGCCTCGGGAGACGCTATTTAGCGCACCCTCGGCGCCTGCTCGGCGGGGCGAAGGCGCACTAGATGGTGCCCCCTTTGGGGCAAGGATCGACGGCCGTCGGCCCCGCCGGCCCGCAGCCAAATATAGCGCAGCACCTCTGCGATGTCACTGACCGCATGGCTGTAGCCGAGGGCTGCGAGCGCGAAGGCCGTGGACCGGTCATCGAAGGCTTGGACCCCCGAGCGGAAGCCGACCCGGCGGTACTCGCGGCCGACCAGCGGATAGTGATTTCGGCTGCTTCGGAGCGCGTCTTGGACCAAGGCTTCGAGATCCAGCGGCCCGTCGACGGCGCGGAAGCCGTAGAAGACCACGTCGACCCGCGGCTCGACGCTTTGCAAATACCGCGCGAAATCATGGTGGTAGCGCCGCTGCTCAGCGTCGCCTTCGCCGGTGGCCAGGGGCTGGTGGGCCAGCGCGACGTAGTGGGCGACGACCCCCATGCGATAGGCAATGTCATTGAATGGGTGGTGGTGCTCGATCGAGGCGATCGCGTGGTCGACCGCCAGCTCGATCGCCGTCGGCAGCCGCCCATCGCGGCGGGCATGCAGATCCTGGGGAGCGCCGCTGCGGAACGGCTCCTGGACCCCCACCAGAAACGAGGGCCGATTCCTCGCGAGCTGCCGATAGAGATCCGGCGGCACCAGGCGCGCGGCCTGTTCGGCGATGAATTGTTGACTCTCCGGCGTCCAGGCGTGGGCGGCCTGGGCAGGCGAGAAGAGCGAGGCGAAGCACACGAGCCAAAAGAGACGCCGCATCGGCGCTATTGTAGACTGATCAACCGTGAAGCGGACGACGCTGCTGTCCTGTTCGGGCGCTGTGATCGATCTGCGCCGCAGCTCAGAGGCCGACCGCGCGCCAATTCCGCCTCCATGCGTGCCGAGCCGCCCCTCCACCCCCTCGAGTTCCAAACCTCAGCCGAAGCTGCCCTCTAGCGGTCCGCCGCCGTCCGCTAGACCCTTCCCAACTTCACCTTCACCTGCCTAGCGGGCCCTTTTGAATCTCACCTGCCACGCAGGAAAACTCCAGACCTTCCCCGGTCAGGCTGGCCGCGCGGAACCTCTATAGGACCGAACCATGAACCGAACGAAGTCTTCCACCTTGTCCATTCTGTGCGCACTCGCCGTCGGCGTGGCGCTGATCTTCGCCCTGCCCGCCGTCGCCGAGGAAGCCGCCGCGGAGACGGCGGCGGATGACCCCGCAGCGACTTTCCACGGCCTCGGCCTGATGATTTCCCAGCAGCTGGCGCCGCTCGGCGCGACCGACGCCGAGCTGGAGCAGGTCATCCGGGGTATTCGAGAAGGCCTCAAAGGGGAGGCGGAGATCAACCCGCGGGAGATCATGCCGAAGGTCCAGAAGCTGGCGGCCGATCGGGCCAAGAAGGCGGGCGAGGCCGAGCGGGTCGCCGCGAATGCATTCCTGGCCGAGAAGGCGGAGCTGGCGAAGACCAAGGGCGGTGTCGTGACCGACTCCGGTCTCATCTATACGGAGCTCGCCGCCGGAACCGGAGACAACCCGAAACCCACCGACCGGGTCAAGGTCCACTACCACGGCACCCTCCGCACGGGCGAAGTCTTTGACAGCTCCCGCGAGCGTGGCCAGCCGGCGACCTTCGGTCTCAATCAGGTGATCAAGTGCTGGACCGAAGGTGTGGCGATGATGAAGCCCGGCGGCAAGGCAGAGCTGGTGTGCCCGTCTGATATCGCCTATGGCGACCGCCCCGCCGGCAAGATTCCGCCCGGCGCCGCGCTGGTCTTCGAGGTGGAGCTGATCGAAGTTGTGACCGCAGAGGCCAACTGAGACCGGGCCCTCCGGCCTCGGCCGGATCCGGCACACGACAAAATCGCCCGACGGTGGGAACCGCGGGCGATTTTGTCGTTCGGCGGAAGTGGAATGTGACTTTAGGGTGTGGTCCGCCTGGACTACTTCACAATTTCTCGCCGGCCAGCTCAGAGGAAATGGGCTTTGTCGTCACATCCCGCGGAGGGCCTGAGCGGAGCCGGGGGCCGCGTGGGCGGCGAATCGGCTGTCAAGGGTGGGGATGAGCCGGGCGGCCGAGAAATCGTGCACTCGAAGAGCCGATAGATCGACTTCGAGCCATTCAACATCTAAATCCTAAGATGCCGCTACGCGGTTGAATATCCGACGTCGCCTGAAGGGGTTGTCCGTATCTGTCCTACATGCGCATGTTTGCATAGGTCGCTACGAGGCTTGGCGGGTGATCCCGCTGGCCATACAATCAGGGGTCCTGGGCGCAGGACGTGAATCATGTCGATGCCGATCGCTGAAAGTACATTCGTCGAGTTTCGAGAAAGGGCCGCGGTCCTCCGCCGGCTGCGATCGATCGATGTTTATGAAACCGGAATGGAGCCGATGTTCCAGCTGGTGGCGGAGCGATTGGCGGAGACGGCCTACGACCGCTCGGCCTTTGTCTTCATCCTGCTGGAGCTCATTTATGAGTTTGAGCAGGACTCGATCACCTTCTCGGACATGCTCGGCCGCTTGGTATTTGCCCTCACCGAGGATCTTGACCTGGTCGGAGAAGCCCTCGAAGCTTTTGACGAAATCCAGCGCACCCTCGCGCCGGCGCCCGAGGCGCCGGTTCGGGACGCAACAGCGTCGGAGCCTGCGTCTTCTATGGCCGGTGCCGCGGCGAGGCCGTCCGGCGGCACGCTGCCCCTTGACGACGTCTGGGAAGCTGATCCGGACCACGAACACTTGATGCTCGAGCTACAAACGACCCAGAAGCGGGTCCTCGATTTCGGCCTGGCGACCCGGGTTTCCATCGAGATGGCGCTGGCCCGGCCGAGTCGCGACAATGTCCAGCAGACGCTCCGGGACGTATCCGAATTGCGCCAGAGCCTGCTGCACTTCGAAGAGCTGCTCCGGGAATCCGAACAAAGAATCCTCGAAGCCATCGGGGTCTTGGATAGGGCCTGAGACGATGAAAGACCACCGGGAAGAAAGCCGCCGGCGACGGACATTCGCCATCATCTCCCACCCCGACGCGGGCAAGACCACGCTGACGGAGAAGCTGCTGCTCTACGGCGGTGCGATCCAGCTCGCCGGCGCGGTCAAAGCGCGCGGTGAGCGGCGCCGCGCGCGGTCTGACTGGATGAAGGTCGAGAAGGAGCGCGGCATCTCCGTCACGGTCTCGGTGATGACCTTCGACTACCGCGGCTGCACGTTCAATCTGCTCGACACCCCGGGTCACGAAGACTTCAGCGAAGACACTTATCGCACCTTGACGGCCGTCGACTCGGCCGTGATGGTCTTGGATTCGGCGAAGGGCATCGAGGGCCAGACGCGCAAGCTCTTCGAAGTGTGCCGCATGCGGGACGTGCCGATCATCACCTTCGTCAACAAGCTCGACCGCGACGGCATGGACCCCTTCGAGCTTCTCGACCAAGTGGAGCAGGAGCTTCAGCTCGACGTCACTCCGGGCAGCTGGCCGATCGGCATGGGCAAGGCCTTTCGGGGCTGCTACGACCTCATCCACGATCGGCTGGTGATGCTCGACGCCGTGGGCGCCGCCAAAACCAAGCGTCAAGAGGGTGAGGTCATGAGCGGCCTCGACGACGAGCGCCTCGGGGAATTCTTGACCGACTCGGAGCTCACGACCCTGCGCGATGAGGTGGAAATGGCCCGGGGACTGACCCCGGAGCTCGACCTCGAGAGCTACCGCGAGGGCAATCAGACGCCGGTTTATTTCGGCTCCGCGCTCAATAGCTTCGGCGTCCAGACTTTGCTCGACGCGCTCGTCGAAATGGCGCCGTCGCCGAGGCCGCAGCCGGCAGCGGACCGCGAGGTCCAGCCCGAAGAAGACGACGTCACCGGATTCGTTTTCAAGATCCAGGCAAATATGGACCCGCGGCACCGTGACCGTCTGGCGTTCATCCGGCTGTGCTCCGGCCGCTTCGAGCGCGGCATGAAGCTCTTCCACCCGCGCTCCGGCAAGCATCTGACCATGCACAATCCGGTGCTCTTCTTGGCGCAGGATCGCGAGATCGCGTCCGAGGCCTTCGCCGGCGACATCCTCGGACTGCCGAACCACGGCAATCTGCACATCGGGGACTCCTTGACCGAAGGCGAAGCGCTGCGCTTTATCGGCGTGCCGAGCTTCGCGCCGGAGCTCTTGCGACGGGTCAGGCCTGAGGATCCGATGCGCGCCAAGCACCTCGGGCGGGCGCTGCGCCAGCTGGCGGAGGAAGGCGCGGCTTTGATCCTCAAGACCCGCCTCGGCAACGAGTGGATCGTCGGCGTCGCCGGCGCCCTCCAGTTTGAAGTGCTGGCGGATCGGATCCGTACGGAGTACAACATTCCCGTCCGCTTCGAAGCCACCAGCATGACCACCGCTCGCTGGGTGGACGCCGACAGCGAAGTCTTGGGGCGCTTCATTTCCCGCAACGAGGCGCAGGTCGCCGAAGATCACCACGACCTGCCGGTCTACCTGGCGAAAAGCGCGTGGCAGCTGACCTGCGCGCAAGAGGACTGGCCGGAGGTTCGATTCCTGAAGACCCGCGAGCAGGACACCGCAGCGGTCGGCGCTTGATCGACCTGCCGCGGGCCTTCGACCTCGGAGGCGACGCCGCCCAGCCCGCGGACGCTGAGACCGCGGACGGCGCGTCGAGGCGGCTCGAGGTCGGCTACTACGCGGCCAACTTCCGGCGCGTGCTCGACGTGGTCGAAGCGCGCTACTCGGACCTGCTCGACGCTTCGGAGCTCGACTTCTTCGAGCAGTTCCGTCGCCTCGACGAGGGTGCGCAGCGTCTATACGTGCGCCTGGCCATGCGGAAAGGACCGATTTTTCGCTTGGGGCGGCTCGACTACCCCGAAATCGAGGATGTGGAGGCCGCGTCGCAAGCCTTGCTAGACGCCGGTTTCCTCGACGGGGCGCCGGGGGAGCCGCTGGACGTGCTCCTGGGCCCCTTGCGACGTCAGGAGATCGTCGACCTAGCCCGGCGAATCCGAGTGCCGGTGAAGAAGTCGATGCGTCGCCAGGAGCTGGTGGCCGCGCTCGAGCGGACCGCCGCGTTGACCGAAACCGCGCTGCGTGACGGTTTTACTCTCGTGCGCCCGCTTCGGCACGACGTGCTGTGGGTCCTGCGCCTGCTCTTTTTCGGGAATCTCGAGCAAGACTGGCGTGAGTTCGTGCTCCGCGACCTCGGCGTCCTGCGCTTCGAGGACTATTCCCTCTCTTCACACCACCGGCTCTTTAGCGAGCGCGCCGCCGTCGACGATTGCTTGGTGCTCGGCGCCGCGCGCCTCGCCCTCCGCACGGTGTTGTCCGAACGACACCCCGGCCCCGAGGCCTTGGGCGCCGCGCGTGACATCGCCGCCGTGGCGCTGGGGCGAAGCGACTGGCACCCGCAGGCGCGTCCCCACGCTGACCGGATTCTGGCCAAGGTCGGCCGGGCGCTCGAGCGGGCCGGGGATTTGGAAGGAAGTCTCGAGCATTACGGGCGGACCTCCTCGCCGCCGTCGCGGGAGCGGCGGTGCCGGGTCCTGGATCGGCTCGGGCGAACCGGAGAGGCGCTTGCGGCGTGTGAGCTGATCGAAGCGGATCCCGTCGACGCCTCGGAGGCGGCCTTCGCCCCCCGTTTCGCCCACGGTTTGCGCCGCAAGCTCGGACTCACCCGCGACCCGTGGCGGCGTCAGCCTCGTCCTGTGGAAGAGCTCGAAGTCGACGCGGCGATTCTGGCGCCGCCGCGGCCGGCGGTGGAGTGGCTGACTTTGGCGTTGCTCGAAGAGCGTGGCCGGCCCGGCCTCTACAGCGAAAACTGGCTCTGGCGCAGCCTCTTCGGCCTAGCCTTCTGGGACATCATCTTCAGTCCCGTGCCCGGCGCTTTCACCCATCCTTTCCAGCTCGGGCCGCTTGACTTGATGAATAGCGAATTCTACCGGCGCCGACGTCCGGCGATCGAAGCGCGGCTTGAGGCCCTGCGGGGAGACCTGGACCTGGCGTCGCGTCTCGGGGCGACTTACGCCGAGAAGCGGGGCCTCGCCAACGCTTTGGTGCCGTGGCATAGCCAGCTCGAGGATTCCCTCGACTTCGCGGCCGCCCACATCCCGGGCCCGGCCCTCGCAACGGTCTGTGCGCGGTTGGCTCAAGATCTGGGACGACATCGTCGGGGCCTGCCGGATCTCTTGGTGCTCGAGCCGGGTTCACCCGTGGGTTTCGAGCTCGTCGAAGTCAAGGCCCCCGGAGACCAGCTGCGACCGGAGCAGGGGGCGTGGATCGACTATCTCAATGCCCACGGAGTGCCGGCGAAGATCCTCCGCCTGCGGCCGACCCCGTAAGGGACCAGCCGCCGCGTGGCGGGGCGATTGCCGGTTTACAGCCGCAGCCGGCGTTGTTAGCGTCGGTGGTCTTCTTTGCTCTGCCGTGCTGTGTTTTGCCCAGGCCCCGGTCGCCAAATTGGCGCTCGCCGGCCGCAGTGCCTCCGGAACCGACCTCCCCATCGCCCGATTTCAGCGAGGAGTCCCCCATGTCTTTGAGTGACCTGCCGGCGCCAGACGCCGAAACGGTCTACGTCCACGTCGACGGGGAGCGCCAAGGCCCCATGAGCCGCCGCGCGCTCTACGAATCGATCCGAGCCGGTCGACTGGACACGTCGGCTCTCTTCTGGCTGCCGAGCCTCGGCGAGCAGTGGGCGAGGATCGGCGACCATCCGGACCTCGTCGCCGACCTTCGGCCCGCCGTCCCCGACACCCCGTTCGAGACGCCTGAGACCCACCCGACGGAGTCCCTGGCCGATCAGACCGCGGTCACCTCCACCGTGCCGACGGGGCCGCGGCCCGCGGCGACGGTGAGTACCGAAGACGATCGTCTGGACGGCATTTTTTCGTCGCTCGTGGAGCAGAGCTGGGACTACCTGCAAGAGCATCGCTTTGCGAGCCACATCGACGAGGTCTTCCTCGGGGCCGTCATCACCTCGACCCTCGACGCCGGCTATTCGCTGATCGACCTGTCATCCGACGGCGAGAATCACTACCTGCGCTTCGAGAATCTGGCCGACGGCAGCCGCGTCGTGGTGCGTTTGCGCCACCTCACCGGTGACCTGGCGGCGGCGAAGGTGCTCGGCCAGCGGGCGAGTGCGGTCGTCGGCTACGGCGAGAAGATGGCCAACGCCGGGACGGTGGTGAGCGCGCTCAAGGCCGAGCTGAAGAGTGGGTTTATGGGGAGCTCCGAACCCGGGTCCATCGCCGTCGACGGCGACCTCACTTCCGGCTACGTCTACGCGCAGGTCGATCTCTTCCTGAATATCGACGACTACGTCCAGCCCGACTACACCACGGACCACGCCAGACTCTCCGAGCACTTGGCGTCTTGCGTCCACGCGCTGCGCAAGTACCTGCGCGGCCGCTTCGCCGAGTGAGGATCCGCGATGTTCAACTTCATCACTAAGTTCGCCCACAACGCGGAGCTGCGGGAGTCGAAGGACGAGATCATGGTCGGCGAGATCGTGCGCGCCATGGCGCGTCGGGGCTGCCCGTCGATCGGCTTCAACGCCGGGGACGACCGGCAGCGGATCCGCTTCTTGACCCATACGGACCCGCTGCTCCACAGCGTCTTCGTCACCCTCGATCGACGCACCGGCAGCGGCATGGTCAGCGAAGCTCTGCTCGGCTCCAAAGCGACGCTAACGCTGACCGCCGAGGTCAAGAACAAGCTCTCGGATCCGGACGACCTCGTGTCGATGTACAAGACCGACCTGGCGAATCTTTTTAAGCTGCCGGTGGTCGGGGGCGTCAAGCTCAATCACGAGCTCAATAGCGTCTTTGCGTCACGGACCCAGATCATCGAGATCGGGCACTACGTCGGCCGCGGAGTCGAGGGCGTGGATGCGCTCGGTGTTTTTCTCAACACCGGCATCGAGGAGCTGGCTGAGAAGCTCCGGCCCTATAAGAAGGCCTGAGCGCTTGTCCAAAAACCGCGCGCCGGGTCCGGACTGGCTCGAGCTGTCCCGCCGCCACGTGTGGCACCCCTACACGCAGATGCGCACCGCGCCGCCGCCGATTCCGGTGGCGCGGGCCTCGGGGGTCTACCTCGAGACCCCCGACGGCCGCCGCATCCTGGACGGCATCTCGTCGTGGTGGGTGAACGTGCACGGCCACGCCCATCCGCGGCTAAACCGAGCCCTCGCCGAACAGGCGGAGCGGGTCGAGCAGGTGATCTTCGCCGGCTTCACCCACGAGCCCGCGTCGCGGCTGGCGGCGGAGCTGGTGGCGCGGACGCCGGGTTCGCTGCCGCGGGTTTTCTTCTCCGACGACGGCTCGACGGCCGTCGAAGTCGCGATGAAGATGGCCTACCAAGCGTGGCTGCACCGGGGAGAAGAGCGTCGGCTTTTTGTGGCGCTCGACGACGCTTACCACGGCGATACCTTCGGGGCGATGGCGGCCGGCGGCGTCGCGGCCTTCCACCGCGCCTTTTCTCCGCTTTTCTTCGACGTGCGTCGGGCCGCGACTCCGGCGTCAGCGAGGCGGGAGGACCACAGTCCGGACCTCGAGCACATCCTCGAGCGAGAGGGAGGCCAGGTGGCGGCGGTCATCGTCGAGCCGGTTCTCCAGGGCGCTGCGGGCATGCTGGTGCAGCCGCCGAGCTTCCTCGAGCGCGTGCGGGAGCTGACCCGGCGCCACGGCATCCCGCTCATCGCCGATGAAATCTTCACCGGATTTGGCCGCACCGGTCCGATGTTCGCCTGCGAGCACGCCGGCGTCGAACCGGATGTGCTGTGCCTTTCCAAAGCGCTCACGGGCGGCTACCTGCCGCTGTCCGTGACCCTCGCCTCGGAAGAGATCTACGGTGCCTTCCTCTCGGAGGACCGATCCAAAACCTTCTTCCACGGCCATTCCTATACCGGCAACGCGCTGGCGTGCGCGGTCGGGCTCGAGAGCCTGCGACTCTTCGACGAAGAAGATCGCCTCGGGCGCGTCGCCGAGCTGGAGTCGCTCTTCACCGAGCGCATGGCGCGGATCGCCGAGATGCCGCGCGTCACCTCGCCGCGGGTGCTCGGGCCGATGGCGGCGATCGATATCGATCCGGAGGGCGGCGGCGGATACCTCGACGACCTCGGCCCGCGGCTCTACAACGCCTTCCTCGAGCGCGACATCTTGCTGCGCCCCTTGGGCAACGTGCTCTATTTCCTGCCGCCCTACGTCATCACCGACGGGGAGGCGCACCGCGTCTTCGACGCCATCGAAGAGGTTATATCGGGCCTCTGAGCAAGGTCGGATTGACGGAAGAAAAAGTCAGGCGCGTCGACTCGTGCCCTTGAGGAAACCCTCCAGGTAAGCGCCGCGACACGCCAGATCCCACTCGTCATGGGGCCGACCTCGACCGAGCAGCCGGCGTGCTCGGACCACCAGACCGTAAAGCGTCGGCTCGAGCACGAGCTTCGGCAGCAGCCTCGGGTGAAGCCCTGCGGCGTAGCGGGCGGAGGCGCCGGCGCGCCGCTGACGCTCGAGGAACGGGCCGAGCTCAGCGTAGTGATGGTGGTGCCAGCACAGGGCCTGCGGCGCGTAGACCGTCCGCCAGCCGCGTCGCCGCCAGCGCCACGCGGCCTCCGTATCCTCGACGGCGGCGTGGGGAAAGCTCTCATCGAATGGCTCTGCGCGCAGCCAGGCGGTGGGCACTGAGAGGTTCGAGCCGAGCACGGCGGAGTACGGAATCTCAACCCCTGGCTCGAGGCCTTTGAAGTAGAACTGCGGGCCGGCCGGCGCCAAGAAGCGCATCAGCTCGGTCACCGGCTGCTCCGGGTCCCAGTCGATGTGGCCCTGGACGCCGACCTCTCCGAGCTCGTCGGCGAGGCGCAGGTGCTCGGCGATCGCCCCCGGCGCGGGGCGGGTATCGTCGCCGAGGAAAAGCACCCGCGGGGCCCGCGCCAGCGACGCGCCTCGATTGCGCGCGGCGGCCGGGCCGCTGGGCTCTTGCCCCACGAAACGCACGTCGAGATCGCGGGTCACGGGCTCGGCGCTCGTTTCGGAGCCGTCGTCGACGACGATCACCTCGAAGTCCAGGTCCCGGCGTTGGGCCAGGGTCGCGACGAGCGTCTGGCGCAGCCGGTCGTGGCGGTTGTGGGTCGGGACGACGATCGAGAGAAGGGTCATCCCGCGGCCTCGCGAAGGGCCAGCTCGGCGGCGCATCGGAATGGGTGATCGAGGTCGAGCAGGGCTTCGAAGGCCGGCGGATCATTGGCGAGCGCAAGGAGCTGGAGCAGCAGCGATTCGGCGCCGAAATGGGGCGTCGATCGCCAGAGGCGCTGGTCGAGGTCGCGTCGGTCGAAGTCGCGTTGTGGCTCGACGGAGGTCAGCAGGGCGCGGGCGTGGCGGGCCAGCAGCCACAGGATCTCGAAGCGCATCCGAGCCGTGCCGTCAGCTTCGGTCTCCTTGAGCGTATTGGTCGGGTGTACGCGATAAGACACCAGCGGCTCGTCGAGGAGCAGGAGGGGGCCCCGGCGGCAGAGCTGGAGGAAGAAGTCCCAGTCGTGGCAGTAGCGGAGATCCTCGAAGCGCGGCGGCCGGTCGAGCAGGACGCTTCCGCGGAAAGCGATGTTGGAAGTCGTCGAGAGAAAGTTCGTTTCGAGCAGCGCCAGGGCGGGGTCGCCGAGGTCCGAAAGCCCGGCGCCGGGGCGCTTGGGCCAGGGCGGTAGGGTGCGCCATCCTTCTTTGATCGCCAGCTGGGCGCCGCCGGTGTCAATCACCTCGAGCCATGTGCCGACGGCGACGGCGTCCGGGGCGGTGTGGAACGTGCGGAGGATCTTCCCGATCCGGTCGGGGGCGTAGAGATCATCGGAGTTGAGCAGGAAGATGAAGTCGCCCCGGGCGTTGGCCAGCAAGCGATTGAAAGCGACGTGGGCGCCGGCGTTGTCTTGTGCATTGACCTGCAGCCGGGGGTCGTCCACGGCCGCGAGCACCTCGAGGGTGTGGTCGTTCGAACCGTCGTCGAGCACCTGGACGACGCCGTCAACGTCGGCGACCGTCAAGGCGTCGAGCGCGCTGCGCACCGCGTCGCCGATGAAGTCGGCGTGGTTATAGGACGGCACGAGCACCGAGACGAAGGTCATGCCGCCCCTCCGCCCGCGTCGGGCCCGGTGAGGAGCCGGCGGTAGGCCCGACGGTAGGTGGTGAGGTCGAATCGGTCCCGGACCGTCCGACGGGCCGCCGCGCCCCGTCGGGCGCGTTCCTCGGGGTCGAGCAGGCGGCGAACCGCGGCCACGAGGCCGTCGATGTCGCCGGCGCGATCCACCAGAAGGCCGCCGCCGTCGCCGAAGAGCAGTGGAATGTCGCCGACGGCCGGCGCGACGCCCGGAATGCCGCGGGCCAGGCCGTCGAGCAAGAAGACCGGCAGGCCTTCGTAGGACGACGTCATCAGGCAAAGATCAAGGGCGTCGTAGAGCGGCAGCGGCTCGCGTGTCAGGCCGTGCCTGATCAGGTTCGGGATGGGCTCTTCGGCCAGCGCCGCGTCGACCTCGTCGTCCAGGGGGCCGCCGCCGACGAGCAGGAAGTAGACGTCTTCGCCCGTAAAGCGGCGGGCGAGGCGGAGGATGTCGAGGGGGCGCTTTTGGCGATGGAGGCGAATAAAGGTGCCTAGCACCACCGCTTCTTCGGGCAGCCCGAGCTGTCGACGGCGCTCGGCCCGATCTTCATCTGACGGGGTTTCCGCCGGCACGGCGACCCCATGGTGGACGAGCTCGATGCGCGCTTCGGGGACGCCGCGGTGGCGAAGCGCCTCGGCAATCGTGCGGTTGACGGCGATATGGCGATCGACGGCCTGAATCACCCGCGGTGACGTGCGCGCCGTCCAGCCGCCTTCGTGGTGGTAAAGCTGTGAGAAGAGGCGCAGCCGGGGAAAGTCGCGGCGCAGCTCGTGGGCCCGGTCGAAGAAGTCGACGGTGCCGTTCCACGAGAAAACCTGCTCGACGCGGAAACGGCGGATCAGGTGGCGGAGGGCGGAGAAGGCCGCGTGCCGGGGCAGCCAATCGCCCAGGGTGAAAACGTAGGGGGTCAGCCGTCGGCACCGGTCCACCGTGTTTCCGAGGTGCCCCCGGTGGGGGTCGAGCGTCACGACGAGGTGTCGGCGATCGGTGTCCCGGACGAGGTCTTCGAGCAGGTCGAAGAGCAGCCGTTCGGCGCCGCCGACTGCCAAATACGGCAGGAGAAAGAGCGTCGCCGGCGGCCCGGCGTCGGCCGGCAGGTGGTCCAAGGCGCGGTCGACGTCGCCGAGTGGACGCCGCACCACCGGGTCGCCGGATTCGGCAGATCCCGGGGAGAGGAGGTAAGCGCCTGAGCGTCGGAGGGGCCAGATGTCGATTTCCGGCGAGTCGTCGCCCACCACCTCGAGGATCCGCCCACAGGCGGCCGGGGCGTCGCCGGGGCGCGGCGCGGCAAACCCGCGAAGCGCGCCCGCCGCCACCACGTCCAGGTCTTCAGCGGCGGCGGCCATGCGCAGGCCTTCGGCCAGGACCGTGTCCTCGACCCGGACTCCGGCTTTGTGGGGGGCATCCACTGGGTGCCCAGGTATGAAGAGCGATCGGGCCGTTTCTTGACCGCGCCGGACCGTGTGCAGCACGCGCACGGGGGCCTGGCCGTGGCGCGCCCGCCAGCGGTGCCGAAGCGCGGCGAGCCGGGAAAGAACGTGCCGCATCGGTCGACGCCAGAGGAGGCTGTGGCCCCAAAAACGGCCTTCGAGGCGCGCCCTCCATCGATCCTTGAAACCGAGCTCAGCCATCGCCGGGGGGGACACCGTCGACCAGCTCCGGCTCCGGAAGGACCTGGCCTCGGAATACGGCGTCGTAGCGCTCTGCGCAGGCCTGGACCGAGAAATACCGCGCCGCCGCTTTAGCTTTCGCGCCGCGTTCGATCCGCGGGCCATCTTCGGCCAGCTCGCGGGCCGCGGTTTCCAGCGCCTCGAGGTCGCCCGGCTGATCGACGATCCAGCCGGCGCCTGTGGCGCGCACCACGTAGCCGAGGTCGCCCACGTCGGTGCCGAGGAATGGGCGACCGGCCTGGAGGCATTCGAGCAGGAAAACCGGTAGACCCTCGTAGTCAGAAACCAGACAGCCGGCGTCACTCGCCTGGACCAGCCGGGGAATATCGTCCCGGAACGGCAGCCGCAGGATCCGCGCCCCGCGTCCGACGGCTTCTTCGGCGGCCCTGTCGACCTCGGCCTCTAACTCGCCGCCGCCGACGATGAGAAAGCGAAGTCGCTGGACGTCGCGGAGCCTTTCGGCGAGGGCGATGAGATCAAGGGGACGTTTCTGCGGATGCATGCGCGCCGCCGTCAGGATGACGACCTCGTCTTCGTGCAGGCCGAGCTCGCTCCGGACCTCGGCGCGGACGTCGTCGGCGTCGTCTCCGGAGGCGAAGGTCGACTCCGGGCGCCCGCAGGGCCAGACGACCGGCGCTCGCTCCGCCGGCCATTGATAGCGCGTCTCGAGCGTCGCGGCGATCCGCCGATTCTCAGCGACGATGGCGTCGACGTGCCCGCGGAGCGCCGGCTCTTGGTAGCGCTCGATATAGCCCACGCGGTGGTCGTAGAGGTGGTCGAGAATGAGTAGCTCGGGGAACCGCTCGCGGATCGCCGGCAGGAAGTCGAAGAAGAGCGTCGTCGAGTTGGCGTTGTAGAGCACCTCGGGCTTCCACGAGGCGATGGCCGACTCGAGCAGCCCGGGCATCGCCGCCGGATGGACCAGGTCGCCGAGGCACAGCAGGCGAGGCCACACGGCTTGGAAGTCTCCGCGACGGTCATCGAGCTCGGGTCGGTGGGGCGCTAAGGTCACGAAGGCGATGTCCCAGCGGTCACGGAGGGCATAGAGGCTCTCAAAAATCGTGTGCTCGGCGCCGCCGCGGGCGAGGAATGGAGCGAGCACGAGCAGGCGCGGGCGGCCGTCGCCGGACGCCGCCCGACTTCGGCGAGGGACGTCCGAGGCGTCCCGTAGGCGCAGGTCGGCGACCGGACCGAAAGCGGCGCTGGACAAGTAAGATCCGCGCCGCCGCCCGGTTCTGACGGCGTCATCGGCGTCGGGTTCGGTGACGCCCCCCGGCAGCAGGACCTTCGCCCGCAGGTCCATGCGCAGCGGCACCACCGCGTCACTCTCCGGGTCGTAGGACCAGGCGGAGCTGCGGAAGACGGTGAAGCGGCGGAAGATTCGCGACGTGAGCGTCAGGAGCCCCGGAACTTCTGGGACGTCATCATGCACCTGGGTGCCGCCCAAGACCACCGCGTCGAGGTCCTCGGCGACGAGCACGGAGACCGCGGCCTCGAGAAAGCTCGGGTCGCGATCTGGAAAATCATCGCCCGGGGTCCGGATTCCCGGGGCGTAGAAGCAGAAGCGCTCGTCGCCTTCCGCTGCCGGCCCCCGGCGCTCCTCGCCGGAGCGCACCGTCAGCTCGACCTGCGTTTGGCGGGCGGCCCACTCAACGCCCGCCTCGAGGTGTCCGGCGGGCAAAGCGAGCTCGACGCCCCAGCCGACGTCCGGTGAGCCTTCAGTCATCCGGTACCGCGCGCCGCCGGCGGGCAGACCTCGGAGGAGAGCCACTCGGTAGCGGAGATGCTGGGCTAGGGAGCGCGGGAGTGCCGCGAATCGTCCTGGCGAGCTCATCAAGGGGTGACCAGTTATGGGGCTTGCGATGGGCCGGCGGGGTGGGACTTGGCGAAGAGTGACCGCCGGATTCTTGCGTCGGCACGGGGTGGGCGAGCAAACTAACATACGCACTCCCATGGAAGACGCCGCCCGCATCCGCCGCCTGCTCGAAGGCGACCCCGAGGTCATCGGGGAGGTCCGCACGTGGATCCGTGGCTCCTTCACGCCCTACCGGACGCGGCTGCGTGACGACCTCGAGGATCTTGAGCAGGACGTGCTGATCGCGCTTTCCGACGCGCTCCGGGCCGGAAAATTCAGCGAGAAGTCGAGCCTCCGGACCTACGTGCGATCCTATGCGCACCACAAGTGCCTGGACCGTCTGCGCTCGAAGGGGCGCCGGGAATGGGTGGATGTCGAGGGACTCGAGATCGAGTCCGGGCGCCCGACCGCCCTTGAAGATTTGACTCGCGAAGAGGCGACCCGCCTGGCGCTGCGGGTCCTCGACTCGATGCCCGAAGGATGCCGGGAGATGTGGACGATGATCCACCAGGGCAAGCGCTACCGCGAGATGAGCGAGCACTTCGGCATCGCCGAAGGGACCCTGCGCGTGCGGGTTCTGCGCTGTCGGCAGAAGGCCTTGGAGGCCCGTGAGAAATTTCTTCGAGAAAAGTTGTAACGAAATCCCGCGGGCGACGACTAGGCGTTTGAAAGAGGACACAAGCCATGTCGAAAACGCCCAAACAAACCCTCGATTCGCAAAGCGCCGTCGAGCTTCTCCCCTGGCTGATCACCGACAGCCTGGACGCTGATGAAGCTGCTGCGGCGCTTTCGCGTGTCGACGCGGGGCGCGACGGCTCGACGAATGACGACATTCTGAGTGAAGTCGCCGCCACCGCCGAGATGCTCTGGCTCACCGAACAACGGGTGTCGAGCTTGACCCTCGCAGAATTCGCCCTCGGCCTGCCGCTTACCGAAATGCCGGACACGCCGGAATCCCGCCGTCTGGTCCAGGCCCAGATCGACAGCTGCCCGGCTTGCCAAGCCGAGGTGGCCATGATCATGGCGGATGACTCCGAAGACGCGTCGGCGCCGGTAATCGATTTCGCCGCTGCCCGCCGCCGTCGCGAGAGTGGCCCGGACGTTTCGCGCCCGAACCGCCGCCGCTTCGCCCTGGCCGCCGCGCTCGCCGCGACGATCACCGGCGCCTTGCTGGTGCAGTCGATGGGGCAATACGGTGAGACGGTCACCCCGGGCGAAACCTATGCTGAAGCCGTTGCGGCCGCGGAAGAAAATCTGCGGACTCCGAGCGCCGCTGACGCGCTCTTCGCTGACGGCTTCGAGTCTGGCGATACGAGCAACTGGACTTTCGTCACGAATTAAAGATGGACTAAGCGGCGCCCGGAAAGTCCGGGCGTCAAGAAACCCCAACGAGGAGAAGAAAATGAAGAAATCATTCCTGCTCATTGCGCTCGCGGCCGCGGTCCTCGCGCCGTGCGCCATGGCCGACAACCTGACGGTGGTTAACACGCAGCCCATGGAAGGCAACTTCTACCTGTCGGTCGACCACATCAGTGGCAGCGGGCTGGCCTATGTCGAAGATCGTACGCCGACTGACGAGAAGACCTTCCGCAGCGAGTTCCTCTTTCGCATGACCGATCTTCAGTACCCGGGCACCCCGGTCAACATCCGCCAGCCGATTTTCGTCGCTTTCGGCAACAACCCGAATCCCGGCGTGGGCGCCTGCTCCCAGCTGGCGTTCGTCGAGGTCTACCGGATCTTCCTCTATCAGCTTTTTGGCGGTCAGCGGCCCGGCATTCAGGCGTGGGCCCGCGGTAACCAGTGCGGTCCGTCTAACTCGGGCGTTCCCTTCCTGATTGACAATGGTCCGATGGGTCTTGACCTGAATGGCAACGGTATTGTCAGGATTTGCTCCACTGTGACCGTGGGTGCGGGCCCGGGCCAGCAGGGCAACATGAGCATCGGCGTCATCGACGAAACCAGTGGCTGTGGTCAGGCGGTCTACCAGGACCGCGCCCTCACCAACGACCGGCAGGACGGCGTGACCATTGCTCGTATGGCCACTGCGCAGCAGAACCAGTTCGGTGCTGGCGAGACCGGCACCTTCGACTTCGATTCGTACGCGAGCTTCCGTACCGAACTCGCCCCGTGATCTAGTCGAACATCGAATATTCGATGATGGGAAAGGAGCTACTTCGGTAGCTCCTTTTTCTTGTGTTCAAAGCCACCGTCCCATAGGGTCAACGTCGTTCGACGCCTCCAATTCGGCGCCTCGGAAAACCATCTGATGTCCACTGATTCTCCAGAACGCAGCCTGTCCCGCAGACTGGCTTCGACCCTCGCCGCCTCGATGGTGGGGTGCATCGTCGCCTTCGCCGCCGGTGAGGTGATGATGCGCCTTGTGGCGCCGCCGCTCTTCAATCACGAAATGCGGATCTACGATGAAGAGCTCGGCTGGCGTTCAAAGCCGAACCTCGTCCACTACCGGCAAGTAGAAGGGCACGGCGTCCGTTTCGAGACCAACGAGATGGGGTTTCGGGATCGGAATCAGGCTCGAAACCGGGTGGTGCCCGGCGAAGAGCAGCTCCCAATCCGCCGGATCCAGGTCTACGGCGACTCCTTCACCGAAAGCGCGCAGGTTGAGCTCCACGAGAGCTACTGGTCCCTGCTCCGGGACCGGCTCAACGCCCGCGATGACGGCAGCTATTGGGAAGTGGAGTCCTTGGGCGTCGGCGACTGGGGCACGACGCAGGAAGTCTTGGCGTACGAGCGCTACGGCTATCCCACGGACTACGTGATCCTGCAGGTCTTTCCCCTGAACGACATCGTCAACAACAGCCTCGCCGCCGCGAACCTTGCGAGCTCCCAGGATGCGTACCGGCCGTATCTTGATCCCGAGGACGACTACCGCTCCGTCACCTACGTCAATCCGAAAACGACGTGGTGGCGTCAGCATTCACGGCTGGCGCGGTTCGTCATGCAGCTCGCCACGGCGATCTCCGGGCCTTGGGGTGACGAGAAGCTCTACCCGAGCCTGCTTGAACGGAAGAAGGCGGCGGACGAGTTCGCCAAGACCTACGGCATCCGCGGGCGACAGCCGTTTGCGTCCTTCTTGCTCAACACATTCACGGTCCGGCCGGAGCAATTCGACATCATCAAGGTCGGCTGGGACGCCACCGATATCGCCATCCGCCGTTTCGCCAAGCTGGCCGAAGGGCGCGGCGCCGAGCTTCTGGTGCTGGTGACGCCCCACAATAGTCAGATCCTTCCGGAAGTGGTCGACTTCAAAAAGAACGTCCCCTTCAATATCAATCGCCACTACGCGGAGATGCGGATCAGAAACCTCGTGGAGGACTTGGACCACGTCACCGTCATCGAGATGGTCAAGCTCTTCGAGGACAACCGCAGTGTGGTCCTCCCCTTCGTCCAAGGCCATTTCAACCGCCCGACGCACGAGCTGGTCGCAGACCGCCTGGCGCAGGCCATCCCCGAGGCCGCCGAGGGGCCGTAGGCAGACGCACCCTTCGACGCCGGCCATACTCTTTAGACGGATTCCCAAAGCCTATGAGCACAACCCGGCATTCCGCTGTCTCCGCCCTTGTCCAGGACTCACTTACCGCCACGCGTCGCCTAGGCCGACGGCTGTCAGCAGGCCAGGTCTTCGCGGCATTCGCGGCGCTCTCGGCGGTGTGGATCGTCGGCTGTGACCCCAAGGGCGCCGACGACGATCGGAATACGATCGTTGACCTGGTGGCCTTCTTCAACGACGCGGAGATTCAGCTGCCGACGACCGAAATCCAATTCGGAGACCCGGCGTCACGTCGGCTCATGGTCGAGGGTTTCCACCCCAATCGACGGAAGCTGGACGGCGATCGCTTCGCGTCGTGGACGGTGGCGGAAAGGGCGGAAGTCGAATTCTTCGTCGACGTGCCCAAGACGCTCGAGCTCACTTTCCGCTGCGCCCCGGTGCCGCGGCCGAACGAAGATCTGCCGACGGTCACGCTCAAGGTCGGTGAACGCACGATCTACGAAGGGCCGCTCGACAAGGGCTTCAAGAACTACACTGCGCAGATTCCTGCGGCGGCGCTGCGCCGGGGCGAGAATCGCATCACTATCGAGCACCCCCGCGTCGCCCCGGACGCCCGCCGCCCGTGGGTGGACACTCGGGTCATTTGGGAGTGGATGCGTTTCAGCCAGTCCGCCACGGCGGTGCCGCGGGCAGAAGCCGAAGACAAGACCCTGCTGGTGTCCTCGGGGAGTCGCGTCGACTTCTTCCTGGATTTGCCCGCCAACGCTCGTTTTGATGCGACCCGCGTCGTGCCGCGGTCGCACGACGGGCCTTTTCGGGTGCGCTGGGAGCCGCTCGAAGGGCCGCCGATCGAGCAGGACCTGGTCCGCGCCGAGCGGGCGCGGGTGGTGCTGACCGGGGATCAGCCGGCTTCCGGGCGCCTTTCGCTCAGCGCGCCGACGGCTGACGGTGGCGCAGGCGGCGGCCGCGGCGGCATTATTCTGGTGGAGCCGGGCATCGCCCGGGTGGAGGGCGCCGCGTCGCCTCCGGCTGACTCGCCGGTGCGGACCGCCGCCGTTCCCGACCTGGGGGAGAAGCCCCACCTCGTCGTTTACTTGATCGATACGCTGCGCGCCGACCACCTCGGCGCCTACGGCTACCCGCGGAATACGTCGCCGCATCTCGACCGCTTTGCGGCTGAAGAAGCCGTACTTTTTGAGAATTCCCAGGCCCAAACGTCGTGGACCCGGGCTTCGGTGGCGTCGATGTTGACGGGACTGTGGTCGCAGCTCCACGGCGCCCTCGACGACCCGGACATGCTGGCGGACGAGCTGGTGACGCTGCCGGAGCGGCTCCAGGAAGCGGGTTATCTGACCGCCGGCTTCGTGTCCAACGGCAATGCGGCCGACAACTTCGGGTTCGACCAGGGTTTCGAGCACTTTGAGTATCTCAACCAGCTCAACGACGGCCAGCGGCTCGCCCGTGCGCACCAGCTGAATGACGCGGTCTACGCGTTCCTCGACGCCCATAAAGACGATCCCCGGCCGCTCTTTTTGTGGATCCATACGATCGATCCCCACGCCCCCTATATGGCGCCGGAACCTTTCCATTCGCAGTTTTCTGATCGGCCGCGGGATCTCACGGACGGTTCCATCCAGCGCTTGATCGCCCTCCAGACGGGCAAGGAGCCGGTGCCGCAGGAAGAGATCGACCATCTCATCGATCTCTACGACGCCGAGATCGCCGCCAATGACGCCGCCTTCGGCGACCTGCTCGAGCAGCTGCGGGCGCGGGGACTCTACGATCGCACCGCCATCGCGGTGCTGTCGGATCACGGCGAAGAGTTCTTCGAGCACGGTGGCCTCCAGCACGGCCGGACGCTGCATTCAGACCAGCTCGATACGCCGCTCATCGTGCGGGTGCCGGGCATGGCGACGGGCCTCCGGCGACCTGAGACCGCGGAGCACGTAGACCTGGCGCCGACGCTGCTCGAGCTCGCCGGCGCGCCGCCGTTGGAGACGACCCAGGGCCATAGCCTGCTGCCGCTGATGATGGAAGGCGAGGTCGAGTGGTGGGATAACCGATCGGTCGCTTACCTCGATCTGCGGGGAATCCAGTCGGCGGCCTCGCTGGACCGCGGCGGTGACCACAAGACGATCGTCAACTACCTCGACGGTGAAGAGGCGTTTCCGCTGGTCTACGACCGCAAGGTCGACCGCCTTGAAACGACTCCGCTTTCCGGCCTCGAAGAGAGTCTGCGCGGTCGCTACCTGGCGTCGCGCCTCCGTCTGCAGATCTCCGGCGCGCGTCAACTCTACGACGGCGGCTCGGCGGATCTGCCCGAAGAGACGATCGAGCAGCTGAAGGCGCTGGGCTACATCCAATAGCTTGAGCGGGTGCCTCCGTTGGCTGGCGTCTATTCCGCCGGCTGTAGCTGACGGCCTGTAGCGGACGTCGGCCGGCTCATGAACGCGCGACTTAGCGGCCGCCGCCGAGCGGATTCGACAGGAAGCGCCGCAGGCGGTGGTAGACGCTCCACAGCCTCCACATGGAGGAGTTGTGGATATCCCCCAGCTCCCCGCGCAGCTGGTGGTGGCGGTGGACGAACTCGAGGTTCTCAGCCCGGAATCTCGCGGCTTCGGCCAGCGCATGCTCATACTCCTCGCGCACGGCCTCCCGGCCCGCGGCCAGCAGGTAGTCTGCCCGCGGGGCGCCGGCGTCCGGGGCCCGTCGCGGGTCGCGGGCCCATGCGCGCAGGGGCGTGGTCGTCGCGTGGATCGAGAGGTGCTCACGGACGTGCTTGCGTGCGGCTGCGCCCATGGACCGCCGTTTGCGGGTCGTCAGCCGGGCGACCTCGAGCAGGGCCTCGGCGAGGCGGTCTCCGTCGCCCGGGGGATAGACCGCGCCGAAGCCGCCGTGGCCGACCATGCCGCCGAGTTCAGAAAGCGTAGTGCAGACGACCGGCGTGCCGGCATTCAGCCAGTCGAGGATGCGGCCGCTGGAGCCAAGGAGCCGCTCATAGAGCGGCTTTTCGGTGACCACGCCGAGGTCGGCCCTTTCACGCAGCGCCGAGAACTCGTCCTTAGGCAGCGCGCCGAGCAGGTGCCAGCGGTCCCGATGACTCGAGCCTTCGAGGTGGTCGAGCAGGAGCTGGTAGGTCTTTTCGTCGTGGCCGGTGACGGCGCCGCCGGTGGCGACGAAGACCAGCTTGGATTCCTCGTTGAGGGCCTTCTCGACCCCCGCGAAGAGCGTGTCGATGTCGCACCAGGTGTTGAAGCTGCCGCTCCAGAGCGCGACGACGGCCCCCTTGGGTAACTTCAGCGCTTCGATCGACTTCGCCGGGGGCCGTTTCTTCTGTGCCCCCTTCTTCTTAGGCGGGCCACCCTCGACAACGTCGTCGTTGTCGGCGCTGAGTGACGCGCACGGGATGGTGTGTACCAAGGCGGTACCGCCGACCTCTTTGTTGAGCCGGCCGGCGAGGCCGAGCTGCCCGACGACCGCCCACTGCTGGCGTTCGGAGACCGCGGAAAATGCGTCGGCCCGGTTGAGGATCGCGTGGACCAGCTGCATGTACGCGGAGAGGTGGTCGCCGCCGTCGACGATGGCTTTAGCCTGGGCCTCTGACATCGGGTCGCCGAAAAGGTCCTCCCAGATCGGGGTTTCCACTCCCATGCGCACGGCCTGGAGGCACGGCACCGGCGCCGCCGCCACGAGGCCGTCCGGTTGGAAGGCGTCGGCCAGCGCCCGCAGCGCGTCCGGCCCTTCGAAGACCTCGCGCTCAAACCGGTAGTGCAAGAGGTTCGGCGCCAAGTGCCGCGGCGGCGTCTCGAGGTCGGCCGGCTCGTCGCCGCTGCCGGGCATGCGCGCCGTGGCCACGACCACCTGGTGTCCGTCGTCGGCGAGGGCCTTTGAAAGCTGCCAGGTGCGTCCGCCGGGGGCGAAGTGCATCGTCGCGGGCTCGCCGGGCAGCGGACCCCAGCCGAGCACGAGGTAGCGCCGCCGGCCCGGGCGGGCCCGGTGGGTGCGGGCGTCGTCGAAATGCTTGGCGAGCTCGAGCTGGCGTGCCGTGGGCGTCGCCGCTTCGGCTTCTGCGGCGGCGACGGCGGCGGTCGGAGCTTCTGGGGCGCCGTCATCGGCGGTGGTGAGGTCCGGGAGACTGATCGGCGGCACTGAGCCTAGGGGCTCGATGAATCGACGCCACGAATCATCGCCGCGGCCTCGTCGACGCAGGCGCCAGTAGCGGGGCAGCTGCCGGATGATGTCCTTGAGGGCCTTGCGGTGCATGACGCTATGGGCCTTCGGCGCGCGCAGAATCTCGTGGTAGATCGCGCGCCACAGGAGCGTGCGGAGCACGTCGGCCGGCCAGTGCAAGAGGCCGATGAGCAGTCGATTGCGTCGGAAGTAGAAGATCTTCCGTTCGGACCCTTCGGACATCGTCGCCGAGATGCGGTGGAGGATCACGGCCTTCGACACGTGGATGACTTTGTGGCCCCGCTTCCAGGCGCTCAAACAAAGATCGATATCCTCGTAGTACCACCCGTAGACCTCGTTCCATCCGCCGAGCTCTTCGAAGACGTCCGCCTTGATCAGCAGCGCTGAGCCGGTGACGGCGGCGACTTCGCGCACTTTCTTCATCGGACCGTATTGGGCGATCGGGATTCCGATGCCATCGTCCCAGGCGCCGGCGTCCTCGGTGATGCGGATGCCGACGCTATTAATGTGGTCGGGGGCGGCGTGGATGAGCGTCAAGGGTCCGGCGATGGCCGCCCGGTGCTCGTCGAGGGCTTTGAGCAGAAAGTCGAGGGTGGCCGGCTTTGACTCGGTGTCGTTGTTGACGAAGTAGTAGGCGTGGGCCGGGCCCAGATTTTGGGCCGCCCAGCGAGCGCCGACATTATTCGCTTCGCTGAAGCCGACGGGCTCGGGCGGCTTGGCGACGTGGATGCGCGGCGAGGTGTCGGCGATGTCCGGCAGCGGCTCGCGGCAGCCGTTGTTGACGATGATGATCTGGAGGTCCACCGAGGCGGAATCGAGCAAGCTCCGCAGGCAGACATCGAGCATCTCGAGGCCGCGGTGGTGGACGATGACCGCGTGCACTCGCGGGGAGGTCGGGACGAAATGCATAGGGAGATGCGGGCCAGGGGAGAGCCAGAGTGGAACGTTGCCGGGGGAGCCCTATGCTACCATTCGCGGTGTCTTCTTCCGTTTTCAGCGACCCATCGTGCGACCTCCTGCCCACCCGCCTGGCCGCTGCTTTCTTGGCTGAAACAGTCCCACCAGAACTCGCGAGTCGTCATGTCGAGAATACTCCTGTGCGGTCTTTGTCCGCTTCCTTTTGAAAATACCCGCCAGTCCTACGGTCCGGGTATCAGGACGTGGCAGATGGCCCACAGCCTGGCGCAGGCGGGGCATCAGGTTAGCCTCTTGGCGATGCGGATCGACGGCACCTACCAGCCGGATGACGGCATCCCCGACCGAGAAGTGCACGCCGGGGTTGAGATCGAGCGCCTGAATTCCCCGCAATTTTTCGATCGCGAGGAGCTCGCCCGTCGGATCAAGGCCGTGCAGCCCGACGCGCTGGTCGGCGCCACGATCTACGGTTCGTTCGTCTTGGCCCAGCAGTCCCCGCAGGTGCCGTTTTGGGCCGATCAGTTCGGCCACGTGATGGCGGAGGCGCAAGCGAAGGCGCACCTCGAGAGCGCTAACTGGCCCCTGGCCCATTTCTGGAACCTGCTGGCGCCGGTTCTGCGCTCGGCGGACAAGCTGTCGGTGGTGTCTTTCCGCCAGCGCTGGGCCGCGGTCGGCGAGCTCGGGCTGGTGGGGCGTCTGAGCGCCGAGACCTGCGGTTACGAGTTCACGTCCCTGATGCCCTGCGCGCTCTTGCCCGATGAAGACCAGCCGGAAGTGCGGACGCTCCTACGGGGCCACGGGGTGCCGGAGGACGCGTTCGTGTCGCTGTGGAGCGGCGGTTACAACGTGTGGAGCGATGTCGATACGCTTTTCAAAGCCCACGAGATCGCCATGGAGAAGGACCCGAATCTTCATTTCGTGTCGACCGGGGGCGGCATCGCCGGGCACGATGAGTCGACCTACGCGCGCTTTGAGGCGTCGGTGGCGTCTTCGGAGTTTAAAGATCGCTACCACCTCCAAGGCTGGGTGAAGGCGGACCTGGTGCCGTCTTACCAGGCCGAGGCGGACCTCGGGGTGCTGTGCGAGATCCCGATGTACGAAGGGCTCTTGGGCAGCAAGAACCGGATCGTGCAGTGGCTCGGCGGCGGTCTGCCGACGCTCTACAACAAGGTCGGCGATCTCGGCGACCTGCTCGACGACGACGATCTCGGCTTGACTTTCGCCGTCGGCGCCGCCGACGAGATGGCGGAGAAGCTGCTGTGGGCCGCTTCGCACCGCGATGAGCTCGCCGAGATGGCCGCCCGCGCGAAGCGCTACGCCCGAAACGACCTATCTTTTGAGGCGACGACGGCGGACCTGGTGGAGTGGGCTGAGTCGCCGGCTTTCGCCCCGGACGTTGACTTTCGCGCGTCGATCCGCAGCCCCGGCGACTATCCCCTGCCGACGGCGCCCGGCGCCCCGGAGGAGACGGCGCCGGTCGAAGAAGCGGAGCCGAGTCTGCCCGAGCCCATCCCCGGGGCTGAGATCGGGGCGCCCCGTCCGGAGTTGCCGCAACCGTCGGGCCTCGGCCGGGTGTTGCGGCGCATCTTTTCGTTCTCCTAGTTCGTCTCCGCGGTGCGTATTCTCTTCGTCACGCCTCGGCCGCCGTGGCCGGGTCGTCGCGGGGACCAGGTCCGGGTGGCTGGCTGGGTTCGCGGATTGGCGCCGCGGCACGAGATCCACGTGATGTCCCAGCGCTGGGCCGGTCAGGCGGAATCCGCGCCGCCGGTCGAGATCGCGAGCTTCCGGACGGTCGAGATCGGTCGAGCGTCGCTCTTCGGAGCCGCCGCCGGCGCCGGCCTGCGCGCCGCTCCGTGGAGCCGGGCCCCGCTCCAGGCGAGACTCTTCGAGCACGCCGCCTTCGACGCGGCGGTCGACCGGGCCGTCAGCCGTCTTTCCCCCGACGTGGTGGTGGTGGTGCTATCGCGCCTGGGCGCCTTGGCGGCCCAGCTGTGCGGCCCGAGGAAAGCCGGCGGACGATCGACGCCGGTGCTGGTGGATTTGGTCGATTCCCTGGGCGCCAATATGGAGCGTCGCGCCGACCGCGAACGCTGGCTCGCCCCCCTGTGGCGTCGGGAGGCGCGGCGTCTCCACGCGTGGGACCGCGATTTGCTGTCCAAGGTCCGGGCGGCGACGGTGGTGGCGGAGCGGGATCGCCGGGCGATTCTCGACGCGGGCCCCGACGATCAGGCCCTCGAGGAGAAGCTGCGGGTGGCGCCGTTTGCGCTCGACGTGGCGGCGTCGGCGCCGCCACGTGAGCTCGCCGGAGCGGCGGACGGCGCGGTGGTGCTGACCGGTAATCTCGGCTATTTCCCCACGGTCGAAGGGGCGCGCTGGTTTGCCTCGGCCGTGTGGCCCCTCGTCCGCCGCCGTCGTCCGGGGGCGCGTTGGGTCTTGGCCGGCTCCCGGCCGGCCCCAGCGATCCGCGCCGCGGCGTCTGAACCAGGGGTGGAGCTGGTCGAGAATCCGCCGGACCTGGGCGCGATTTTGGGCGAGGCCGCCGTCGCCATCGCGCCGCTGCGCGCCGGTTCCGGGACGCCGATCAAGATCCTGGAGGCGATGGCGGCCGGGGTGGCGACGGTGACAACGCCGGCCGGCGCCGAGGGGCTGGACGAGCTTCCCGAGGGCTGTTTGGCGGTGGCATCGGCGCCGGAGGATTTCGCGGATCGCGTGGTTGACTTGCTGGAGAATCGAGCTGCGGCCGCGCAGCAAGCCGCATCAGCTCGGCGTTGGCTGCTCGCACGACACCACCTGCCGCGCGCGGTGGGGCGCTTTGAAGCCGTGCTTCGGGAGATCGCGGACCTGGGCTGAGTGGCCTACGCGGTCGCGACCGGCGGCGACCTACTGGCGGACGCCGGCGATGGCGGCGCTCACCGTGCGCAGCAGGGTCAAGAGGTAGAGCCGAGTGGAGCGCTCGCGGATGAAGTAGAGGTCGAATTCGAGCTTGCGCTTGTGGTGTTCGAGTTCCCGGGCGTAGGAGATATTGACCTGCGCCCAGCCGGTGATGCCCGGCGGGACCGCCATGCGGAAGGCGTAGAACGGGATCTTTTCCGTCAGCTCGGCGACGAATTCCGGCCGTTCGGGCCGGGGTCCGACCAGCGACATCTCGCCTTTGAGCACGTTGATGAGCTGGGGGAGCTCATCGATGCGGAAGCGGCGTAGCAGGTGGCCGACGGGGATGGTCCGCGGATCGCGCTCGACGGCGAATTCGGGGCCGTTGCGCTCGGCGTCGCGGGACATGGTGCGCAGCTTGAGCATCATGAAGGGCCGTCCGTATTGGCCGAGGCGTTCCTGGCGGTAGAGCACGGGGAAGCCGTCGGAAAGCACGACGGCGACGGCCGCGAGCAGGAAGAGCGGCGCCGAAAGGACCAGGATCAGGAGCGCCAGCGCGACATCAGCGATGCGGGTGATGCGGTTGAAGAGCGTGTAGTGGACGGCGCCGAAGCCGGGCTGGTGCAGGAAGAGCGCCGGCATGAGGGCTTCGAGCGGCAGGCGCTCTTCGAGCCAGGCCCAGATCTCGCTCGCCGCCACCACCGGCACGCCGGAGAAGTGGAGATGGGCGAGGTCGTGGCCGACGGTGCGGGAGCGCTCTCCGCTGCCGGCGAGGATGACCATGGAGGCCTCCTGCTGCTCAATTTCGTCGCCGATGTCGGAGATGGGGAGGTGGCTGGCGTCGACGGGGCGCCACGGCGCCGACGGCCGCGCCGAGAGGGCTCTGCAGAATTCGCCGACCGCCTCGCCATCTCCGACCACGAGCGCGACGAAGCGGCGTCGACTGCGTAGCCAGCGGGTGAGGGCGAAGCGGGTCAAGATCATTTGCGTGACCCACAGCACGGTCGTGAGGGCGAGCACGCCGCGTCCGACCGAGATCGACGGTAGGAGGAAATCGAGCAGAACGATCGAGAGCACCCAGAATTGCGCCGCGACCAGGACGCGGACCGCCAGCTCGCGGCGGCGGTAGAGGGTTTCCGGTTCGTAGAGCTCGGCCGCCGTGGCCAGGATCAGACCGGCGAAGAAGGCCCAGGCGGTGAGCCCGGGGTTGTCGAGGAGCTCACGCCATTTGTTCCAGAAGAGCGGGCCTTCGAAGCGCAGCACGTAGGCGCACCACGCCGCCGCCACCAGCCCCAGGCCGTCGGAGACCGCCAGGATGGAGCGCAGGCGGGCGCGCAGCGGCAGGTAAGCACTCATCGCGGGGGGCGTCTAGAGCGCGGTGACGCGGACGACTTCTTCGTAGGTCGTCACGCCGTCCGCCAATTTTCGCAGCGCCGCTTGCCGCAGCGTCTTCATACCGAGCCGGGCCGCTTCGCGCTTGATCAGCTGGACGTCGGCCTGGTTGTTGATCAGCTCTTTGATTTTCTCGTCGACCTGCAGGATTTCGAAGATGCCGCTGCGGCCTTGGTAGCCGGTGTGTCGACATTCGAAGCAGCCGCCGCCTTCGTAGACCTTGATGCGCTTGCCGTCGGGGACGGCGAGCTGGAGCGCTTCGGCTTCTTCCGGCGTCAAGAAGCGTTCGATCTTGCAGGACTCGCAGATTTTGCGGACCAGACGCTGGGCCATGGCGCCGAGCAAGGTCGAGCTGACCATGAATCGCTCGATGCCGAGGTCGGCGAGGCGCGAGATCGAGGTCGCGGCGTCGTTGGTGTGCAGGGTGGAGAAAACCAAATGGCCGGTCATGGCGGCTTGGATGGCGTATTGGGCCGTTTCCCCGTCGCGGATTTCGCCGACCATGATGATGTCGGGGTCTTGGCGAAGGATAGAGCGCAGGGCGGTCGCGAAATTGATGCCGATTTTCGGCTGGACCGCCGTCTGATTGAAGATGTCGTAGACGAGCTCGATGGGGTCTTCGATGGTGGTGATGTTGAGCTCGCGCGACGCCACCGATTTGAGCGCGGAGTAGAGCGTGGTGGTCTTGCCGGAGCCGGTGGGGCCGGTGACCAGGATGATGCCGTGGGGACGCGAGATGAAGTCGCTGAAAAGGCTGAGCTCTTCCGGGTAGAAGCCGAGCCCTTCAAGGTCTTGGAGCAGGACCCCCGGATCGAAGATGCGCATGACGACCTTCTCGCCGAAGGCCACCGGCAGAATCGAGACGCGGAGCTCGATTTCTTGGCTGCCGCGGATGGTCTTGATGCGGCCGTCTTGGGGTTTGCGCTTCTCGGCGATGTCGAGTCGGGCGAGCGCTTTGATGCGGGAGGTCACCGCCGCGTGCACGACCTTGGGTACGGCCTGGATGTCGTGGAGCACGCCGTCGATGCGGAAGCGGATGAGGCTCTCGTCGCGTTTGGGCTCGATGTGGATATCACTCGCCCGCTGGTCGTAGGCGTGCTGGAGCATGTACTCCACGGCGTTGACGACATGTTGGTCCGACGACTCGATCTCGTCGACACTCTTCATGCGGACGAGCTGTTCGAGGTTGCCGAGGTCGATGCCCTGGTTGAGGTCCCGCGCCGCTTTCTTCATCGACTGGCGCAGGCCGTAGAACTCGGTCAAAGCGCGCGTGATCTCGGGATCGGAGGCGACGACGAGCTCCAAATCGCGACCGACCATGCGCTTGAAGTTGTCGATACCCTCCATGTCGAAGGGATTCGACAGCGCCACCCGCAGGCGACCTTCGACCATGACGAGTGGAATCATCCGGTGACGCCGGGCGAAGGGGCGGGATATCTTGCTTTCGATCAGGTCGGCGTCGAGGGCGAGGGGATCGATGCGGACGCGATTCAGCTTCGCTTCGCGGGCGATGGCGTCAGCGATGGCGTGCTCATCCACAGGGAAGGCGGTGCCGTTTTGCTGGCTCACCATGCCGAGGCCGGTGATCAGCTCGTATCCGATGGACCGTTGCTGGAAGGCCCGGGCGGACCGCTGGGAGCGGGGCATGCGCCGAGCTTCTTTTTTGATTTCGGTCGCCTGGTCAAGGTTGATCACGCCTTGACGCACGAGGACGTTGGCGATGACGTCGGGGGTAAGATGCAGCATGCGTATCCTCGCCGCGCGATGGAACGCGCGAGAGTGTCGCGCGTTTAAGCGGTGGCAGCATCATATCGAAGGTTGACTTTATGTCCGTGCTCTCCTTAGAAGGGCTGCTCCTGACCGTGGCCTGCGCCGTCGGCTGGTCGGTGCTCGACCTCATGCGGAAACTCTTGGCCGGCCATGCGTCGGCGGTGGCGACGGCGTTGCTTCTGGTGACCGGGCAGATTCCGCTCTTTGTCGCGTGGACCGTGCTCGATTCGCGGCCCCTCGTGGAGCTTGTGCCGGCGGCAGATTACTGGCCCGTGGGGGTGGCTTCCATCGCTTTGAATTTGGTGGCGAATCTCGCCTTCATGCAGTCGGTGAAGCTCTCGCCCATCAGCCGGACGGTGCCGCTCCTTTCGTTGACGCCGGTCTTCACGACGCTGCTGGCGATTCCGCTGCTCGGCGAGTGGCCGAGCGGCCTCCAGGGCCTGGGTATCGTGGTGGTGGTCGCCGCGTCGATGGTGATCGCACGCGGGGCGTCGGAGTCGGTGGAGGGCGGGTTCTTGGTGACGTTGACGAAGCGGGGCGGACTGCTCATGGCGCTGGTGGCCCTGCTTTGGTCGGTGACGCCGAACCTCGACAAGCTCGCGCTGGGCCACGCGACGGCTTCTGTGCACGCCTTGATTTTGATCACCGGATGCGCCCTCGGCCTCGCGGTGCTCTCCGCCGCGCAGGGGCGTTGGTCTGAGGTCAAGGAGCTTTTTCGGAGTCGCTCGGCCCTCGGCCTGCTGGCGATCTCGGTGACGGCGGCGGCCTTTGCCGTCGGGGTTCAGTTTCTCGCCTATGAACATGTCGCCGTCGGTTTTGTCGAGACCGTGAAGCGGGGGATCGGGGCCGCGCTGGCGCTCTTCGCGGGGCGGGTGCTCTTTCAGGAGCATATTGGGATCGGGCGTCTTATGGCGGCCGCGGTCATGATCGCGGGCGTCGCTGCGGTCATGTTCGGCGGCTGAGGATTTGCTTGACCGGCCATTCACTCCAGTAACTTGTGACGAGCCCCCGTAGTGGACGCCGCCTCCGGCGTAGGGACCGGGCTGTCCCTGTCCGCCTCGTAAAGTCGGTGCCTGCGGTGGAGGGATCCTCCGGGGTAGGTGGAGGCACCTTCCGGGGTAGGGACAGGGCTTGTCCCTGTCCGCCTCGTAGAGTTGGTGCTTCAACGCTAGGTCGGTGCTTCGCTGGAGGGCTTGGGTGGCGCTTCAGGATCGAGCGCTGCTTCACCCGGGGTGCCTACGTCCGACGGCGAATAACTCGCCTCGGCTTCTCCGTGACGCCGGTCGCCGCCGAGGTCGGGGTCCTATGACCGCCGCGGGTGTTGCGGGCAGGGCCGTCGACACCGATGCGACCGGCTCGGCTCGGTGAGCGGCGTGTGTGGCCGGGGTGACCGCCTGGCTCAGACAGATTCGCCGTCGTCCTCCGGCACCCCGGGCTCTGGGACCGGTTCTCGGAAGGGGCCAGAGGCTTGTCGCTGGAGGCCTAGGTGGAGGCTCCCTCCGGGGTAGGGACAGGGCTTGTCCCTGTCCGCATCTTAGAGTCGGTGCCCTGCGGTGGAGTCACCCTCCGGGGTAGGGACAGGGCTTGTCCCTGTCCGCATCGAAGAGTCGGTGCTCCAACTTTAGGTCGGTGCTTCGCTGGAGGGCTTGGGCGGCGCCTCAGGGTCGAGCGCTGCTTCGCCCGGGGTGCCTGCGTCCGACGGCGAATAACTCGCCTCGGCTTCTCCGTGACGCCGGTCGCCGCCGAGGTCGGGGTCCTATGACCGCCGCGGGTGTTGCGGGCAGGGCCGTCGACACCGATGCGACCGGCTC
>JBCDKB010000025.1:0-34376 GCA_038747035.1 Acidobacteriota bacterium | reverse complement strand
CTTGGGAACTCGTTTTGCCATTGGATGCAAAATGCACATTCAGGATGCGGGTACCGCTCACGCCGGTTTCGAAGCATCGACCGAGCACCAGACGGGCGAACATCTAGGGCGGCGCCATATTTAGCTCAATGCTACCGCATCTGGGTCGGTAGGACAGCTACGTACACGGACTAAAGGGTATCATGAGTCCTCAGGTGCATATCCTACAAGCTCAGATCGATATTCAGTGCTACAGCTAATTGTCGTTTGCCAAGGAACGAGTTCTTTGGTGTTCACCGTTTTGTTTTTGAACATACAAGCCATTTCAAATTCCGATCTTCCATGCGTTCTTTTTTTGGAGCCCTTGCTGTCTTGACCTAGGTAAATCCGCTGCGTAGTGTTTTTCATTCAAGATGTCCAAGTCGTGTTCTATTGAGACGCGACGTTGTCGACCTCGCATTTTGCGTCGACCTCGCATTTTACCTCGACCGCGAAGGCACCACCCGGCTGGTGTCCTTAGACGCGTCGGGAATGCTAGCGTTTTGGGTTTTGCAATCAAATGGGCCCAATCTACTTTTCGATCGCTCACCTAGACGTACTGTCTCGGCTAATGTGCGAGCTTGTTCGATGGCATTTTGCCCGACTCGACTCATCGCTGCCATCGGATACTCGGACGGTTCTATTGAAATTGCTCCTGAACCTGAAAAGCGAATCACTAGGTCTCAATTCCCTCAAGGGCAATCGCGTACTCCGATTCATATGGCCTTCGGTGGTGGAGAGGTTCCTCTGCTGCTGTATCACTTCAAACAGGGTCGCCCGACCGGGCTCATGGTTTTTAAAACGTGTATAGAAGGCGCACCTCCCCAGTGCCTAGGTAATGAACGTGTTTTTGCAACGCAGCCGTCGCTCCCCGTGGAGAGCGCAAGCCTTGCCCCGAACAGCAAGCACGTGGCGATCTCTTCACGCAACACCGTGCAGGTCTGGTATCTCTCGTCGGGCTCTGCTCAGATGCCCAGTGCGATCGAGACTCAAGCTTTTCAGTTTTCAGATGTGCGGAGTGTCGCGTTCAATTCTGATGGCGTTCTCGCGGCGGCGTCGAATACGAAGATCCGGTTCTTCGTGACAGATCTGCCCGGCAAGGAGGGGTTTAATCAATTTCGGCATGAATTAGATATGCCTCAGTGCGGTCTTCAAGAGCTGCAGTTTATTCAGAACCACATCCTTTGTGCCTTTGCCGATAACGGCACCGTGTTCGTGTGGAACAATCCAGCAAGCGGTTGCCCGTCTAGCGCCCTCTTCCGGCCAGAACACGAAGCGGTGGACTCTTCCGGCAAGCTCCGGCCCGTAGCGGTGAGTCCGGACGCACGGTTTGTGTGCAGTGTCAATGCGGACGGCCATCCCGTTCTTTACGGACCGCTCGAAGTTCAGCAGCCAAACGTGTACCGGCCAAATCCCGTGACATGGTTCACTCCAAGCGCTCTGTAGGCCGACTACGTCAAGTGTCGCGCATCGGAGGTAGCTTCTCGAAGATACAAAGCCGTCGATCGGGTCCTGCAACGCTCCCGGGGGTGTTGAAGGGTTCTTGCCCCCACCCCCCAAATTGAGAAAGCTACCCCCCGGCGGGGAGGGAGCACTTCAGCGCTCAACTGAGACCTGCGTCATAGAAGGGAACGCCGCACATGAGCCAGACAACGATCACGGTTGCTCGAGGGGATGGAATCGGGCCTGAAATCATGGACGCGACGCTGCGCATTCTCGAAGCCGCTGGGGCCCCGCTCTCCTACGACTTTATCGAGGTGGGCGAGCGCTGTTTTCTCGAGGGTGAAACTTCCGGTATCGCGCCAGCAAGCTGGGATGTGATCCGGCGAAATAAAGTCTTGCTCAAAGCACCGATCACCACCCCGCTGGGAGGGGGATACAAAAGCCTCAACGTGACCCTGCGTAAGACCCTAAATCTCTACGCAAACATCCGACCCACCAAGTCGTACGCCCCGTTCGTGGCCTCGTCTCATCCCGGGATGAATTTGGTCATCATTCGCGAAAACGAAGAAGACCTGTACGCCGGTATCGAGCATCAACAGACGCCGGAGGTCACCCAGGTGCTGAAGCTGATCACGCGGCCCGGCACCGAGCGCATCGTTCGCTACGCCTTTGAATACGCAAGAGCGTACGGGCGTCGCAAAGTGACCTGCATGACCAAGGACAACATCATGAAGTTGACCGACGGTCTCTTCCACCGAACGTTCGAGCAGGTTGCGGCGGAATACTCGGATATCGAAAGCGAACATCAGATCATCGACATCGGGGCTGCCCGGCTTGCGGCGCAACCGGAGCGTTTTGACGTGATCGTGTCGCTGAATCTCTACGGCGACATCCTTTCCGACATCGCGGCCCAGATCGCCGGTTCCGTCGGCCTCGCGGGATCGGCCAATATCGGCCACCACGCCGCCATGTTCGAAGCCGTGCACGGCTCCGCCCCCGATATTGCCGGCAAAGACGTCGCTAATCCATCGGGCCTGCTGGTCGCCGCTACCCAGATGCTGGTCCATCTCGGCCAGGCGGAAGTCGCCACGCGGATCAAGAACGCGTGGCTGCGCTGCCTTGAGGACGGTATCCATACGGCGGATATCTACCGCGAGGGCCTCAGCCGCAAGGAAGTCGGCCTCAAGGCTTTCACCCAGGCGATCATCGACCGTATCGGCCAGGAGCCCCGCCAGCTGCGGCCGGTGCTCTACACCGGGCAGGGCATCGATATCGACCTGGCCCACACGATCCGGCACGAGCGCCAGCTGGTCGGCGTCGACGTCTTCCTTTACTGGGACGGCGACGACCGCGACCCCAACGTGCTCGGCCCCAAGCTCGAGCAGCTGGCGGCGTCCGATTTCAAGCTGTCGATGATCACCAACCGCGGCGTCAAGGTCTACCCCGACGGCATGCCGGAAACCTTCTGGACGGACCACTGGCGCTGCCGATTCCGCTCCGAGGCCGCCGAACCCAAGCAGGTCGTCGACCTCCTCGCCCGGCTGACCGAGGCCGGACTCGACGTCATCAAGACCGAGAACCTCTACACCTTCGGCGGCCAGCCCGGGTTCTCCGCCGGTCAAGGCGAGTAGCCCGCACCGCCAGAGGGTCGCTTCTCGTTCGCCCACGTGCCCCTCCGCGCCTTCCTGCGGAGGGGCCTGTCGCCCGGAAAGATCACACTCCATCGCCAGATCCCGAGAGCCAGGAGAGAAACCCGATGCCGAGCCTCCCCCGCTTGAATCCCCCTATCTTCGACCGCCGGACGCTCGCCGCGGGCCTTGCGGTCGCGCTGCTCACCGCGGCGCCAGCCCTTTCCGCCCAGGACCCGCCGCCGCTCGACGCGGTCGTGAAGAAGCTGTCGCGGATCGGCTCCTGCTCGTCGCCGAGCTTCTCGCCGGACGGCCAGCGCCTGGCGTTTATTTCCGACCTCTCCGGGTCGCCCCAGGTCTGGACGGTGGATGTCGACGGCGGTTGGCCCGCGCCGACCACGGCGCTCGACGACCAAGTCGGCGCCGTCGCGTGGTCACCGACCGCGGACGTGCTGGCCTACTCGGTGGCCCCCGGCGGCGGCCTGAATCAGCAGATCTTTCTCACCTCCGCCGACGGCACCGACGTCCGTCGCATCACCGACGGCGGCCGCACCAACAACTGGCTCGCGGGCTGGACCGACGACGGCAGCCACGTGCTTTTCTCCTCCAGTCGACGGAGCCCGGCCCACCTGGACGCCTACGCATTCCAGACCGGGTCCGACGGGCTCCAGCTGCTCGCCGAAAATCCTGGGATCGGCACCGTCCAAGACTTTGATCCCGACGGCGGCCTGGCGGTGATCTATCGCTTGGAGAGCCGTAGCGACGCCAATCTCTTTCTGATGGACCTGGGCGCCGGGAAAGAAACCCTGCTCACGCCCCACGAGGGGCCGGCGGCGTTCGTCGGCGGCACGCTCGTCGGCACACGGGTCTATTTCGGTTCCAATCTCGACCGCGACCAGGTCGCCTTCGCCCGGGCCACCGTCACCGACGGCGAGGCCGGACCGGTCGAGGTGCTGCTCGGCCGCGAGGACGCCGGCCTCGAGGGTTTCGAGATCGCCCCCGCCGGCGACTCCGCCGTCTTGGTGTGGAACGTCGCCGGACGCAGCGAGCTGGAGTGGGTTCGCCTCGACGCAGAAGGCAGACCGTCGAACCGCGTCGCCATCGACGTGCCTTCAGAAATCGCCAGCCAGCTCACCTACGCCCCCGACGGACGCCGCCTGGCGATGACGCTCGGCGGCTCGACCCGCCCCAGCGATATCTGGGTGCTAGATATCGGCCCGGACGGTCCCACCGGGTCGCCCCGTCAAGTGACGCGGAGCCCCCACGCCGGCGTCGATCTCGGGAAGCTCGTCGAACCCGAGCTGCTCACTTTCGCCGCCCACGACGGGCTCGAGCTCTCCGGCTGGCTCTACCGCCCGCCGCACGTCGAGGGCAAAGCGCCATTCGTCATCAGCTTCCACGGCGGCCCCGAAGGGCAGTCCCGCCCCCGTTTCCGCGCCGTCTTCCAGGCGCTGCTGTCGCGCGGCATCGGCGTTTTCGACCCCAACGTGCGCGGTTCCTCGGGATTCGGCAAACGCTTCGTCAACCTCGACAACGGCGCGCTGCGTTTCGACGGCATCCGCGATATCGAGTCCACGGTCGAAGCGCTGGTCGCCACGGGCGCCGCGGACCCGGAACGCCTCGGCATCATGGGCGGCTCCTACGGCGGCTATATGACCATGGCCGGGCTCGCCTGGTACCCGCACCTCTTCGCCGCCGGCGCCAATCTCTTCGGCGTGGTGAACTTCGAAACGTTCTTCGCCGAGACCGAGCCGTGGATGGCGGCGATCTCGACCCTCGAGTACGGAGACCCGGCGACCCAGGCGGACCTGCTCCGCGAGCTGTCGCCGATTCACCGCCTCGACCAGGTTGAAGATCCGACGCTCGTGCTGCACGGCGCCAACGACACCAACGTGCCGGTGGTCGAAGCCGAGCAGGTCGTTGAAACCCTCAAGAAGCGGGGCGTGCCGGTCGAGTACGTGCTCTTCCCCGACGAAGGGCATGGCTTCCGCAAGACGGCGAACCGGATCACTTCCGACGTCGCGATCACCCGCTGGTTCGAGCAACACCTGCACGTACCGGCGCCGGCACGCTAGGGCGGAGTGATCAGGCCCGAGCTGGATTTCCCAAGTCCATCAGCGGGGCCTGAATCCGCGGTCTCCTCGACACGAAGGCTCTGCTATGGAACCTTCGCCGGCCGCGACGTCCCCTTCCGCCGATTCGGCTCCGACGCCCGTATCGTCCACACCGATCTTCGTCACCGGGGCCACGGGCTACGTCGGCGGGCGCCTGGTCCCGCGCTTGCTCGAAGCCGGATACTCGGTTCGGTGCCTCGCCAGGTCGCCGAGGAAGCTCGCCGCCCGCAGCTGGTCCCGCCACCCCGGGGTTGAGATCGTCCGAGGTGACGTCGCTGAGATCGACCAAGTCGCCGAAGCCCTCGCCGGCTGCGACGCCGCCTACTATCTCGTCCACTCCATGGTCGCCGCCGGACCGGAGTACGCCGCCAGCGACCGGCGTTTGGCGGAAGGTTTTGCGCGCGCCGCCAAGCGGGCCGGCGTCTCGCGGATCCTGTACCTCGGCGGCCTCGGTGAGACCGGCGAGAACCTTTCTGAACACCTCGCCTCGAGGCGCGAAGTCGAGGCCGCGCTGGCCTCGACCGGCGTCGCCGTCACGGTCCTGCGGGCCGCCATGATCATCGGATCGGGATCCGCGTCCTTCGAAATCCTTCGCTATCTGGTGGAGCGACTCCCCGCCATGGTGACCCCGAAGTGGGTGAAGACGGAGTGCCAACCCATCTCGATCCGCAACGTCGTGGACTATCTCGTCGGCTGCCTGCGCGAACCCCGCACCGCCGGTCGGACCCTAGACATCGGCGGCAGCGACGTGGTGACTTACCACGAGATGATGCACATCATGGCGGCCGAACGCGGCCTTCCGCGTCGGCTCATTCTGCCCATTCCCATCTTGACCCCCGGTCTCAGCGCGCGCTGGATCCACTTCGTGACGCCGCTCTCCAAGGAGATCGCGCGGCCGCTCGCCGAGGGTCTGAGAAATCGGGTGGTCATGAGAAGCCGGGATATCGAGGATCTGGTGCCGATTCCGCTCATGGGCATCCGGGAAGCCATCCAGCGGGCCCTCGGCAAGATCGAGAATAGTGACGTCGAAACCTCCTGGAGCGACGCCGGAGCCATGCCGGGAGATCCCAACTGGGCCGGCGGCACCACTTTCGTGGACCGCCGAGACCGGCTCATCCACGCCGATCCGGCACGGGTTGTTTGGGCGGTTTGCAGAATCGGCGGCGGCAACGGCTGGTACGCCGCCGACTATCTCTGGCGCCTCAGGGGATTTATGGACCAGATGGTCGGCGGCCCCGGCCTCCGCCGAGGTCGCCGGGACCCGGAGCGCCTCGGTTACGGCGACGCCCTGGATTTCTGGCGCGTCACCGATATTCGCCAGGACAGCCACCTCTCGCTCCGGGCGGAGATGAAGCTCCCCGGCCAGGCGCTGCTGGCGTTCGACCTCGAAGCCGAGGACGGTCAGACGCGCTTGGTCCAGACCGCACGATTCCGGCCCCGGGGCCTCATGGGCCTGGCGTATTGGCTCGCGGTCTTGCCGCTCCACGGCGTTGTTTTCACGGGCATGTTGGGCGGGATCCAGCGCGCCGCGGAGGGCGACGCCAGGGCGGACCGGGTCAAGGTCCTCGAGAGGCCGCGACGCCACCGCCGTCGCCGCGGCGCCGACGCCCCCGCGGGTCCGTGACCGCCGCAGACCCGCCGCTTTACGACGCGTTCCTGAGCTACGGCAGCGACCCCGACCGCGACCTCGCCCGGGACACCGAGGCCTACCTGGAAGGCCTCCACCGGGATCCCCTCATCCCGGAGGAGCACCGCAAAGAGCTGCAGATCTGCGTCGACGGCAGCGACTTCGTCAAGCCGCGCCGGCGGGGGGCGCGGGCGGAGGACGTCGACGACCCGATCTTTGAGCTTCTCTCCGGCTACCTGGCGAAGAGCGCCCAGCTCATCGTCTTCGTCGGGCCCAAAGTGCGCGAGCACAAGTGGCTGTCGAAGGAGCTCGCCTGGTGGATCGAAAATCGCGGCCCGGAGACCGTACACCTCGCCCTCACCCACGGCGACCGGTCGCTCGAGGATCCGCTCTCCTGGCTGCCCCAGCCGGCGGTGGAAGCCAAGCTCAACGAGGACCTTTGGTTCGACTTCCGCGAGGCGCGGGGGCCGCTGCCGCCGGGACAGTCCAGCCGTCCTTTTGAAGAAGAGCGGCTGCGCCTGGCGGCGAGCCTGGTCGGCCCGGACCTGCCGGCGAGCGCCCTGATCCCGGGTTGGCGCCTCCGGGTCGAGCGCGCCCGGCGCCGGGAAGCCTGGCGTCGGGCTGGCCTGGGATTGGTCGTGCTCCTCCTGCTCGCCTTCGCCGGATTTCTGGGTCGAAACTGGTTCGAGAGCCGCGCCGAGGCGCGGGTCGGCCTGTGGAACGCCCTCGCCAACGTCGGGTCGTCCCTCGACCCGGACCGGCGCGCTGACGCCTTGAGCTACGGCGTCGCCGCGCTCCGCGATCGGCCGTCGGCGGAGGCTTACCGTTCGGTGGCCGAGTCCCTGCGGGTCCTAGCGCAACCCGGGCCGAGCTACATCGTCCGGGGGGACGGCTATTCGGCGAGTGACGTACTCTGGCTCGACGACGGCCGCCTGGTTATCGGAGACGCGGAAGGCACGCTCTATCTCTACGGCACAAGATCTTCCGAGGCGGCGGCGTCATTGAAACTCGGTGACTCCATCAACGGGACGGTCTTCCTCCGCGGACGAAGCCAGCTAGCGACCCTGGCGAACGGATCGGTCCACCTCATCGAGGTGACCGGAGGCCCGGAGCCGCGCTTCGAAGTGATCGCCACGACCCCTCCGGCGCCTGATCTGCCGCAGGTCCCCTACTACTTCGCGATCGACCGGGACGAAAGGACCTTGGTCACCGCCAGCGGCTGGGGGCACCTGCTGGCTTTCCGACTGCAGGAAGCGTCCGCCGACGGCTGGATTCCTTTCGCGGCCTCGTCCCTGCCCGCCGATACCGTCGTCATGGGCCTGGCCTTCGCCGGGGATCCGGAGACCCTGGTGTCGGTCTCGATCACCGGCGGCGTTCGATGCCACGGATTTCCAGGCGAGAGCTCACCGACCCATACGGCCCGACAAGACTTCCAGAACCCCGTCAACATCCACGGGCTGGGCGTCCATTCGACGACGCGGGAAGCCGTGGTCCTCGACGCCCTCGGCGGCTGGACTCGATTCGACGCCACGACCTGCCGACCCACCGGTTCCGTGCCGCCACTAGCACCGCTGGGTTCACTGATCGAAGACCGCCGCGGCCGGCTTCTTGCCCGACAGCAGGGGGACGCCGTGCGACCGGGGCTGAGTCTTTCCCCGGACGGCCAGCGCATCGCTTTGGTGAGGCCGGACGCCTCCATCCGCAGCCACGACGCTTTGACCGGCGCTTTGGATGCCCTCGCGATTGCGGACGAGGCGCCGATGGCGACCGCGTTCTCCCCCGATGGACGCGAGCTCGCGGCGGTGACCGCCGAAGGCCGGCTTCGGTCCTGGCGCCTCGACCAGGGGCCCGAGCTTTTCCAAATGCTGGGCATCAAGGACTTCGCCTTTGGAGCCGACGGATCCTTCCTACTCGCGATCGGCGTCGGAGACGTCGGAGACGACGGAGCGGCTGGGGACGACGAAGTGCTTCTCCAGATCGACCTCACGGAGACCCGCGAGGCCATCGAACCCTGGCCCCTCGATCGACCCACTCGCCTGCTCGAGTCGCCGGAGCCGGGTCAAGACCCCGCCGCCTTCATGCAAGTCGGCGACCGCGGCTGGGCCCTCCTGCGTTTTGACGGGGACGGCCAGCGGGAGCCGAGGGGGTTTGAGCTCGAGGCTGGAGCCCCGTCCTCGGACGCCGTGCACCTCCATCCACTGGGCGGATCTATGGCGAAAGTCGGACCCCGGCACCTGTTCAGGTTCAACGGCGGGTCGCCGGAGAACTTCTTTGAGTCCCCGGCGGAGATTGAGACGATCCGGGTGGGTCGCCAGCTGATCGGCATCGGAACGGCGGAAGGGCGTCTTCACCTCCTATCGCCGACGGGCGGACCGGTCCATATGGCCCCTTTCGCCGGCTCCGGGATCCTCGAGGTCGCCGGCAAATCATGGCTCTCCGGCGCCGGGGACGACCTCTGCGTCTGTACGCTCAGAATCGGGGCCGAGGCGTCGAGCTCCGTCGTCGAGGGCGGCGCCTGCGCCACAACGGACGCGCGCTTCTGCCGTCGTGTTCCGGTCGATGAAGGGCTTGAGATCGCAGCCACGAGCCTCGATGGTCAAGCCACAGCACTCGCCGCCTCTTTCCGGGAAAGTGACCGCCTCGGCGACGGCCGACTGATGGTGGCGAGCCGCTCCAGGGGCTGGAAGCCCCGCGCCCTCGACGTCCCGCGCCCCGTGGACTTTGACTTCTCCGGGGACGGCCAATACCTCGCCGTCGCCTACCTCCGCGGCATTCTCGTCTGGAGGGTCGACGGCTGGAGCCCCGTCGCCGACCTGCCGACGCCGAACCCCGTGCTCAAGGTCCGATTCAGCCCGGATGACGCTCTCATCGCGTCGATCGATCGCAGCACGCCGCGCGTGCTCCGCGTCTGGCCTTGGCACCCCGACACGCTCGCGGACCGGGCCTGCCGGTGGTGGCCCCCGGACCGGGCCCCACCGTCGACACCCGGCGTCGCGCCGATTCCGCCCCGGGAAGCTCTCTGTCCCAAAGCCTAGGCGCCGGTTCAGCCCGTTAGTTCACCAGCGCATTCCAGCCGTCGGTATCGCCGGACTCAAACCCGTCTCGGAAAATGACGCTGGTCGGGGTCGGGGCGTCATTCAGCAGCTGGCGGAAGAACGGACACACCTGGCCGACCGTGAAGTGCGTGTACCACGACGTATTGCAATTCGAGTCGTACTGGCCGACTCCGACGTGGTGGGAAAAGGCCGAAAAGTCGATCTGGCTCTCATCGACCAGGACGCGATCTCCGTTCCACGTCACCGACATATGCACGTGGGGGCCCGTGGAGCTGCCGCCGGTGCACGTGGCCTGGTCCAGGTTGTCCGCGTAGTTGGAGAGGCGTACATCGCGATCGATCGGCTGCATGTCGCTGACCTGAATGTTGTCGAGATGGTAATAGTCGGTGACCCAGCCGTTCTCGTGGATGATCGCCATGCCGCACGTCGACCACACGCGCACGGTCCCGCTCTGCATCGACGCGACCCACCACTGCGAGGTGTCGTCCCCCCAGCCGGCGCCGCCGCCGATGAAGTCGAGGGCGTTTTGCAAACCCGATCCCGTATTGCCGTGGGCGCCTCCGCCGGCCCACGTCTCGCCGATCTCCCACGGCGGCTGGAAGTAGCCAAAAAGAGTCGGGTTGCCGCCGAGCCTCGAGACGCCGATCCGCGGCTGGGCCAGCTCCGCCGGGATTCGGAGCGAAAAACCGAGGGCCTCAGAAGTCGCGCGAATCGCCCGCGTCGCCGCCAGCGGATGATCCCCTTCTTCCTCCATCACCGAGTCGATCGCGGCGGCGAGTCGTGCGACCTCGTCGAACTCGAGCCGCTCGCCGCGCGGCACGCGTCCGGCGAAATAGTCCGCCACGACGTGGCTCAGGACCCGGGGGTGGACGCCGTGGCGGGAGGCCCAACCGTCGATAGCTGGCCGCAGCGGGAGGAGCTCCGGAAGGTTGTCCTTCAGGTAGTTCGCCGTGAAGAAGGTCAAGCGATCTTCTCCCGTGTAGCGGACTTGGCTATTCGCCACCTCCACGGGACCGCTGTAGTCCACGCGGAGCGCCGGCCCTTGGTACGGATTGTCGGAGGCCCGAGCCGTCGGCACCGTCGACATGAGGACCGTTAGAGCGACGAGAGCTCCTGGACGCGGGAGGGACACTAAATATTTGGACATGTAAATATATTAGTTGAAAAGCAGACCCGCGGAAAGTCGCTACAAGCGACCGGCCTTCGACACGAAGAGCGCCCTCTGATCTGAGAAGATCGGTATCCCACGGGCCGCGCCCTCCGGCGGCCCCTTCTTCGGAGGTGTCGTGACTCGAATTCCCCGCCGGGCCCTGGCCGCAGCCGCAGCCACCACAGCGTCCCTATTGCTCGCCGGCTGCACTTCGCTGCCGATGGTCGACGTCCCGTCTGCGAACCAGAATAGCCGGATCCAATACCTGGTGATCCACTTCACGACGGTGCCGTTTGGGACCTCCATGGAACTGCTCACCGAGCGTACGGATCGCCCGGTGAGCACCCACTACTTGATCCCGGAGCCCGACGATGCGACCTACCCAGACCGTGAGCTAAAGATCTATCGCCTGGTCCCCGAGGCGCGTCGAGCCTGGCACGCCGGGCGCAGTACGTGGGGCCGCAAGCAGTCGCTCAACGACTCTTCCCTCGGCATCGAGCTGGTCAACCTGTCGACCTGCCGAAGCCTCGAGCCGGACGCCGAGCGCCAGACCCTCGATCTCCAGCGCTGCGACCTGCTGCCCTTCTCCGATCGCCAGATCGAGCTCACGATCGACCTCATACTGGATATCTTGAAGCGCCATCCCGAGATCGACCCGGTGGACGTGGTGGCCCATAGCGATATTGCGCCCACCAGACGCTTTGATCCGGGCCCGCTTTTCCCGTGGAAAGAACTCCACGACCGCGGCATCGGCGCCTGGTACGACGGCGCCGTCGCCGAGCGTTACCGACGCCGCTTCGCAGACGAGATGCCGTCGCGAGACGCGCTTCGACGGGCCTTTGGTGCCTACGGCTACACCGTCGACGCGCAGCCGAGGGCGTCCCTCACGGAAGACGACATCCTGGCCTATGTCGTCTACGCCTTCCAATCACATTTCCGCCAGTCCCGCGTCGACGGCCGCGTCGACGCGGAGACCGCCGGCATTCTGTGGGCGCTGATCGAAAAGTACCGGCCGCGGGCCCTCGCCGACCTGGATGGCACCCCGGAATAAGCCGGGTCGAGTGTGCTTCTAAGCTCCGCTCGACTCGCCGACCAGCGCGTCGAGCTCACCGGACGTCTCGCGGGCTAGCTCGGAGTCGGCGCCGAAGACCAGCGTCCGGATCTCGAGCGCGCGCCGCAGCAGCGCCCGGGATTCGTCGAATCGTCCCTGTCGACGGCGCAGCTCGCCTTGGAAATGGAGGATCTCCCCGACCACGTGGTGCTCAGGGCCGAAGTCCGGCTCGATCGCCGCCAGGGCCTTGGTAAAAAGCGCATCCGCCTCATCGAGCCTCCCCTGGCGCAAGCGCACGAGCGCGCGGTTGCTTTGCACGAGCTGGGTGAGGAACTGCTCTTCGCCGTAGAGCTTGATGTGGTTGGCGAGCGCCGTATCGAGGGCCGCCTCTGCCTCTTCGAGTCGACCCTGCCGAGCTCGCAGGGCCCCGAGGTTCCGCTCACCCGCGGCGACCAGCGGATGGACCTCCGGCAAGAAGACCGCGGCGTTCTCGAGCGCTTCGAGCACATAGGGTTCGGCCTCATCCGGGCGCCCGAGCTCGATAAGCCCCTGGCCCGAGTTCACCAGCCCCACCACCGTGGCCTGGTGATGGGGTCCGGCGATTTCGCGGGCGATACGAAGCCCCTCCTTGGTCACCTCGTGGGATTTCTCGAGGTCGCCCTGGTCGGCGTAGAGGCTGCCGAGGATGAAGCTGATAGTGAGTTGCGACGGCAGGTCGGGCTCCGGCTGGGCGTCGGCCATGGCGACCGCCTCCACGAGTTTCTCCTCCGCCGCCTCGAGCTGGCCTTGGTGACTCAGCATCAGGCCGAGCTGGTGGAGCACTTTGATGTGCTCCCTGCCGTTCTCAAACTCGGTCTCGGGAATCCGCGCAAGGGCCGCCCTGAACTGCTCCTCCGCCTCCTCCGGCCGCTGGATCTCCTTGAGCAGGTTGCCCAGCGAGATGTGGACCATGAGGTAGTGCTTCGACGTCGCCGCACTGGCTTGGCCCAGCGACTCCAGGGACTGCCGCAGCAGCCGCTCCGCTTCGTCGAAGACGGCGAGCTCTTTATAGGAGCGCCCCATGATCCGCAGAACCTGCGCCTGCACCAGGGGTTGGTCGTCGAGCGCTTCGGTCCGTTGGCTCGCCGCGTCGAGCAGCGCCCGCGCCGTGACCTCACCGCGACTCGAGTCGACAGGCGCCGCCGAGTCGAAAATCCCCTCCACGAATCGAGCGACCTCCTCGGCGACGGCGGCCTCGGCGTTGGCCCGGTCCCGCTCTTGCTCAGCCCGCTTCGCTTCGGTGGTGCGGGCGATGAAGCCGCCGACCAGGGCCAGCACCACCAAGGCGCCGAGCACCGACGGCACGATGTGACGGCGGAGCCACTTGCCGGCCCGGTAGCTGAAACGGTCCGGGACGGCGGTCACCGGCAGGCCGGTCAGATAGCGCTCCAAGTCACTCGCCAACCGGTCGACAGAGTCATATCGACGGCCCGGCTCCTTGCGCAGGGCGGTCGAGACGATGGCGTCGAGCTCCCCCTCGAGCCGACGTGGGGGCACCGGCGGAGCGCTCGCACGGCGGGCGGCGTCGCTCAGCCGCGGCGGGTCGACCTCGGCGATCGCGCGGGCCAGTCCCGCCGGAGAGCTGCGGCTCGCCTCGCCGTACGGCGAGACGCCGGAGAGCAGCTCATAGAGCACGATGCCGAGGCTGTAGACATCCGTAGCGACGGTGATCGGCGCCGCGGCGATCTGCTCGGGGCTCGCATAGCGCGGGGTGAGGGGCAGTGAGCCGGTCCTCGTCGCCGAGGAGGCTCGCTCCCCTTCCAGGATCTTGGCGATGCCGAAGTCGAGAAGCTTCGGCCCGCCGTCCTCGGTGATCAGGATATTGCCGGGCTTCAGGTCGCGGTGAACCACCAGCCGCGAGTGGGCGTGGGACACCGCCCGGCAGACCCTGAGCATCAGCCGGAGCCTCGACTCCAGGTCGCTCTTCCGCCGGCGGCAGAACTCGTCGATCGGCTCCCCGTCAATGCGCTCCATGACCAGGTACGGGGCGCCGTCCACGGTCTTTCCGCCGTCGAGCAGGCGCGCGATCGCGGGGTGCTCCAAATCGGCGAGGATCTGTCGCTCCGTTCGAAAACGCTGGGCCGACTCGCTGGCCACGAAGCGAGACATGACCTTGATCGCCACCCGCTGCTCGTATTCCCCGTCGTCGCGGACGGCGGCGTAGACCACGCCCATGCCGCCGCGGCCGAGCTCACCCTCGAGACGGTAGGGCCCCAGGCGCTGCCCGGGCACGGCGCTGGCTTCGACCAGCGCGTCGGCCGCGGCCGCGACCCGCGGACGCAGCCCTTCTCCGGCCGCGTCGTCGGCGCGGAGCAGCGTCTCAACCTCGGCCCGCAATTCCGCGTCGTCGCAGGCTCCGTCGAGGAAGGCCCCCCGCTCCGACGGCGCCATCTCAGACGCCCGGTCGAAAAGCGAGCGGACCGCCAGCCAGCGCTCGCGCTCGCTCATGGCCCCGTCCCGACGTCATCCGGACGCAGTCGCCGGTAAAGCCACGCCTGTCCGGAGCGCACCAGGCGGTGCACGCTCGACCGCGGCCGGCCCACGGTCTGGGTGATCTCGTCCAGCGTCAGGCCGCTGAAGAAATAAAGCTCCAAGATATTGGCTTGCTCCGGATCGAGCTCTTCGAGGGCGCGGAGCGCCTGGTCCAGGGCCAAGAGATCGACCGCGTCGATCGGCTCCGCGTCGCCACGGTGCCAGTCTTCGAGGGTGATGCGAAGCGGATCACTTCCCCGCTTCTGACGCCCGCGGGCGCGGGCCTGGTCGACCAAGACTCTGCGCATGGTTCTCGCCGCCAGTCGGTAAAAGTGCGAGCGGTCGCTCCAGGACACGTCCGAGGAGAGCAACCGCAGGAACATCTCGTTCACCAGCTCGGTCGGCTGGAGCACGGAGTCCCCGCGCTCGCGCCGCAGACGGGCCACCGCCAGGCTGCGGAGCTCGGCGTAGGCGATCTCTGTGAGCTGTTCAAGGGCCCCTTGGTCGCCGCGGGTCCAGGCGGCCAAGAGGCCCGTGAAATCGATTTCTGACGGCGGCATGGCGGCTGCGATTATAGCGACCGCCCGCCGCCGTCTTCGGGCCGGGCCCCCGAGCTGCTCAGGCACGGTATTCGTCCAGGCGCCGGTGTCTCCCGTCTCAAAGCCGTCGACGAAGAGGCGCGTCGAGGCCTCGAGCTGGTCGACGAAGGCCTCAAAAGAAGCGCCGGCCGTCAGCTCGAGATCGAGGCCGCAAATCGCCGATTCCCCGCCAGGGGCCGCAAACTCCAAGAGCTGCCAATCGCCGTCGGTCGGCGTCAGGGTGAATTGGCCGACGCTTTCACCGACGCTCGCTCCGGCGCACTCCGCGCCTTGGAATCGCTCGCACCGGAGCTCCGCCGCGACCTCGACGCCGGACAGCCCTTCGACCCGGACCCGGGCCGACAGGTCATAGCTCGAGCTCGGGAGGTCGAGGCACTGGGCGACGGCGAATCGGCTGCTATCCATGGCGGTCACGGAGAGCGAGCCCGACAGCGCCGAGTCATCGGCGTCTTCCGGGCTGTAGGCGAATTCGGGTTCGCCGACGCCGAATCCACCCAAGACGTCGCTGACCGACACCCACGGCTCCAGGTCGCAATCGAATTGGCCGTTCACGAACAGGTTCTCCGAGCTGACGCGGAACGCCACATCGAAGGTCGAGTCCAGGCGATTGCCCGACGTGTCCGCAACGGCGTCACACACCAGCAGCTTGTAGAGGCCATCGCCGAGGGCCAGCGGCCAGTCCACGGCGACCGATTGCACCGCGCCGCCTCCGACGCCGTCGCGGACTTCCGCCGGCGTCACCCCGTCGGCCAGTATCCTGACGTCGTCGCCTTGGAGCGCATCGCACGCCACGGTGTCGATATCCCGATCCGGGCCGCTTGCGATGAGCTGGTAGTTCGCCGGCAGCGTGGCGGCGTCCGCCCCGTCGACCGACATCGCCTCGCTAAACGTGACCGAGATCCGGCTGAAAGCTTGCCGGAATTCCGAGCACGCTTCGAGAATTCCGCCGGGCTCGGCGTTGACCTCAGTGACCTGCGGGCTCACGACATCGGGTACCACCAAGACCGACATCTGGGTCGCGCTCGTGTCCTCACCGCCGAGGGCCGTGCCGCCGTCGTCCTGGAGCCGCAGGGAAATCTCCACCGAGACATCGCTCAGTCCCGGCACTAAGGCAAAGCTCAAGTCGCCGAGGCTATCGACCGTCGGCGCTTGGTCAAAGAGCTCCGGCGCCGACACGGACACGACCTCAAAGCTAAGGCCCTGCCCCGCTTCATCCGCCGGCCCGGCGCTGATTCCCGTGGCGAAAGCCGAAACGGTCTGGGGCGCCGAATCGGCGCTGATCGCCGTTTGCGCCTGCACCGAGAACGCCGGCGCGTCGTTGACGGCCAGGACCTCGATATCGAAGTCCTGCGGCGGGCTCTGGTCGGAACCGCCGCCGTCGACACCGCCGTCGTCCATCAGCCGTACGGTCACCGTCGCAACGCCGTTGGCATCCGCCGCGGCGGTATAGGTGAGCGTGCCGTCCGCGGCGAGCGACGGACCGGAGGCGAAGAGGCCCGGCTCGGTGACGGTATCGATGAGGAAAGAGACCGCCTGCCCCGCTTCGTCGTCCGGCCCTGGGCTGATCGCCGACGCAAAATTGGCGACCTGCTGCGCCCCGGCGTCCTCCTGTGAGCTGCTGAGGGCCTCGATCGCGAACGTCGGCGGATCGTTGATCGCGGTCACCGTGATGTCGAAGGTCTGTGCCACGCTGGTATCCACACCGCCGTCGAGGGTGCCTCCGTCGTCCATCAGGGACACCGAAACCGTCGATGAGCCCACGGCGTCCGCCGCCGCGGTGAACGTGAGGGTGCCGTCGGCCGCCACGCTCGGCGCCGCCGCGAAGAGCGACGGATTGGAGTCGACACTCACTAAGAAATTCAACACCTGGCCGGCCTCGTCCGCCGGGCCGGGGCTGATGCCCCCGGCAAATCCCGGCAGCGATTGCGCCACCGCGTCTTCGGATACGGACGGACCGGCGCCGACTGTGAACGACGGGCCGTCGTTCACCGGAGCGACGATGATCGCCACCGCCTGCGGCGCGCTGACGTCGGATCCGCCGTCGGCATCGCCGCCGTCGTCGGCGAGTTCCACCGTGAGGTTGGCCGTGCCATTCGCGTCCGCCGCCGCTTCGAAGGTCAAGGTGCCGTCCGCGGAGAGGGCCGGCGAGACGGCGAAGAGGCCCGGGTTGTCATTGCTGAGGACCGAAAAGGTCACGACCTGACCGGCCTCATCGGCCGGCCCGGCGGAAATATCGGCGGCGAAGCCCACCATCGTCTGGGGTCCGGCGTCCTCCAAGGCCTGGGCTTGCGACGACGGCAGGGAGAAAGACGGAGCGTCGTTAACCGCCGACACGGTGATGTCAACGCTCTGCGGCGCGCTCTGATCGACGCCGCCATTGGCCGTGCCGCCGTCGTCGCCCAGTCGAACCTCGACGGTGGCGACGCCGACGGCGTCGGCGGCGGCTTCGTAGGTCAAGGTGCCATCGGACGAGAGGGCCGGCGCCGCGGCGAAGAGCCCCGGATTCGAATTCGACACCACCGAGAAGCTCACCCCCTGCCCCGACTCATCGGCCGGCCCCGGCGCGATGGCCGACGCAAAGCCGGCGACGGACTGCGGGCCCGCGTCCTCTGCGGCCGAGTGCGACGGGGACAGCGCGAAGAACGGCGGGTCGTTCACCGCGGTGACCGTCAGAGTCACCGTCGCAACCTGGCTAGTGGCCAAGCCGTCACTCGCCCGGTAGGTGAAGGAATCGACGCCGTTGAAGTCGAGCGCCGGGGCGTATTGAAAGGTGCCGTCCGACGCCAAACCGCCGACGAGCACGCCGCTCGACGGCGGCGTCACGAGCGTCGCCGTGAGCTGGCCGCCTTCGTTGTCGGTGTCCTGGCCGCCCGCCGTGCCGTCGAGCACGTTGGCGCCGGCCGTTTGGTCTTCAAAGAGCAGCACCGCGTCATTGACGGCCGTCGGCGCGGTGTTGAAGGTCAGCATTGATGACGACACGTTCGAGGTGAACTCGAGCTCGACCGCCAGATCATTCGCGGCGTCTTCGCCGGTGCTCGAGGCTTCCGTCACGTGGGTGACGCGAAAGTCCGGAAGCATCGCCGTCGACGCCGTCGGCGTGAGCGTCAGGACGACGAAATAGCTGCGGCTGGAGGCCGCGGTGATCTGGGCCGCGGCCAAGCCGTCGGCGACCCCGAGGGACACGACGCCGTCCTGGAGCGCAAAGGCCGAGGTGCCCGCGATCTCAGCATCATTGCCGGCCTCGTAGGCCCCTGAACCGTCATCCGCGTGGACGGAGAGTCGAGAAAGCAGGGCCCCCGCTTCCCCGTCGGTCGCCGGCGTGCCCGGCGCGCTCTCGAGCAAGACTTCCACCGTCGCCAACTCGATCGGCGAGTCGCCGGCCCGGCCGCGGTGGGTCGCGTCAATTCGCAGCACCGCGACGGCGGCGCCGTCGGTCACGAGGGCCGGCGTCACGTCCGCCGTCGGCAGAGCGAGCTCGCCGCCGCGGTTGCGCCACCAGCTCACGCCGCCGTCGAGGCCGACGGCGGCCACATCGAGCCGACCGTCGCCGTCGATGTCGGCGGCGTGGGCCCAGGTCGCACCGTCGAGGTCGCCGTCGAATGTTCGAGCGGTCCAAGTCTGGCCGTCACCGCCGTTCTCCCACCACGCGACGCGATCGCCCGCCGGGCCCGTGGCGTAGACGTCAAAATCACCGTCACCGTCGAAGTCCGCCGCCCGGACGAGGTTGACGTCCGTAAATCCGGTGGCGATGGTCTGGCGGGCGGCGAAGTTGCCCGAGGCGTCCGCATTGTCGTACCAGACGAGCTCGCCGGTGGACCGGGACGCCGCGACGATGTCGTTGTCGCCGTCGCCGTCGAGGTCGGCGCCGAAGGCGGAATAGGCTTGCGGAAAGTTACCGTCGAAGATGGTGGTCTGGAAGCCGGTCACCGGATTGCGCACCAAGGACACCGCATTAAAAGTCGATGCTGTGGTCGCGAGGTCCGGGCGATCGTCGCCGTCAAAGTCAATGGCGTGGGAGGACCGGGCGCCGGGGTAATTGCCTTGGGCGATGCGCTGGAACCAGCTACCGCCGACGCCGTCGAGGTTGATCCACGACACGACGCGGAAGAATTGCGGGGAGACGGCGACGATATCGATATCCCCGTCTTCATCGATGTCAATCAGCTGCGGCACGACGGCCTGCGGCAGGGACGCGATGGAGACCCGCGTCCACGCGGAGCCGTCCCCGTTTTCGTTTCGCCACCAGACGACCAGCCCCTGGGAGCCGGACGTGCCGCCGACATCGAGGTCGCCGTCGCGGTCAACATCCGCCACGTAGACGCCGTTTACACCCGCGAAGTCGGAATCAATCGTCCGCTCGTTCCAGGTCGCGCCGTCGCCCGAGGTGTTCTCCCACCACAAGACATCCCCCGCGGAGGTGAGGGCGGCGACCAAGTCTTCATCCCCGTCGCCGTCGAGGTCCCCGGAATGGACGGACTCGGGCTGCCCGAGCGGCGTCGCCACCACGGACTGCGCCGGGAACGCGGCGCTCCGGTGGATCAGATCGTTCTCCCACCACGAAATGGCGTCGGCGCCGAGGGCGGAGGCCACGACATCGAGATCCCCGTCGTCGTCAATGTCGCCCGCGAGCGCCGCCGCGGCGCCGAAGAAGGTCCCGGGCAGGGGCCGACCGGTCCACGCCGAGCCGTCGCCGGTGACGTTCTCCCACCACTCCAGCTCCCCCAGGGCGGCGGCGGCGCCGAGGATGTCCATATCGCCGTCGCCGTCGAGGTCGCGGACGTCGACCGACGAAGCCTGTTGGATACCGGCGTCCACCACATGCTCGGTCCAGGCGCCGCCGTCGCCGGCGGTATTTTCCCACCAGGCGACCGTGTCGTCGGTCACCGCCGCACCCACAACGTCGAGGTCGCCGTCGCCATCGACGTCAGACGCGGCGACGGATTGTGCGCCGTCGAAACCGGTGGCGATGGACCGACGGGTCCAGGCGCTGGCGTTACCCGCCGTATTTTCGTACCACACCACCTCATCCGTCCCCGCCAAGGTGGCGAGCACATCGGGGTCACCGTCGCTGTCCAAATCCGCCACTGCGAGCGACGTCGGCTGGTCGCCGGTCACTTCGATGTCGTTGCGGACCCAGAAGACTCCCGTGACGAAGCGGTTCTCCCACCACGTCACGCCGGTCAACGACGAGGCGACAACGTCGAGGGCGCCGTCTTTGTCCATATCGGCGGCAATGGCGAAATTCGCGCCGGAAAATGCAGTCTGGATATCCTGCGTCGCCCAAGTCATGCCCTGGCCCTGGTTGCGCCAGAAGCGCACGATGCTATCGCCCCTGGAGGCGGCCAAGATGTCGAGGTCGCCGTCGCTGTCCAGATCTTCTAGGCGGACCGACTGGATCTGCGGGAAGTCCGTGGCGACGACCCTCTCGGTCCACGCGCTACCGTCACCCGCGGTGTTCTCCCACCAGCTGATGTCGCCGTCGCCGGACGCCGCACCGACGACATCGAGATCGCCGTCCTTGTCGATATCGCCGAGGTCGACCGAGATGGCGGCGTCAAAAAAAGTGCCGATCGATTGCTCGGCTCCAAACGGGATCTCCCGGGCGTACGCCGGCGGAATCCAAAGCAGGCCGGCGCCGATGAGGGAGAATAAGGCGATCAAACGAGAAACAGGCTTGCGAGTCGACGGCTCGTCGAGCATTGGGGTCTTCCTCCGAGGGAGCCGAAGCTCCCGGTTGGGTCCTGGGGGAGCCGCCGAACGGCGGCGGCGAACCGACGGCGGCGCCGCGCGGATTCGCTCCTGTGGACCCAAGCGCTCTCGGCCTGCGAATTTCCCAAGCCGGCGGAAAAAGAATGCGATGTCGCCCGAAGGACCCGGACGGGCGGGGGTCGGAGGGCCCCCGAACCGCCCTGAGCTAAAGCGACGGCAGCCCGAGCTCGCTTCGTTTCCGCGGCTGATCTTCCGCCGGCCCCTGACTGTAGTCACCGAAGGGGCCGTCACGATCGATGACCGCCTGCTTCACCCCCCGCTCCAGGGCGGTCCGCACAAAGGCACGACCTTCGAAGGTATTGCGCATCGCGCCGTCGAGGATCGGCCCGAGGGTCTGGGTGCTCTGTAGCCCCATATTGTCGTAGGTCTGGTTGACGATCAGCTTCATCGAGACGAGCTGGGTCAGTGGAATCGACGCGAGTTTCGCAGCCATCTCGTCGACCCGCTCGTCGAGCTCCTCGAGCGGGTGGGAGAAGTTGATCAGATCCATGGCGGCCGCCTCCTCGCCGCTGACCCATTCGCCGGTGAGCGCGTAGTACTTCGCCTTGGCCAACCCGAGCCGGTAGATCCACATCCCCGTCAAGTGGCAGCCCCAGACCCGCGAGTAGGGCGTGCCAAACCGGGCGTCGTGGGACGCGATCACCAGGTCCGCAGAAAGCGCCATCTCCGAGCCGCCGCCGACGCAGTAGCCGTGCACTTTCGCGATCGTCGGCTTCAACCCGCGCCACAAGCCCATGAAGGTGTTGATATAGCTCGTGTACTGGTTGGTGACCATGTGGTGATCAACGCCCGGGTCATAGCCGTCTTCCGTGATGCCCGGGTAGTGCTCGAGGCCGCCGGAGAAGTCGAAGCCGCCGCAGAAACTATCCCCCGCCCCCTGCAGCACGATGACCCGGATGTCGTCATCGCGGTTGGCGTCCCGCAGGGCCTCCGACAGCCGGTCGAGCATCTCGAAGCGGAGGGTGTTGTATTTCATCGGACGGTTGAGCGTGACGGTGGCAATGGCGCCGTCCTTGCTGTACTTCACGGTTTCTTCGGACATCCTGACCTCCTCGTCGCTGGTTATTGCCGCCTTACCGATCGGTAAGCAAGGAGGATACTACTTACCGATCGGTAAGGCGTCAAGAAGTCTTCAAAACCGAGTATCATCAGCTTCAATAATCACCCTCACGCCGCCTGCTTACCGCACGGTCCCGAAAGATACGAGATGAGCGACACGAAGACACGGCTGCTAGATGCCGCGACACGACACTTCGCCGACCACGGCTTCTACGGCGCGAGCATGGCCGGCATCGCGAAGGACATCGGCCTGACCAAACAAGCGCTCATCCACCATTTCCAGACCAAAGAGAAGCTCTACGGGGAGGTCCTGCGGCACATCTCCGATCGCTTGCTGAGCCAGATCCTCCGCACCCACTCCGAGGTGCCGGGGCCGCGGGCACGGCTTGAGAGCCTCCTCCTCTCCTTGCAACAGAGCGGCGCCGACAACGTCCACGACACGCGACTGGTTCTGCGGGAGCTCCTGGACAATAAGCGGCGGGCCGAGCGGGCGAGCAGCTGGTATCTCAAGCCGTTCCTCGACGCCTTGATCGCGCTCGTGAAGCAGGTGCCGGGCTGGGAATCGGCGAGCGACTCGGACGCCCTGGCGGCGGTCTACCAGATCATCGGCGCCATCCATTTCTTCGCTATTTCCGAGCCCACCTTGACGCAGATGTTTGGAAAGCAGGAGTACCGCCGGCTCGGGGAGGCTTACCCCGCGCGCCTCCGGACGCTGATCGCCGCCTGCCTCGACTCCCCGCCCCCTTCTCCTTGACGAGCGGTCAGGGGATGGCCGGACCGAGCCGCCGTAGGGACGCCGGTTCTGCCGAGTCCACGACCGACTGCGACCGACCGGCGACGGACCGATGGCCTAGGTCCGGCGGCGGTATAGTTCTCATCCACGTCCTCGCATTTCATCCATCTGGAGAGCCCATGCCCAAGACCCTGCGCAGACTCGCCGTCACCGCCCTCATCGTCCTCGGGACCGCGGCCCCCGGGCTGACCGACGTTAACGTGAAGCACGCGGAGGCCGACTACGGGAGCTGGAAGACCTGGTCCTTCGCCGACAATCCGGAGCACATCGAGGCCCTCGAGGCCGCCGGACATGCGGAGATCAGCAAGCTCATTCGAGAATCGATCACGAAACGTCTCGCCAAGAAAGGCTACGAGCTCACCTCCGGCGACGGGGCCCCCGATTTCAGAATTGCCCTGGAGGGGACGCTCCGTGAGGTTTTTGACGTGCAGAACTATCACCAGCAGGTGAGCGAGCACGTCGCGTTCGTGCTCGACGGTGGCAGCTCCAGCTATCAGGAAGGGACCCTCCTGATTCGCGTCCTCGAAGGCTCTAGCGACAAGGTCGTCTGGACGGGATGGGTGACCGAGGACGTCCGGAACCCCGACAAGCCGGGACGACAGATCGAACGGGTCGTGAAGAAGATCCTGAGGCGGTTTCCCCCCGGCGGGAATTGATGCCCGCCGCGCGGAGGGTTCTAGACCATGAATGAAGCCACCCCCTTCGACGTGGGCCTGCTGGTCTTTCCCGGACTCACGCAGCTCGATCTCACGGGCCCCTATGAAGTCTTCCACCGCATGCCCGGCGCCCGGGTCCACCTGATCGGCCCGTCGCTCGAGCCCCAGGTATCCGAGCACGGCCTGCCGATCCAGCCGACCACGACCTACGCGGCCTGTCCGCCGCTCGACGCTTTGGTGATCCCGGGGGGCTTTGGCATCAACGCCCTGCTCAACGACGCCGCGACGGTGAAGTTCATCCGCGCACACGCGGAAAGGGCCCAATACCTCGGCTCGGTCTGCACGGGATCGCTGCTCCTCGGCGCGGCCGGACTGCTCGGCGGCAGGCGGGCCACCAGCCACTGGATGTCGAGGGACCTGCTCGCCGAATTCGGGGCCACCCCCGTCGCCGAGCGGGTCGTCGTCGACGGCCGGGTGGTGACCGGCGGCGGCATCACCGCCGGCATCGATTTCGCCCTGCGAATGGTCGCAGAGATCCGAGGCCGCGGGGCGGCCGAGGACATCCAACTGGCCATGGAATACGACCCCGAGCCGCCTTTTGCGGCCGGGACTCCGAAAACCGCGGATCCGGCCGCCGTCGACCGCCTGCGCGCGACCTGGGAACCCCACCAAGAAGAGCGGCGGCGGCGGGTTCGGGAGGCCGCCGCCAAGCTCCCTTGACCGGCGGCCCCTGCGCGGTCCGCTAGCCCTCCACCAGCTCGGACCACGCGGACACGTCGCCCGACTCGAAGCCGTCTGAGAAGAGCACGCACGCATCGTCGCCGCCGCAGACGCCGCAGCCGTCGACGGACTGGGCGCCCGGGTCGCCGTCATCACAGTCCCGGTCCGCGCACACGCCGTCCCCGTCCCCGTCGCCGGAGGCGTCGACGCCGGTGCACAGGTCGCACACGTCGCCGATACCGTCGGCATCGGCGTCGGCCTGGTCCGCATTCGCGTCGGCCGGACAATTGTCCACGGCGCAGGTGTTGCCTTCATAGCCCGGATCGCCGGCGCCGTCACCGTCGGAGTCCGTACAGCTGTCGCAGACGTCTCCGAGGCCGTCGCTGTCCCCGTCGGCCTGATTCGGATTCTCGACGGCCGGGCAGTTGTCTAAAGCGCACGTATTGGCGGGGAATCCGGCGTCACCGGCGCCGTCGCCGTCCAGGTCCGTGCACGTGTCACACCCGTCGGGCGTGCCGTCGGCGTCGGCGTCGAAGCTATCGTCGCCCGTCGGACAGCCGTCGCAGGCGTCGCCGGCGCCGTCGCTATCGGTATCTTGCTGGTCGGGGTTGGCGACCAGGGGGCAGTTATCCGACGCCCCCGGAAGCTCGTCCGAGTCGACGTCGGTGCCAAAGAGCCGGCCTGCGATGCCGGTCCCCGCGCCGTCGACGGCGGAGTCCGACCAGGCGACGAAGAACGTGCCGTGCTGGTCCACGGCGACCGCCGGGGCGACCGCAGTCGCCGAGGTATTCGTCGATACGGCGAAGGGCTCCTCACCCACCAGCGCCCCGTCGACGCTCTGCGCCACCTCGCCGGCGCCGTCGTAGAGCTGGGCGCGAATCTCGCCGGTCTGGCCGTCTTGGTAGACCACAACGTAGCCGCCGTCCGCCAAAGCCGCGACATCGGGCGCCTCCTGGTCACCGTCCGCGGACGGGCTCACCCGCCGACGGGGCCCGGCGATCGCGCCGTCCGAGTCCACCCGCCGGACGAAGACCGCGGCGTCGTCGGTCCCGTCGCCCGAGGCCTCGGCCCACGTGATGAGACCCCGGCCCTGGCCGTCGACCGCGACGGCCGCCGACGTGCCCGAGTTGTCGACCTGGACTTCGTCGCCATCGGTGGAGCCGTCCGCGCCCACCGGCCTCACCCGCACGCTGGTGTCTTCGTCGATCCAGGAGACCAGCCCACCGCCCGCGGGCAATCCGGCGAGGTCGGGCAGGATCTGGCTGCCGTCCGCCGTGAAACCGATATCGGTGGTGGCGGCGGTCCCGTCGGCGAGGAACCGCCGGCCGACCACCGTCTCGCCGGTGTCGCCGCCGAATCGGTTTCCCTGCCAGGCCGCCTGGAAGCCGTCGGCGGTCGCGATGACGGTCGGCCGCTGCTGGCTGCCGATCTCCGCGTCGTTCAGCCGCATCTCCGAACCGACCGCGCCGCCTTCGACCAGCCGACCGGCGACGGCGAGTAGGGAACCATCGAGGTTGTCACTCTCCCAGGCGACGATGAATCCGTCGCCGTCGGCCACCGGCGCCGCCGCCGAGAAATCCTGGGATCCCGAGGTGTGGTCATTGATCTGGAAATCGTCGCCGTCGGGCTCACCCGCCGGATCAAAGAGACGACCGCGAATCCCATTGCCGCTGCCGTCACTGCTCGACCAGGTGACCAGGAACCCACCGGCGCCGGCGGCGACGCTCGGCTCGCCCTGCGCGCCCGCGGTGGTCGTCGTGACGGCGAAAGGATCACCGATCGGAAAGAGCACCGTGCACGAAGTGCCGTCGCCGAAACAAACGTCGCATCGATCCGGACCCAAGACCAGGCCGTCGTCGTCATCACAGTCGAGGTCGGCGCACAGCCCATCACGGTCGACGTTGCCCGTCGCATCGTCACCCTCGCAATCATCCCGGTCGTCACAGACGCCGTCGCCGTCGGAGTCCGCGTCGTCCGAACCGAAGCAGAGGTCGCAGGCGTCGGGGGTGCCGTCACTGTCGGAGTCGATATCGTCGTCGCCGACGAGGCAGATATCGATATCGGTGCAGTAGAGGTCGCCGTCGCCGTTCCCCGAATCGTCGTCGCCCAAACAGGCGTCGCAGGCGTCCGGCACGGAATCGCCGTCGGCGTCGAGGTCGTCATCTCCCGCCGAGCAGATGTCGACGTCGTCGCAGTAGGCGTCGCCGTCCGAGTTGCCGGAGGCATCATCGCCGTCGCAGGCATCGCAGGCGTCCGGAACGGCGTCGCCGTCCGCGTCGAGGTCGTCGTCGCCCGCCGAGCAGATGTCGATATCGTCGCAATAGGCGTCGCCGTCCGAGTTGCCGGAGGCGTCGTCGCCGTCGCAGGCGTCGCAGCCGTCGGGGACGCCGTCGCCGTCGGCGTCTTCGCTGTCGTCCGAGCCGGCGCACAGGTCGCAGCCGTCGGGGACGCCGTCGCCGTCGGAGTCGGCTTCGTCGTTGGATCCGGCGCACAGGTCGCAGCTATCCGGCACCCCGTCGCTGTCCGTATCGGGGAAGACGTAGCGGGCGAAGTGGGTTGACCAATTCGCAGACAACCCCCCGGCCGGTACGCCCAGCTGACCGACGTACCAGAGGGACGTCCCGTCCGGGCCGATAGTCGCCCCGGTGTAGTCGCCGTATCGATACGGCGACCCGCCCCAGTCAAAATACGCCGCGGTGCCCGCCTTCTGCTCTTGCGAAAAGCTCAGGGTGCCCGCGGCGGTCGTGCTCTCGCGTCCGGCGACCCACACCGAGGGGTAGCGGCTGCTGTCGGAGCGGGTGAAACCCACCAGCATGTCGCCGCAGCGATTCACGGCGAGGTCGGGATAGATCGCGTGGCTATCCGCGAACGCGAAGACCCCGGCGTCGGCGATCGTATTGGCCGCCAGGTCGAGTTTGGCCCAGCGCACGCAGCTCACCGAGCCGCTGCCCGGATTGCAGCTGACGGATTGCACCGTCCAGCCGAAGCCGTCGCGGTATTCGAAGTCGAGGGCCCGCGTATCTCCGCCGAGAATCTCGTCGCCGCCGAGCTGCGGGGGATCGCCGGGGAGGCTCACTGAGACGCCGGTATGGTTGGTCAGACTGAGGCCGCTCTGCCGGGTCAGCAGACCCGCGCCCAGGGGATCGTCGATCGTCCAGACGTGGACGCTATTGTTGTTGGACCTCGTCAGCAGGTAGTCCGGCCCTGAGGTCGGCCAGGTGCCGTCCGCTTCGCCGTAGACCTTGAGCGGCTGGGGCGACGCGCCGCCGCCTTGGACCGCAAGCGACCACGAGACCACCGAGACCGACTGCCCGGCGAAGAGTCTGGTCTTGTCGAGGGCGAAAAGACGAGACTCCTGAAATTCCAGGCCCCCGTCGTCGTCTTCGTCGAAGAATTGATTCGACGCAAAGTAAAGCGCCTGGCGTCCGATGCCGAGGTGTGGGTAGTCGAAGAAGAATCCGCCGATATCCGTGGCGATCGAGTAGGTCGTCCAGGTTCCCAAAGGATTCCCGGATTGGGACACCGCCAGGCAATAGTCGGTCCCTTTCGACATACCGATGAGGAACCGACCGTTCTGCTCATCGTAGAGCAGGTTCGGATCGAAGAGGCCGCTAGCGCAATTCGATTGGCTGCCGGTGCCCGAACCCATGAGGGTCGCCGTGCTGACAACGCTCGAGAGAGCCTGCCCCGTCGACGCGCTGAAGATTTGGAAATGCCTATTGACCGCCACGATCACGTGGGACGGGCCGGCGGCGATCTCCGCGTCGGGCGGCACGCTGCCGCTGTCGGCGAAATCGATCGCGTCATTGGCCCTGGATGAGGTCAAGGTCTTGGTGAACCGACCCTCGTCGAGGACTTGAATGCGGTCACTCGGCGCGAGGAACAGGGTCTCTAGCCGGTAGAGCTCGGCGAGCTCCGGGGAAATGGAACCTGGAATCCGCCCCTTCAGCGGCTGCCCTTGGGCTTCGTAAAGGGTCTTGACCGGGGGCTGCTCCGCCGCCTCGGCGAGCACGTCGACCATCTCGACCGAGTAGGGACCGTCGGCGAGGTAGCGATGCTCGCGCTTCCACGGCAATCGAATATCTTCGCGGACGGGGAAGCGCTGCTCCAGGGGCGCGAGCCGGGGGCCTTCGGGCTCGTGGACTGTCGGGTCGAGCAGGGAAAGCAGGCCGAAGGTCAAAGCGGCGAGATCGATCATCGGGCACGTCCTCAAGGGGTCGTCGGGAAGCTAGGCTCTTGCCCTACATGCGCGCGCTTCTCTCCGACACTTTCCTCTATTTCCTGACCAATATCTCTTCCACGTCGCGCGAGGCCGGGTCCACAGATCGCGTCTGGACGAGCCGAAGGCTTCTGAAAACCGACCCCAGCCCGCTGAGCTTCGGCGAGAACGAGGCCGGAGAAATCGACTTGCCGGAGTCGGTAGCGTCGGCCAGATCTTCCGACCGCGGGGCCTACCCGAAGGCTTCCCCGACGATGTCAAGACCAGCTCGTCGGCGGCCTGGCCCGCCGTGGTCGGGGCGCGACCGCGAGCCGACGGGCCAAAGCGCTAAAGCGCTAAAGCGCTCGGTCGACACCCGGACTCCCCGACCGGGTCAGCCCTAAGGCACGACCGCCGACCAGGCCGAGAAATCACCCGACTCGAAGCCGTCTTCAAAGATCGGCAGAATGCGCAGGCCGACGTCCCAGCTGCGGCTGGCCGAGCCGGCCGTGTAGTCAAAGAGCTCGCTACGGCCGGTCGAGGTGTCAACATCACTGTCGATGAGATCGTTCGCGCCCACGTCTTGCGGCGAGAAAATGCCGTCGACGGGCAGCTCGACTTCGATGCGATAGCGCCCCGACGGGACGCCGAGGAATCGATAAAGGCCGTCCGAGTCTGTGGTCGTCGAAGCGACCTCAGCGTCGGCCTCGTCGAGCAGGCGGACCGTGACTCCCCCCTGGCCCGGCTCTCCTGGCTGCTGGCGGCCGTCGGCGTTGCGGTCGGCCCAGACCCGGTTACCGATCACCGCCGGCTCGAGGCCGGCGTCGCGGCTGGCGTCGACTTGCCCCGGCGCCAGCGTGAAGATCGACGTGGCGCCGGTGGCGGCGAAAGCGTCGCTGTCGAGGCCGTCGTCGTCGCCGCGGTCCCTCGGCGCAAAGGACATGTGCGGCGGCAGAACAAACTCGACGTAATAGTCACCGGGCCCCGGGGAAAAAGCGTAGGCCCCCGACGTGTCGGTGACGGCGGTATCGACCAGGGCGTCGGAAGCGTCGTAGAGGTGGACGACCACGCCCGGGACGCCGGCCTCGCCGCCGGCCTGCAGGCCGTCTCCGTCATCGAGCCAGACGCGATTTCCGACCGATGCTTCGGGAACCAGGCCAGCGTCGCGGCTCACGTCTTCGGCGCCTTCGATGAACGAAAAGAAATCGGTCGTCGAGGTCCCGGGGTCGACGTCCGAGTCGCTCGCGTCGCTGCCGCCGCGATCTTTGGCGGTGTAGCAAAAGCCGGCGGGTTCATAGAAGGCGAGGTAGTAGTCGCCGCCGGCGACTCCGGCAAAGTAGTAGGAGCCGTCCGCCGCGGAAAGCGTGGTGCCTTGGGAGACGCCGGCGGCAGAAAAAAGCTCCACCGTGACGCCTTCGAAGCCGGCCTCGCCGCCGTCTTGGAGACCATTGAGGTTAGCGTCCAGCCAGACGCGATCACCGATCGATGACACGTCGCAGGCATCGCCCGCGCCGTCACCGTCGGCGTCGACTTGGTCCGCATTGGGGGCCGCCGGGCAGTTATCGAGCCGGTCCGGGACGCCGTCCGTGTCGCCGTCGGGCTCGAGGCCGGCGTCAAAATCCACGTCGAGCTCCCCGGAGGCGAGAGCAAAGACCGCGGTGGCACCGCTTTCGGGATCGACGTCGCTATCGAGCGCCTCGGAAACCCCCCGGTGTTGCGGGCTAAAAACGAAGCCCGGAGGCGCGTCGAACTCGAGGTAGTAGTCCCCCCCTTCGAGGTCGATGAAGCCGTAGAAGCCGCCCGCGTCGGTCGCGGTCGAGCCCACCAAAGTCCCCGCGGGACCGCCGACGCCGGCCTTGAAGAGTCTGACGGTCACGCCGACCGCCCCGGTTTCCGGACCGTCCTGGACGCCGTCCCCGTCGGTGTCGATCCAGACAAAATTGCCGACACCATTGGCGACGCCGGCGTCGAAGGACTGGACCGGGGCGGAGAGGAAAGTGGCGGTGCGACCCGTGGCCGGATCCGCGTCGCTATCCACGGAGTCGTCCGATCCCCGATTGGGCGACGTGAAAACGTAGGGGTCCGGGCTCTCAAACCCGAGGAATAGCTCGACGTCGAGGTCGCCCAGCAGCAGGAAAGCGCCCCCGTCGTCCGTCAGGGTGGACTCGAGACGCGTCTCGCCGAACGCCTCGAAGAGACCGACGGACACGCCTTCGACCGGCGCTTCCCCGGCGTCCCGAAGGCCGTTGAGGTTCGCGTCCAAGAAGACCTGTCCGCGGGTTTCGGCGGGCAGCCGGAGCCGTCGCGCCTGCACGCTCGAGGCGTCCGTATCCACTCCGTCGGAGCCGAGGCTGGTCCAAGTCACCACGAACTGACTTCCGTTGGTGGCCACCGACGCCCCCCCTTGGAAGTCTGTCGTGTACGTGTTCACGAGGAATGGCGCGCCGGCGGGGGAACCGTCCGAGCGCCACGGGGCCGCCCACACTTCCCCAGCAGCGTCCCACGTCACGAGAAAGGCACCGTCTTGGAAAAAGACCACATCCGGCGAACCCACCTCCTCTAGGCTTGAAGAGGAAGAGGCCACCTGAAATTCGGAGCCGACGGGCGATCCGTCCGAGGCCAATCGACGGGCCAGGATATTGGAGACGTCTCCCGCCATGAGCGAGACCCACGAGACGACAAATTCGTCCCCACGGGCGTCGATTGAAGGAAAGAACTGGATGCCCGTGGTGACGGAATTGACTTGAAAGTCACCGCCGCCCGGGGTCCCGCCGGAATCGAATCGCCGGGCTTGGATGCTCGTGCGATCGTCGTCATCTCCGTCGGACCCGAAGCCGAACCAGGTGACGACGAAATCGCCGTCTGCGAAATACGCGACATCAGGCCGTTCCTGCTCACTCGCGGTGTAGGAGTTGACCTGGAACTGGCCGCCTTGGGCACTGCCGTCCGAAGCGAAAAGCCGAGCCGCGATGTCGAGACCATCTCCCCCCAAGAAGCTACCCCACGAGACGACGAAATCCCCGCTGGCCCGCATCGCCACCGCGGGGTCGGCCTGATCTCCGGGCGTGTACGTGTTGACGACGAAAGAGTCACCGAACGCGTCGCCGTTGGCGGCGAAGCGACGGCCCAAGATGTCACCGTCGGACCACACCACGACGAAGTCGCCCTCGGCGTCCATGGCCACCTTCGGGATGGCCCTGAGGCCGGACGTCTCGTTGACCTGAAGGACAGTGCCGACGGGGGTGCCGTTGGAGAAATAGCGGCGGGCGAAGACATCGTAAAAGAAAGCGTCGCCGAGTCTCTGTCGACTTTGCCACACGAGCACGAAGTCTCCGTCGGCGTCCATGGCCGCCGCCCCGGCGAACTGGTCTCCCGCCGTCTGCACGTTGACCTCAAATTGTCCCCCCGCCGGCGCCGGCTGCGCCGCGGCGGGCCCCGCGGTCAGCAGCAAGGCGGCGAAGGGGATGAGAATTCGCCTAATCCTGGGCATGGAACCGCGCCTCGACGGAGGGTCGCCGCCCCCCGGCCGTTGAGATGCGGGGGCGATCTGCGGAGCGTGAAGGCGGGCGATCACGGCGTCCCCCCTGACCAGGCGGACCAGGCCGAGACGCTGCCCGACTCGAAGCCATCTGCGAAGAGCGGAGGAATTCGCAAACCGGCGTCCCATCGGCGGTTGGCCGACGCCGCCGAATAGGCGAAAAGCCCACTGCGGCCGGTCGCGGGGTCGACGTCGCTGTCGATTAGGTCGTCAGCCCCCACGTCTTGGCTCGAGAAGACCGCGTCCGCCGGCCGAACCACCTCGATGCGGTAGCTGCCCGTGGCGACCCCGAGGAATCGGTAGAGGCCATCGCCGTCGGTCGTCGTGGTCTCGAGCTCTTCGCCTGCGGCGTCGAGTAGGCGAACGGTGACGCCGGCCCAGCCGTGCTCGCCGGACTGCTGCAGGCCGTCGGCATTTTCGTCGTTCCAGACTCGGTTGCCGATGGCGGCGGGCTCGAGGCCCACGTCGCGGCTCGCGTCCACCTGTCCCGCGGCGAGCGAAAAGATCGACGTGGTCCCGGTACTCGCGAAGACGTCGCTATCGAGGCCGTCGTCGCTCCCCTGATCTCGGGGCGCGAATGCGGTATCCGCAGGCAGGACGATTTCGAGGAAGTACTCTCCCGGCCCCGGCGAGAAGAGGTAGTGACCGGTCGCATCGGTGGTGATTGAGGCGACCTGGTTGCTCGATCCGTCGTAGAGGTTGACGGTGACACCTTCGAGGCCCGGCTCGCCTCCGGCCTGTAGACCGTCCCCGTCGTCGAGCCAGACGCGGTCGCCGACCGACGCCTCGGGCACCAAGCCGGCGTCGCGGGTCACGTCGTCGGCGCCTTCGAGGACCGTAAAGATCTCCGTCGTGAAAGTGCCGGGGTCGACGTCCGAATCCACCGCGTCATCCACGCCCTGGTCCTTGGCCGTCAAGCAGAAGCCATCCGGTTCGAGAAAAGCGAGGTAATAGTCGCCGCCGGCGACGCCGATGAAGCTGTAGGACCCGTCGGAGGCCGTAGCCGTTGCGCCGACGGAGACCCCCGCCGCCGTGAAGAGCTCGACGCCGACGCCCCCGAAGCCAACTTCTCCGCCGTTTTGGACGCCGTTCCTATCCGCGTCGAGCCAGACGCGGTCACCGATCGACGACAGGTCGCAGACGTCGCCGACGCCGTCACCATCCTGGTCGGACTGATCGCTATTCGCATCCGCCGGGCAGTTATCGATGCGATCCGCGCTTCCGTCCCCGTCGCCGTCAGGCTCGAGGCCGGCGTCGATGTCGACGTTGTAGGCACCCAAAGCATGGGCGAAGACCGACGTGGCGCCGGACGCCGGATCTGCGTCGCTATCGCGGGACCCGTCGGCTCCTTGATTCTGCGGGGCGAAGACGAAGCCGGTCGGGGCGGTGAACTCCACGTAGTAGTCGCCCGATTCGACGTCGATGAAGCCATAGGAGCCGTTCGAATCGGTCAAGGTCGCCGCGACCTCGCCGGCGCCGACCCTGAAGAGTTCGACGGCGACCCCCGCGGCGCCGATTTCGGGTCCGTCCTGCTGGCCGTCGCCGTCGGCGTCAATCCAGACGATATCCCCGATACCGTTGGTCAAGCCGGCGTCGAAGGTATTGCCGAGCGGGGAGGAGAATACGGCGGTACGCCCCGTCGCGGGGTCGACGTCACTATCCACGGAATCGTCGGATCCGCGGTTGAGGGCCGTGAATACGTAGGGACTCGGATTCGTGAATTCCAGGAAATACTCGCCCGCGACGTTGCCGACGAAGAGAAAAGCGCCATCGGCGTCTGTCGACGTCGACTGGAGCAGCGTCCCGTCCGACGCGTCAAAGAGTCGGACCTCCACGTCTTCGACGGGTCCCTCTCCCCCATCGCGGACGCCGTTGAGGTTCGCGTCCAAGAAGACGTGCCCTTGGGCGTCAACCAGCTCGAGGCGCCGTGCCCGCACGCTCGCGCCGTCCATATCCGCATCCGGCGAGCCTTCGCTATCCCAGGTGACCAATAAGCGACTCCCGTCCGTGGCGACGGCGGGAATCTGCTGGGCGCCGGTCGTATAGCTGTTGACCAGCAACGGCGCTCCCGACGGCGACCCGTCCGAGAGAAATGACCTCAGGAGGATATCGGCGTCGGAGACTCCGGTCGGCCAGGCCACCAAGAAGCCGCTGTCGAGAAAGGCCACGTCGGGCGGAGTGGGCTGCGGTCCCTCCGGCGCCCAGGACGCGACTTCAAATTCCGCAGCGACTGCGGCGCCGCCCGAGTCGAAACGGCGGCCGCGGACACTCGACGCCACCGCGGGCACGTACGATTGCCACGAGACGACGAACTCGCCTTCGCCAGCGTCGATAGACGGGAAAATCTGCGCGCCCGCGGTCGACGCGTTGACTTGGAGATCATTCCCGATCGGTGCCCCGGAAGCCTCGAATCTCCTGGCCTGGATGCTCATGTCATCGCTATCGG
>JBCDKB010000024.1:0-35433 GCA_038747035.1 Acidobacteriota bacterium | reverse complement strand
TCGACGAGGCCAAGCGGGTGATGGCGGCGTTCGAGGCCTCGGAGACCGGGCTGGTGGTGCTGGACGGCAAGCTGATCGAGGCGCGATGGCGCGCACCAGCGCGTCCGCCAGCTGCGCCCGGTATGCCGGGGAGCGCAGCTTCGCCTCTTCCTCCGGATTGCTGAGGAAACCCAGCTCCACCAGCACCGCCGGCATCGCCGCGCCGATCAGCACCTTGAACGGCGCCTGGCGCACGCCGCGGTCCCGCAGGCCGAGCGCTTGATTGAGCTCTTCCTGGACCAGCTTCGCAAAGCGCTGCGACTCCGCCAGGTGCTGGGACTGGGCCAGATCCCAAAGAATCAGATCCAGGCCGGATTCGTCCGTTTCCTGGGAGCCGGCGCTATTCTCCGCCGCGGCGAATTCGGCGGCGAGCTCGTCAGAAGCTTCGCGGCTCAAGAAATACGTTTCGGCACCCCGCGCCCGCGTGCCGCGGTAGGAGTTGAAGTGCAGCGAGATGAAGAGGTCGCCCTTATTTTCGTTGGCGAACGCCGGCCGCGCCTCGAGCGGCACGTCGACATCGGCGTCGCGTGTCATCACGACGCGCACCGGTAAGCGCTGCTCGATGCGGGTACGCAGGAGGCGCGCCATGATCAGCGTCAATTCCGCTTCGACGGTGCCGGTGGTGCCGATGGCGCCGGTCTCTTCCGGACCGCCGTGGCCCGGGTCGAGCACGATGGTGCGAATACCGTCGCTCATCGGCGTGAAGCTCGACGTTTCCGTCTCCGTGCGATCACTCGGACGGGAACGCTGGCGAAAGACGTCGATCACCATGGAGACGCCTGTACCGCGCGGCACGAGTCGCGGCTGGAAGGCCTGGGCCTCTGGCACCAGGTCGAGCCGGATACGCGTCGGCGTGACCACCACGTCGCTCACCAGGGGGTCCGCCGGCCGCGAAAACGGACTGTCCAAGGTGAAGCTGTCGCCCACCAATCGGATCTCGACGGCGCCTTCGAGCTGCTCAAATCGGAAGCGGGGGCGCTCGGAGAACGCGATCTCCAGTGTCGACGCCCGGTGCTGATGCACCAGGTCGATCTTGCCGGTGAGCTGCCGCAGCTCCCGCCGCAGGATATTCAGCTCGAGATTGCGAAAGCTCCACTCCATCTCGTAGCCGAGCTCTTCGCCGAACGTGCGGGTCAGAAATTCGAGCGGCACCTGCAGGCCCAGCCCCGACTCCGCCGGCGCCATCGACAGGCGCCAAACCTCTTGTCGGGTCGAGCCATCGGGGGCCACCGTCACGACATTCGGGTCGTCGGGGCCGAAGAGGACCTGTTTGCCCTCAAAGAAGAGCGTATGGGCATCACCCAGGGGACCGACCCGCAACTCAATCCCGAGCGCCCTGGCGACGGGCTCGACCGAAAATCTCGTCCCGTCCGAACGCAAGCTAAAGCCGACGCTCGCCGCCGACGCGCCGTCGACCAAGAGCCGTGCCGAACCCGACGGCATGGCGGCGGGCGACGCCTCTTCAGGAGCCTGTTCGGCAGTCTCGGTGGGGTCCTGCGCCCAGCAGACGCCGGCCGCCATCAAGACGGTCAACAGGCTAGGGAGGAAGGTCCGGGAGAATCGGGAAGTCAGCATAAAGGCGTGGGAGGCGCACGGGCCAATCCGCGTCAACCGCGGTGCGCCGGCCTGCCGATGATAGCGCACACCCGGTCAAGACTAAGGCGCCCGGTGGTCAGAATCGAGGCCGTTCCAAGGCCAGCCGGCGCCGCCGCCGACAGATCTCCCAGTCGCCTAGGAAGGTTGCATTTAGCCGATTCGCTTTCTATAATCCCGCTCCCGCGCTACGGCGTATCCGTGGCCCGTTCGTCTAGCGGTTTAGGACGCCGGCCTCTCAAGCCGGTAACACGGGTTCAAATCCCGTACGGGCTACCATTCGACAGCTTCCAAAGGGCCCTCCGACACGGGACGGTCCTTTCGATATCGAAAAGCGACGATCCCATCGTCGCTTTTTTCGTGTCCGCCCATATTGCGCCCATACGCAAAAAAGGGCCGACGAACCACGTCGTCGACCCAAGAGGTCTCCGCGACTCGATGAGCCGCGCAAGGAGATGCCGACCGGCCGCAGCCTTCCACGGCATGCGGAGTCCAACCCGCTTGTGGTCGGCCGGCACTTGGGGATGGTCCGGGGGACGGTTTCATTTCTCGGTGGCTTGGAAAATTTCTGAACCGGAGCCTCAACGCCGCTTCGGGATCTTCCAGAAGCGCTCACCTTTTCGGATCCAGTGGTCGACGCGGAGGACTTGCGACGCGCGCAGCTCCCAGACGCAGGCCTGGATAGACTTTTCGGATCTCGGCACGTCGTATTCGTCGCCGACCCAATCCAGGTCAAAGATCTTGGGCCAGCTCCCTTCAAATTTCTCTGCCTCGCTGCGCCCTCCGGCGTCACGCGGCACGCCGACTTCACCCGGGAAAACCCAGCGCCCGAGTACGAAGTGCCAGAGCTCATAGTCGGAGAGCAGGACCTCCGGCTCAGTGACCGTGAACTCAATAGCGGCGACGACTTCGCCTTGTCGCGCCTCGTGCACCAGATCGGGGAAGTCGGGTTCGATCTGGGCCACACCGTCGTATTGGTACCAGGCCCAGATCGGCGACGTGTCTGGCTTCGGCGGCGGCCCGAGCTGCGAGGTCATCTGAGCGCGCATCCACGCGTAGGATTCGCGAAAATCCGGATAGGCGCTCGCGACGGTGCCCCGCAGCACGCCGGTGCACTCCAAGCGCTGCCAGCGCTTCAGGCTTTGCGTGGTCCACAGGCGATGTTGGCCGGGGCCCAGCTGGGCGCAGGTCTTCTTGGCCCTCTGCGAATCAGGGCGACGCTCGGGTCGGCTGGTCTCACGGTGCACGGTCACGTTCCTACAGTGTTACGGACACGGGTCCAGCGGCGCCGCCGGAGACCGTTCGGGAGTCCCGAGGTGCGATACCATGCGGCCCCCAAACGACACAGCCGGCCCGCCGGTCTTTGCGAGGTTTGAATGGAGTCCACCCCGAATCCAGAAGGTGGCGACGTGCGGATCGAGAAGGTCCTGGTCGCCAATCGCGGCGAGATCGCGGTCCGGGTCTTGCGCAGCCTGCGTGAGCTGCACATCAGGAGCGCGGTCATCTATTCAGAAGCTGACCGCGCCAGCTTGCCGGTCCTGCTGGCGGATGAGGCCTACCGCATCGGCCCGGCGCCGTCGAATGAGAGCTACCTGAGGGCCGACGCGGTGGTGGAGCTGGCGGTATCGATCGGCGCCGATGCCATCCATCCGGGCTATGGCTTCCTCTCCGAGAACGCCGACTTCGCCAAGCGCTGCGAAGAAGCGGGAGTGCAGTTCATCGGTCCGCCGTCGTCCGCGATCGCCGCCATGGGCTCGAAGATCGAGAGCCGCCGCCTGATGATCGACGCCGGCGGGCCGGTGGTGCCCGGCGGGCGCGATCCGCTGGCGGACGAAGACGCCGCTTTGGCTTTCGCCGAGGTAGTCGGCTATCCGGTGATGCTCAAGGCCTCCGCCGGCGGCGGCGGCAAGGGAATGCGTCGGGTCGACGCCGCGGGCCATCTGGCCGCCGCTTTCCGCGAAGCGCGCTCCGAGGCCGCGTCGGCTTTCGGCGACGACGCCGTCTACCTCGAAAAATTCATCGAAGAGCCGCGGCATATCGAGATCCAAATCCTCGGAGACCGCCATGGCAAGGTGGTGTCGCTCGGCGAGCGGGAGTGCTCGCTCCAGCGTCGCAACCAGAAAGTGCTCGAAGAAGCGCCCTCGCCGGTCGTCGACAAAGACCTGCGCCACCGCATGGGCGAAGCCGCGGTACGCGCCGCCGAAGCCGTGGGCTACACCAACGCCGGTACCGTGGAGTTCCTGGTCGACAAGCACGGCGACTTCTTCTTCCTCGAGATGAATACGCGCCTGCAGGTGGAGCACCCCGTGACCGAGCTGGTCACCGGCCTCGATCTGGTGCGCGCCCAGATCGACGTCGTGCGCGGACACGCCTTGGACGCGCGATTCGACGACGTTCAGCCGCGGGGTCACGCCATTGAAGTGCGCCTCTACGCCGAAGACCCTTTCCGCAATTTCGCGCCGTCCCCGGGCCGCCTCGAGATCCTGCGATGGCCCGACGGTCCGGGTATTCGGGTCGACGCGGGCGTATATGAAGGCGCTGAGATTCCGATTTATTACGACCCGATGATCGCCAAGCTCATCGCCTGGGGCGAGGATCGCACCCAGGCTATCGAGCGTCTGGGGCGGGCGTTGACAGAAATGCGACTCGAGGGCATCTCCACCTCGACGCCGCTTTTTGAGCGCATCCTGGCGGATGAGGACTTCCGCGCCGGCCGACTGGACATCACCATGCTCGAGCGCAAGCTCGCGTCGGGGGAATGGATGCCTGAGGACAAGCCGTCTGGCGACCTGTCGATCGTGGCGGCGGCCATCGCCCATGCGATTCGCCAGCAGCAGGTGACGAGCACGCCGGGGGCCGGCGCGGACCCCGGGCGCGGCCACCGGGACCGATGGCGCCAGGCGGCGCGCCGGGAATCGACCGGAGGTGGAACGTGGATTTGATCGTCACCCGCGGCGAGCGGGAAGTGGAAGTCAGCCTGGATCGACGAGAGGACGGCCGCTGGGTCGTCGACGTCGGCGACGAGAGCTACACCGTGGACGTCGCCGACGCCGGCGAGCTGCTCAGCCTGCGCCTGGCCGAAGGCACAGAATCGGCGAGGGACCACGTCGGGCGCCAATTCGAAGTCGCGGTCCGCCGCCTCTCGAGTCGCGGCAGCTGCACTTACCAGGTCTCAAGCCGCCGCGGCACCGACCACGTCTCCGTCACCGATCCGCTCACCCATCTGCTGCAGCAAGCCAATCCCGGGGCCGCCGGTGGCGGCGTGGTGGAAGCGCTGATGCCGGGCCGCGTCGTCGAAGTGCTGGTCGCGGAAGGGGCCGACGTCGCCAAGGGTCAGGGCGTCGTGGTGCTCGAGGCGATGAAAATGAAGAACGAGATTCCGGCGGAGCTCGACGGCTCGGTCAAAAAAATCCATGTCGAGGCGGGCCAAAACGTCGACGCCGGCGATCCGCTTTTTGAGGTCGGTTGACATCCAACGTCCTGCCATCGAGCTGAGCCCGTCCGGGCTGAGGCGTCTCCCGTGCTGAGATTCTTAAGCGCCGCCCTACCGCTGACCATCATCATGCTCGCCGTCTTCGGCGTGGTCGCCGGCGCCTTGGACCTCGAGCCGCGGTCGGGCTCGGTCATCCGCCTGGCGCTCTGGGAACAGCCGCACGTACCGGCCACGGTCGTGCTGGGCGCCTGGCTGATGGAAGCGTGCGGTCTGCTGGCGCTCTTCCTCGTGGTTCAAGGGCGCTGCGGCGCGTGGTGGCTGGACGGCCTGGTCGCCGGCTGGTTGGGCTGGGTCTTCCGTGGGCCGCTCTTGGTCCTCACCGTGGTCGTCGCCACGCGGCAACCGCAAGGGCCTTGGTGGCGCCTCGCCTTTGCGTGGTGGGTCCTTTATTCCGTAATCGGGCTTTCGCTGGCGCTGCTCGGTCTAGGGGCGGATGAAGAGTTCGAAGAGGAAGAAGAACAGGAAGAGGAAGAAGAACAGGAAGAGGAAGAGCTCGATGCGCCGGACTCAGGACTGCCTGGCGCCTCTGACGAGACCGAGACGTTGGCAGAAGCGCTTGGCACCTCTGACGAGACCGAGACGATGGCAGAAGTGCCTGGCACCTCCGTCGCAGAAGTGCCTGGCACCTCTGATGAGACCGAGACCTTCGCAGTAGGAGTGCCTGGCGCCTCTGACGAGACCGAGACGATGGCAGAAGTGCCTGGAACCTCCGCCGCCGCCGCAGGTACCTCGGAAGTGCCTGGCACCTCCGTCGCAGAAGTGCCTGGCACCTCAGAAGTGCCTGGCACCTCCGCCGCGGGCACCTCAGAAGTGCCTGGCACCTCAGATGCTCCAGCCCGTGATCTCCCAGACGACGCCGAGCGCTCGAGCTGATGTACATCGCCGGCGTCGGCCGCGCCTTTCCGCCCCACTATTACGACCAGGACCAGCTGCTGGAGGTCTTACGACGGCACTGGATGCGGGACCACTTCAACCCCGCTCGCCTGGAGCGACTGCATAGGAACGTCCTGGTCGGCGGCCGACACCTGGCGCTCACCCTCGACGAATACGAAGCCCTCGAGACCTGGGGCCAAGCCAATGACGCCTGGATCCGGACTGCGCTCGACGTGGGGGAGCGGGCCGTCACCGCCGCCCTCGACGATGCCGGCCTCGGTGCCCGGGACGTCGACGCGATCTTCACCGTGAACGTCACCGGCGTCGCCACGCCGTCCCTCGACGCCCGGCTGATGAACCGGCTCGACCTGCGCCCAGACATCAAGCGCCCGCCTATCTTCGGCCTGGGCGGGGTCGCCGGCGCCGCCGGCGTCGCCCGCGCGGCGGACTACGTCCGAGCCTTCCCGGACCATACGGCGGTGCTGCTCTCAGTCGAATTGTGCTCATTGACGGTCCAGAAAGAGGATCTCTCGATCCCCAACCTCATCGCCACCGGCCTCTTCGGCGACGGCGCCGCCGCGGTGGTCGTGCGCGGATCACAAACGACGGGGTCGGCCCCAGCGACAGGGCCGCCGGGGCCCCAAATCGTCGACACCCGCTCCGTCTTCTACCGCGACACCGAACGCGTCATGGGCTGGGACATCTCTGAGAAGGGCTTCGGCATCGTGCTCTCCGCCGACGTGCCGAAAATGGTCGGCCGGCACCTGCGCGACGACCTCGACCGCTTCCTCAACGACCACGGCCTGGCGATTCCGGACATCTCTGCCTGGATCTGCCACCCCGGCGGCCCCAAGGTGCTCACCGCCATGGAAGAGGCCTTCGGGCTGTCGCGGGACGCCTTCGAGCTCACCTGGCGAAGCCTCGCCGAGCTCGGCAACCTCTCGTCGTCCTCGGTGCTGATGGTGCTCGGCGACACCCTCGAGCAGCGCCGCCCCGACCCCGGCGCGTGGGCCGTGCTGCTCGCCATGGGGCCCGGCTTCTGCTCCGAGCTCGTGCTTCTGCGCTTCTAGTCGATTTCGGCTGGGACCTTTAGACGGCGACCGGGGCCGCCGCCGACTCGACGGCTTCGAGAAAAACCGCCGCCGGCTCCCGACGGTGGGCCTCCATCCACGAAAGCAGCTCGCGGTGGGCCCGCCGCGCGTAGTGCTGACGACGCTCGCGCTTACGGATCCGTCCGACGAGCGGCTCGAAGAGGCCATAGTTGATATTCGCCGGCTGGAAGTGCTTCGCCGTCGACTCGGTGAGGTGGCGGGCGAGGGCGCCCAGCGCGGTGGTCGCCGGAAATTCCCGGGCGTCGTCCCCGAGCAGGATGTAGAGCGCGCTCGCGAGACCGGTAGCCGCCGATTCAAGGTAGCCTTCGACCCCGGTGATCTGCCCGGCGAGCCGCACGCGCGGCTCGCCCTTGAGGCGGTAGCGCTTGTCGAGGTGGGTCGGCGAATTGATGAAGGTATTGCGGTGCACTTGCCCCATGCGCACAAAGCTCGCGTTCTCCAGCCCGGGGAGCATGCGAAAGACCCGCTTTTGCTCGCCCCACTTCAAGCGCGACTGGAAACCCACCAGGTTGTAGTGACTCTTCGCCAAGTCCTCCTGGCGCAGCTGCACCACCGCGTAAGGGCGACTGCCGTCAGGCGCCGTCAGGCCCACCGGCTTCATCGGACCGAAACGTGGCGTATCGACGCCGCGGCGGGCCAACTCTTCGATCGGTAGACAGCCTTCGAAGAAGAGCGTCGCTTCAAACTCGTGGGTGGGGGCGAGCTCCGCCTCGATGAGGGCTTTGTGGAAAGCCGCGTATTGGGCCTCGTCGAGCGGCGAGTTCAGGTAATCATCCCCGCCGCCTTTGCCGTAGCGCGAGGCGGCGAAGAGGGTGTCCATATCGAGGCTCTCCGCGTCGACGATCGGCGCGATGGAGTCATAGAAATAGAGGTACTCATCGCCGAGCAGACCGAGCAGGATCTCCGACATCGCCTCCGAGGTCAGCGGGCCGGTCGCCAGCACGACGTCGCCGTCCGGCAGCTCGGTCACCTCCCGCCGCTCGATGCGCACCTTCGGGTGCGCTTCGAGCTTCTCCGTGACGGCGGCGGCGAAAACATCGCGATCCACCGCCAAAGCGCCACCCGCCGGCACCGCGGCTTCCCGCGCCGAGCCAATGATCAGCGAGTCAAAGGCTTCCATCTCCCGCTTCAGAAGCCCTGCGGCGTGGAGGGGATCGTCGCTGCGCAGCGAGTTTGAGCACACCAGCTCGGCGAAGCCGCCGGTGGAGTGGGCGGGGGTCTTGCGCTCCGGGCGCATTTCGTAGAGCACCACCGAGCGGCCGCCGCGGGCCAGCTGCCAAGCGCACTCGCTGCCGGCGAGGCCGGCGCCGACGACGTGGACTGTTTCGTGATTTTCAACCATCGCGCGGATTATAGGCCGCAGTCGCTTTCCGTCATCGCAACGCCCGCACGTAGACCGGCCCGGGCTGCCGGAGCACGTAGCCCTGGAGCTCGAGCTCAAGCAAAGTGGCCAGCACTTGGTCCACCGCCAAACCCAGGGCGCCGGCGATGTCTTCCGCGGTCGCCGCCCCGCGGTCCGGAATCGCGCCGTAGACCTTGCGGCCGGCTCCGTCGGGGAGTCTCGGCGGAGACGACGTCGACGCCCCCGGAGCTTGGGGGGCGCCGGCGGAGGGCTCCGGGAAGAGCGTCGCCTGCCACCCGAGGCTGAGGTGGTCGAGCACGTCGTCGGGCGACATGACCGCGGCGGCGCCGTCGGCGATCAGGCCGTTGCCGCCCATCGACAGCGGCTCGAAGATCGACCCGGGCACCGCGAAGACGTCACGGCCCAGCTCGAGGGCCAGGCGGGCGGTGATCAACGAGCCAGATCGCTGCTTGGCCTGGGCCACCAGAACGCCCGCGGAGAGCGCGGCGATGACCCGATTACGCACCGGAAAATGCCACGCCCGCGGTTCGCTGCCGAACGGAAACTCGGTGATCGAAGCGCCGGAGGCGGCGATCGCCCGGGACAGGGACTTCGAGCCCCGAGGATAGTCGATGTCCAATCCGCAGCCGTGCACGGCCACGGTCTTGCCGCCGACCTCCACCGCCGCCCGGTGGGCCTTCTGGTCAACGCCGACGGCGAAGCCGGAAACCACAACCACGCCGCGGGCCGCGAGGCCGGCGGCGAAAAGATCGGCGATACGAAGACCTTCGCTACTCGCCCGCCGGGACCCGACAATGCCCAGGGCCGGTCCGTCCGGCAGGGAGCCGCGGCAGTAGAGCACCGGCGGCGGCAGGGACAGGTCGCCGAGCGCGCTCGGGTACTCATCATCCAGCCGCGTGAGCACCCGGCAGCCCTGCTCGGCGGCGGCGCGCTCTTCGGCTGAGGCGACCTGCGGGGCCCTGGCGGTGGCGGCGAGGGCCTTGTCGAGCTGGGCCAGCGGCACGCCGAGGTGCTCCGCCAGCCCCCGGTCGCCGCGCTTGGCATCCCGCCAAGTGGACACGTCCAATCCGAGCCGACAGACCGCCGCCCGCGACAGATTTCGCTTTTGGTTGAGTGCGATCAGCACATCCCGTTCATCCATGATCACTCCTTTGTGGGGCCATATGGTCCCCAGGCCACGCCGGCCGCGCTGACAGACAGCGCCGGCACCTGGGGCTGGTCATGGATAAAGAAGCGTTTTGGCCCGACTTTCAGCAGCCGGGGCGAAAAAAGTTCAACTTTTTTCGTCCAACGGCAAAGGAGCGCCGGGATATCTCGTCACAAGCGGCCCGAAAACCGGCTAGATGCCTTAGCGCTTCGCCGAAGCGCGCTTGCGAACCTCGAGGGCAAACACCGTCAAGATCGCCCCGACCGTCAAGTGGCCGCACCAGTAGATCGCCCCCTGCCCGACCGGCGCGGCGAGCAGGTCGATGACCAGGGCAGCGCCGAGGGTGAAAAAACCCGCGATACGCAGAGCCATCGAGGCCCCAGCGCCCAAGCGTCGGCCCAAAAAACTGGGCTGATGCCGTTTCATCGACGCGCAGAGGCCCATAAAACCCGCAACGCAAAGCGCCAGAGCCGCGCCCGTCACGACGCTTCAGCCGCCGACGGCAGCTCCGCAGCCGGCCGCTGACCCCGGGCACGGATCGAGACCTTCGAGCGGGCGGACCGGGACGACACCAGCGCCGCGACGCCGTAAGCACCGCCGAGTAGCAGCATCATCACGTCAAAGGCCACGAAGACTCCGTCGCCGCTGGCGAGGCTCGACGCCAATCCGCGGTCCGTGGTGAAGGCGTTGGCCACCGGCACCGCGGCGTAAATCGCCGACGCCAGGGCGAGCGTCTCCGGCCAAGCTCGCCGCGCCGGGCGCACCAGGGCCCAAACGCCCACGGCGGCCCACACGATGAAGAGGCTGTGAACTTCCCATTCCGCGCGCTTCGGAAGCTCCAGGGGCAAGAGCCGATTGGCCAAGAAATAGCCACCGAGGCCGGCGCCGAGGCCGGCGATGGTCACAACGTTCAGCCTCTCCACAATCCAAAAGCCGACGTGGCGACGGCCGTCCGACGCCAGGCGCCGACGACGGCGGGCGGTCCACTGCACGAGACCCGTGCCGATCATGGCCATGCCGAGGACACCCGAGAGGAAGTAGAGCCAGCGCAGGCCGACGGAAGCGAACCGTCCGGCGTGCAGCCCCACGAGCACGCTCTCCGCCTGCAAAGGCCCGTGGTAAGGCCGCACGACCTCGCCCACCGGCTCGCCGGTGACGCCGCTGAAGCTGAGGGTGGGCATCCGCGTGCCGATGCTGCCGGCGCGGGAGCGCCGGGCGTGAACGACCGCGTTTCGATCGCCGGGGTGGCGAATGTCAAGCGTCTCGGGCGGCACGCCGCCCCAGATGGCTTGGGCGTCGCTAACCATCGCACCGATCTCCGCCATCGACGCCGCCTCTCCGGCGGCTTCGGTCGTCGGCGGACGGGGGTAGGCCAGGGCGAAGTACCCTCCGTCGGTGAAATTCGCCATCCCGCCGAACGGCATATAGAGATAGGCGAGGGTCACCAGTCCGGTGTAGGTGATCATCAGGAAGAAAGGCAATGCGAAGACCGCCGTCATATTGTGGGCGTCGAACCACGAAGTCACGCCCTTGCCCCAGGACAGCGAAAAGAATCGCGTGAAAATCGCCCGGTGCGTGAGGACGCCCGAGATCAACGACACCAGCATGAACATGGCGGCGATGCCGACGAGAAACCGCGCCCACAGCGCGGGGATGAAGTGCAGGTCGAAATGGAAGCGATAGAGGAAATAGCCCCCCTTCGTCTCCCGCGCCCCGACCTCTTCACCGCCGCCGTCGAGCACGCGGACCTCCTGCGGAACCCCCCGCTCGCCGGAGCGCCAGCGTACCTCCGTGCGCACCCGCCGCTCGTCCGGCAGGGTGATGAACCAGGACGCGGCCTGCGGGGCGTTTCTTTCGAGGTACGCCACGGCCCGATTCGCCGCGTCGGACGGCGAGCTCGCCACGTCGACGACCTCCGGCTCCATCCAGCGCGTGATCTCGTGCAGGAAGTAGGCCGAGGTGCCGGTGGTGAACATGGCGAACATCAGCCAGCCGAGGAGCAGGCCCGTCCACGTGTGGAATTCGGCCATGGCGCGCCGCAGCGTCTTCACACTCGCCCCTCCGACAGGATCGAAGTCCACACCACCAGCGCCATCAGGGTTCCCGAAGCGAGCAGGATGAGCCACAGCCGCCCCACGGACTGCACCGAAAACGCCACGAGGGCGAGGACGGCGAAGAGAAGGAAAGACAAGAGATTCGCGGCGGCGCTCGCCTGGCCCGGATCCATAGGAAGCTGTCGGGCCAAGAAGGCGGTGGCGACCGATGTGTAGACGTAATTCAGCGGAATCGCGGCGGAAAGACGCCAGAAAAGACGTCGCGGAGGTCCGTTAGCCTCGACGCGATGGCGGCGATCCCCGCCGGCCGTCGGCCCGCTAGACGGGCCTGACGCCGGGACGGGTCGCGAAGGACCAGATGCGGGGGCTTCTTCCATCGTCGACTAAAATCGGGAGCTGTGTTGAATGAGTCGTGGCTCGGCCCGCCGCGGGAAGCTCGCCCCTATCCAAAGGCCGTCCCATTCGGGCCTATCACGGAGGTGCGCAGTGGGGCAGCCGCCCTCGCCGCGCTACTGCCAAACGATACTGGACACGTGCGGCCCTGATTGTCAAGACAACGCAGGCGCTTGGTCGAAGCCCCGTTTCGCTCGGTCTTCTGCCGACCTAGACCTCGTCAGTGGTGACCGTGGCCGTGGCCGTGGGACGACGGCCGGACGCCGGCGCCGTTGATTGCTTCGTTGAGCTTCCGGTTCTGCGCGTTCTGCCGCTCGAAGAAGGCGTCGGGGTCGTTCTCGTCGTTCGGGACGAGGAGGATATTCATCATCATGCCGCGGTCTTCGTGCTGCAGGATGTGGCAGTGCATCACGTAGAGGCCGACGAAATCGCCGAGGCGATGTTTGAGGGTGACGGACCCGCCGTTCAGGGGGATGTCGATGGTGTCCTGCCAGCGGTCGAGGCGCGGATCGAAGGGATTCGTCTCCCGCACGCTCACTAGTTTTCCGTCCTGAAACTCTTCGATGTCGTGGACCCAGAAGGGATTGACGTGGATGTGGAACGGATGCTGCGCGTTTGAGGCGTTCACCACTTTCCACATCTCTTCGGTGTTGGCGCGCATCGGCCACGGCGTTTGACCGTTCGGCCCGATCCCGCCGTCCTGGGCCTCCCGGCCAAGGTAGTCCTGCATGCCCTGCATCGTGTGATGGTTGAGGGGCTCGCCTTCGTTGACGGTGTTGTAGTCCCGCTCGTTGATCAAGAAGATGCGGTCGCGCGCGCCGATCGGCGGCGGCACTTGGCCACTCTTGCCGGCGGCGATGTCGAAGGTCATCACGCGCTCGATTTCGATCGGGTCGGTGAAGGGTCGCAGGTGGTTGAGGTACGGATCCGTGCGCTGGAGGCGGATGAGATTGGCGTCGAGGGCTTTGACGAAGTCGGCTTCGAGGGCCGCCTTCGCGGAGTCGGAGAGCAGGCTCCGGGACTTTGACCCCTCGATCTGGAACGTCATCAAAGCCTGGGTAAAGGGCACCCTGGCGCTACGGGCCCCCGCCCGGATCATCGGCTTGAGGTCGACGCCGAGGTCCTCGAGGCCGACGTGGCCCGACATGCGCAGGGAAGCTTCGCCTTCGGTGGAGGGGACAAAGAAAACATCAGCGCGATTGCCCGGGGCAAGGCTCAGCGGGCTCTCTTGCGTGTAGGCGATGTACTGCCCGTCGGCGTCCCGGGGCAGCTGCCTGAGGTTGATGCCGTCAAAAGCCGCCAGATACATATCGTGGCCATCGATCCAGATGTCTTTGTAATCCCGCCGACGCGATCCGGCGTTGATGATGCGCAAACGCTGAACCCCGCCGGCGACCACCGACTTCAGCGGATCGAGTTGCCCGTTGACAAGGAGCCGAGGACCGATCTCTCGGTCCGCGGCCATCTCGCGCATCAGTTTGCCGACCTCGTCGGCGCCCAATGAGCGCACCCGGGGCTCGAGGTCCTCGGGGTTTTCCACCCCCAGCAGGCGACGCACGGCGGCGTTCCGAGATTCGATCAGCGACGCCCCGCCGCTGGCGATGGGGCCGCCGCCGCCGAAGCGCACCATCACGATGCTCTCCTCGACCGCATAGCCCGACGGGTTGAGGCTCTGGCCTTCGGGGGCGCGCACGATAAGCGGCCCCGCCATGCCGCCTTGGACTTGAAGGGCCGTCGAGCCGTGGAGATGCGCGTGGTACCAAAACGTGCCCGACGGGTGGTCCCTACGGAGCCGGTAAATATAAGCATGCTCATTTCCCGGCTGGATCTGCAGCATGACGTTGTCGGAGCGCCCTGCGGGGGAGACGTTCAATCCGTGGCCGTGCAGGTTGGTGACCGACGACTCCGAGGCCAAAAAGTCCTTGAGGATCTGGGCCTCGTCGCTCCGCAGGACCGGCGGGTTGTAATTCACGAGTTGCTCTTCGGTCAGCGGCTTCAGCTCGTTACGCAGCCGGATGACGGAGCGCTTACCCGCTTCCATATAGATCGTCGGACCCGGGACCGCTCCGTTATAGGCCAATGCGAGGCGATCGTCGATTTCGATATGAGAAGCCTCGAGCGTCACCGCCTGATTGGCGCCGGTCTTGGGCGCCACGGGGGGTTCCCTAAATCGCTGTCGCGAGAACTCACCCTCCACCGGCAGCTCTTGAAATAAACCCGCCGACGCCGTTGTGCTGACGGCGAGACCCGCTGTAGCGGACGCGCTTCTAGAAACCTGGGCGCTTTCCGGGGTCGGCACACTCGCCGCAGCGACCACTGCGGCGGCTCCGAAGGCAACAAGTAACATCAGTCTTCGCGCGCTCATATCTCTGGCCTTAATTGATCGGGTCAGGTCGGGCTTCGACGGGGCCGTTCAGGGCTCCAGCGGAGAATACCCTCGTCGAGAGTTGGCTTGTAGGATGCAGTCCGTCTCTTCTTACATCGTACGACTGGCGCCTGCGGATTCGTGTTTCATACAACCCCGGTCTTCTCCAAGCCGCCGCGAAGCGTTAGCCTTACCTTTCTTGACGCGAGAATAGTCACGTCGACCCGCAGTGCGGCGCCGCCTCAAAAGGGCTTCACCAGCACTCTAAATTGGGGCCGATCTCTCCTGCCACCGCCGTTAATCTTCATTCCCCTGACACCCCAAAGAGACCAACTATGTGCGGCCTGATCGGAATCGTGGCGCGACAACCCGTCGTGATGGAAATTTATGACGGGCTCACGGTCTTGCAGCACCGCGGCCAAGACGCCGCCGGCATGGCCATCAGCGACACTGAAGGCAAGCTACAGCTGCACAAGAATAATGGTCTCGTGCGCGACGTCTTCCGGCGCAAGCACATCAAGCGCCTGAGCCACGGCAACGCCGGCATCGGGCACGTGCGCTACCCCACGGCGGGCTGTGATTCCTCTGAAGAGGCCCAGCCCCTCTACGTCAACTCGCCCTTCGGGCTCGCCCTGGCGCACAACGGCAACCTCACCAACTCGCGACAGCTCAAGCGCGAAGTGTTTCTCTCCGATCGCCGGCATATCAACACCGAATCCGACTCGGAGGTCCTGCTCAACGTCTTGGCCCATGAGCTGCAGATTCAGGCTTCGCTCGAGCTCATCCCGGATCAGATCTTCCGCGCGGTCTCGGCCGTCCACCGACGCTGTTCAGGCGGCTACGCCACCCTGGTCCTGGTGCCCGGGCGCGGCGTCATCGCCTTTCGCGACCCGAATGGCATTCGGCCGCTGGTTTACGGCGTCCGGCGCGGACCCGATGGCGAGGAGTGGGCGGTCGCCTCCGAGAGCGTCGCGCTCGATGTGCTCGGTTTCGAGCTCGTCGACGACCTGGCGCCCGGCGAAGCGATCTTCATCGACATGGACGGTACGATCAGCCGGCGGCAGTGCGCCGAGCACCGTCCGCATACGCCCTGCATCTTCGAGTTCGTCTACTTCGCGCGTCCTGACTCGATGATGGATGACATCTCGGTCTACAAAGCCCGCCTGCGCATGGGCGAGCGGCTGGCGCAGAAGATCCTGCGCGAATGGCCCGACCACGATATCGACGTCGTCATCCCCGTCCCGGACACCAGTCGCACCGCGGCCATACCGCTGGCCCACGCCCTCGGTGTGAAACACCGCGAAGGCCTGATCAAAAATCGCTATATCGGCCGCACTTTCATCATGCCGGGCCAGCAAGAGCGCCGGCGCTCGGTGTCGCGAAAGCTCAATCCGGTGAACCTCGAGTTCCAAGACAAGAACGTTTTGCTCATCGACGACTCCATCGTCCGCGGCACGACGTCGAAGCAGCTCATCCAGATGGCCCGGGAAGCCGGGGCGCGCAAGGTCTACTTGGCGTCGGCGGCGCCGCCGGTGCGTTTCCCGAACGTCTACGGCATCGATATGCCGTCGGCCCACGAGCTGATCGGCCACCGGCGGAATATCGAAGAAATTCAGGCCGAGCTGGGCTGTGATCGGCTCATCTACCAGGACCTCGACGATCTGGTGGTCGCCTGCCGCGAAGGCAATCCGGAGATCTCCGCATTCGATACCAGTTGCTTTTCCGGTGAATACATCACCCGGATCGATGACGAATACCTCAAAGATCTCGAAGTCGCACGGTCCGATCAGGCGAAGGCCGCGCGCGCCGGCTCCGGTTCCAGCCAGACGATCTAGGCTTCTGTCGGTCGGGATTTCGGGATTTCCTCCGACGCGACGCGGCCGAGTTCGAAGGCTGGACGCCGCCCGTCCACTAGAAGTCACCCCTGAAGACCAGATCCGACCCTTTCTCCACCGGCCCTCAGCCGACGGCAGCGGGCCGGATTGGTGGCGAGGAGTGGCGAGGCGGCAAGCCGAGTCGCCAAAGCCCTCGTATATACTGGTGTTCCGTTCGTCAACGGTCCTAAACGCCCTGGAAATCAACATCTCCAGCGCTTTCAAGGCATCAAAAAGGAGTGCTCACAGCGTGAGTCGAGAAGCGATTCGAGTACCCATGAAGCTGTCACCGGTCGCCCCCCGAGGCCGCACCAGACGCTTCCACCCGATAGCCCTCCTCTGTGCCCTCTCGGTCTTCCCGATCGCCTGCGGCGGCGGGCGGGTTGAACCGCAAACGACCCCGGCCCAGCTCGACTTCGGCGTCGACATGGCCCGGCGCGGTCTGTGGAGCGAAGCCCTTTTCCGCTTCAAGCGCGCCCACCAGCTCAATCCGAACGACGCCCGCATCCTGAACAATATGGCCGTCGCCTACGAGGCCCTCGGCCAATTCGACAAAGCCCTCCGGCACTACCAGGATGCGGTCAAAGTCGATCCGACGAATCGTGAGCTCAAGCGGAACTATGCCCGCTTCGTCGAGTTCTACCGCGCCTTTCGGCCCGACCAATCTGACACCCAGAGTTGACCTGACCTTTTTCGGGGACGTCGCCGTCGACCCTCGGTGACGTTTTCGTCGACACCTTTCTTCCCACAAGAATTCCTTACCGACGCGAGCGAGGGCCTAAGACCCGTGAATTCCTTGGCTGTAGTGAAGAAGCTCGGCAGAAATAGCCTGCTCGGCCTATGCGCCGGCACCCTCGTCTTTGGCCTGCTGCCGGCGGCGCCGCCGGTGGCCGCTGACACCACCGAGGTGAAACTGACCCTGCCGGTGCGCGCCCGCCTCGACCTCTCGGGTCGGCGGACCATCGCGCCGGTCCCCTTCATCATGGTGAGCCAAGAAGGCGAGGGCCGCGTCCCGGGACGCGATATCGACGTGCAGGCGGAGTTTGAGCGTTATCTCACGAAGCTCCTGCGCCGGGAGACCGACCTCAAGGTCCTCGAGTTCGGCCGGGTCACTTTTCCCACCTTCGACCTCGACATGCTGGCGAAAGACCGTGACTTCTGGCGCGCCCTCGGAGATCGCCTCCAAGCGGACCTGATTCTCGCCGGTAGCCTCGACTTCGACATCCAAGATCGCTCCGGCTACCGAACCGAGGAGTACGTCTCCCCGTTCGACGGTCGAACCTACCGGCGCCAGGTGCTGGTGGAAGAGACCGGCTTTGAGTACGACATCGTCATGCAGGTCTACGACGGCCGCACCGGCGAATTGCTCTACAGCGACAATTTCAAAGATTTCAAGCAGTCGGAAGGTGAAAGCGCAGACCCCTTGGCGGGCATGTTTCAGAACCTCTACTCGCTCGAAGATCGCATCGTCGGGATCTTCGCCCAGCAGCAGGTCGAAGCGACGCGCATTCTCTTTTCCGAGTAAGCCCCTGCTTCTTATCCGAGTAAACCCCCGCCGATTCCGGACCATTTCTTGCATCATCTGATCCATCGCCTTTTCGATCTACCGCATTCGGATCCACCGAGTGAGCCGTCCTGACGAGACCAAGGAGATCCCCGTGGCTCGAGTTTTCGCCCGCCGGTCAAACGCCGTCCTCCTCACCGTCGCCCTCCTCGCCACGCTGGCCGTGCCCGCCGGCGCCCAGTACTTCGGCAAAAATAAGGTCCAGTATCGCGAGTTCAACTGGCGCATCTACCACTCGCCCCACTTCGACGTGTATTACTACACCGAAGATGAGGCGTTGCTGCAGCGCATGGTGTCCTATGCCGAGAGTGCCTACGACGAGCTCTCCCGGACCTTCGACTACCAGATCCAAGATCCGGTGCCGCTGATCGTCTACGACACGCATTCGGCGTTCCAGCAGACCAACGTGATCTTGGCCGGCGTCCCGGAAGGCGCCCAAGCCTTCGCGACGTCGTCCAAATTCCGCATTGTGATGCCGATGGACCAACCGCCGCGTGAGATGCAGGCGCTGATCAAGCACGAGCTCACCCACATTTTCCAATTCCACATCCTCTTCCGCGGTCGCCTCGGCGGCGGCCTGCGCGGCCAGCCGCCGCTGTGGTTCATGGAAGGCATGGCCAGCTACTTCGGCAACGACGAAACCACCGGCGACAAGAAGTACATGATCGACGCCGTGGTCAACGATCGCCTGCCGTCCGTGGAATTCGGCGGCGGCGGCTTCTTCGCCTACCGCTACGGCAATGCGCTTTTCGGCTATATCGAAGAGCGCTGGGGCCGCGACGCGATCCTCGACTTCGTTTATGAGTTCCGCAACACCTTCGGTTCCCGGGTCGGCCGCGCGATCGAACGCACCTTCCGCATGGACGTGGAGGACTTCGATACCGAATTCCGCCGCTGGGCACGGAAGAAGTACCTGCCCGAGCTGATCGAGACCGGCGAGCCCGGTGACTTCGGACGCCCCTTCCGCCTCGACCGCGGCAGCGTCGGCCACGAGATGTCGCCGACGGCATCTCCGTCCGGTGACCTCATCGCCGCGCTCACCACCGACCAGGGAGAGCTCGACGTCTCCCTCTTCGACGCCACCACCAGGCGGCGGATCAGAAACCTCACCAAAGGGATCGAGACCGACGTTCGAACCATCGTCGTGCGCACCAACCGCGAGATCGGCAACGATATGTCGTTCTCTCCGGATGGCAACTACATCGCCGCCTTCGGTCGCCGCGAAGCCGGCCATAGCCTCCTGCTCTTCGATGTGTTGAACGGCGGTATCGATCGCATCATCGACCTGCCGGGCGTCGAGCAACAGCGCTCGCCGGCCTTCTCACCCGACGGCCGCTACGTCGCCTTCTCCGGCAATATCGGCGGCACCAACGACATCTTCTTACTCGACCTCGACAGCCTCGAGATCACCAACGTCACCCGCGACGACCTGCACGACGACGCGCCGGTCTTCTCGCCCGACGGCCGCTACTTGACCTACACGACCTCGCTCGGCGAGTTCCACCAAATCATGCGCCTCGAGCTGAGTGACCCGAGCCAGCGATTCCAGCTCACCAACGGTGAGTACAACAACAAGGAAGCCGCTTACTCCCTCGACGGCCAGCGGATCTACTTTTCGTCAGACCGCTCCGGCGCCGACAATATCTACAGCCTGGACCTGCGCACCGGCGAAGTCCAGCAGTACACCAACGCCATCACGGGCTGCGACCGCCCGACGGTGCTGCCGCTCACCACCGGCGGCGAGCGTTTGGTCTACGCCAGCTATTGGAAAGGCCGCTTCGGCCTCTTCATGTCGGACGTCGAAGAGCCGCTCGCCGAGGGCGAGACGATGCAGCTCGCCCAAGAGCCGGCGACCCTGGACCAGCTGCCGCGCTTCGAGCCCGACATCGAGGTCTCCCTCGACGAGGCGAATGACGAAGAGCTCACGGGCTTCAACTTCTTCCTCGAGGACGCCCAGTCCTTCTTCGGCGTCGATTCCAACCAGATCTTCGTCGGCCGGGTGCTGCTCTCCTTCTCGGACTACCTCGGCGACAAGCGCATCTTCGCCAACGTCTCCGCGGTCGAGACCTTCTCGGACTTCGACGTGGTCTACCTCGACCAAAGCAAGCGGCGCCAATGGGGCTTCCGCCTCTTCGACACCCGCTTCTTCGCCTTCCAGCAGAGCCAGTTCCTCGACCCGTTCCGCAACGACCTCGAGCGCGACCAGGTCTATAGCCTCACCGGCCTCGAGTACCTGAATGTCTTCCCGCTGTCGTTCAACAACCGCTTCGAGGTCACCGCGGGCTACTACTACCGCGACGTCGACGCCACCCTCCAGACCCGCGACCGCGAAGGTAACGTGGTGCGGGTGCTCGAGCCCGGTTCGGACGACTATCCGCAGATCTCTGCGGCCTTCGTTTCCGACGACACGATCTTCAACCAGTGGGGACCGGCCACCGGCCACCGCGTGCGCCTCTCCGGGTCGTATGCGCCGGACTTCGACGACTCGGGCACGCTGCAGACCACCCTGCAGCTCGACGCCCGCCGCTACTTCGCCCTCACTCGCCGCTCGAGCATCGCGATGCGCCTCTTCGCGTACGACTCGGACGGCAACGAAGCCAACCCGATCTTCATCGGCGGTCTCGACACGATCCGCGGCTTCGACACCAATTCGCTCGGCGGCAACCGCGTTGCCTTCGCCAATATCGAAGTGCGATTCCCGCTGATCGATCGCCTGCAGTTCCCGGGTATCGCGCTCGACGGCATCCGCGGCGTGCTCTTCTTCGACATCGGCACCGCCTACTTCCCAGACACGGAAGACTTCTCCTTCCTCGACGACGACGACCGCCTCGAAGACGCCGTCGCCGTCTACGGTTGGGGCATCAGCACGCGGCTCTTCGGGCTGCCCTTCAACTGGGACTTCTCGATGCGCACCGACCTGAAAGACGATCTGGAAGACGGCTTCGAGACGAATTTCTGGGTCGGAACCCGCTTCTAAACCGAGCACAGACCCGCCTCAAATAAACGCCCCGGGTGGACCCGGGGCGTTTTTATGTGCCGCCGCGCGATCCGGAGGATCCGGAGACCGGTCCAGAGACTCCGACAGTTGGGCTCCAACCCGATCGGGTAAGATCCGCACTCAGGCTTTCATTGTCCCGGCTTCGCAGTCTTCTTCTCCAGATCTCTCACGCTATGGGCACCTCACAAGAGCTAGAGCGGCAGCTTTCCGAATACCAGAGCCTGCTCGAAATTGGCGTCGAGCTGGCGGGCAGTCTCGATATTTCACAGGTGCTCGAGCTCGCGATGGACCGGGCGGAGAAGCTGTGCCGCGCTGAAACGAGCTCGATCTGGCAGGTGGACGATGAGCGCGGCGACCTCTTCTTCCGCGTCGTCCGCGGCTCGGCGGCGAGCGACATCCGGTCCAGTCGCGTCCCGATGGGCAAAGGCATCGTCGGTAGCGTCGCGGAGCACGGCCGCGGCGAGATCGTCAACGACGTGTCACGCGACCCGCGCTGGGGCGGCGACTTGACCCCCGGCTTTGTCACCCGCGCCATCCTCGCGGTGCCGCTCCGAGCGCGCGGCCGAGTGGTCGGCGTCCTGCAGCTTTTAAACCCGACCGACAAGGACGACTTCGAAGACTCGGATCTCGAGCGCATGCGCCTCTTCGCCGGTCCCCTCGGACAGGCCATCGACAACGCGCGCCTCTACCGCGCCCTCAAGGATCTCTACCTCGATACGGTGACGGCGCTCGCCGAAGCGGTGGAGAAGCGAGACCCCTATACCGGCGGCCATGTCCGGCGGGTGGTGCTCTACTCGATCTTGCTCGGCCACGAGATGGGACTGGAGGGCGTCGCCCTCGAGCGGCTACGCATCGCTTCGACGCTGCACGACGTCGGCAAGATCGCCGTCCCCGACGACGTGCTGCGCAAGCCCGCGCCCCTCGACGCGGACGAACGGGAGGTCATGGAGCGCCACACGGTGGACGGCGCCGAGATCCTCGCCCGCATTCCCGATCTCCGTGACGTGCTGCCGGGGGTCCGCAGCCACCACGAGCGCCTCGACGGCAAAGGCTACCCGGACGGCCTGCATGCCGACGACATTCCGCTGCCGGCCCGCATCATCGCCGTCGCCGACACCTATGACGCCATGACCAGCAGCCGCCCCTATCGCAACGCTTTGCCCCATGAAGTCGCGGTGGAGGAAATCCAACAGGGCGCCGGGAGCCAGTTCTGCCCCCGGGTCGTGGCCGCTTTCGAACGCCTCGTCGAAAGGAATGCGCTCACGGTCCCGTCAGGCCAGAAGCTGCTCGACGCCCTGATCGCCGGCGCGGTCCGCCAGACCACCTAGGTCAATCGCGTCAACGGCGGGCGACCGGCCGCTCGGCCTCCAGGTCTCATGCCGCCGAGTCCCCGGTAGCTGGATCGTGGCGTCATCGGGTGTCCAGCCAGCGCACTCTCGCCGACGATGGCATTCACCCGACGGTAGTATAGAATCGTTACAGTAAGTGCATAGTGGACTTTTCTGAACGCTTTGGCGGATCAATCTCGCCATCCGCGGCGGATTCTTGGTCCATGCTTGCCGTGAAGCGGATTCCTCCGGCGGAGCCGCCGATACTGTCGGTCCCGTCGATACCGGCCCATTGACCCCTGGCGCGACAGCCCCTCATGCCCCCCGCGTGAATTGTCCCGCCGATTGCTATACAGTTCTGCTATGAAGATCGAGGTTCTCGGCGGATTTGGCGGTGAAAGCTTAGGCTGCCGAATGACCTGCCTTTTGATTAACGACACGATCGCGCTCGACGCCGGCTCGCTTTCCCAGGCCCTGCCGATCGAGCGTCAAGTGCGTGTCCACTCCATCTTCTTGAGCCACTCCCACGTCGACCACACCAGTTCGATTCCATTTTTTGTCGAGAACGTCTTCGGCAAGACGCAGGGACCGCTCGACATCTACACCTCGCCGGCGACGATCTACGCGATCCGCAAATATCAGTTCAATAACGCGACGTGGCCGGATTTCACCCGCCTGCCCAACCACCTGCTGCCGGCGGTCCGCTTCCACGAGCTCCAGGACGAAGTTCCCGTCGAGCTCGACGGCGTACGCTTTACGCCAATCCCGGTCGATCACCTCGTCCCGACCCACGGCTTCCTCATCGAGCACGGCGGCAAATCGGTGCTCTGGTCGAGCGATACGGGCCCGACGACGCGGCTCTGGGAGATCGCGAATCAGACCGAGAACCTCGAGGCGGTCTGCATCGAGACCAGCTTCGACAACTCGCTGCAGAATATCGCCGACGTCTCCTACCACCTGACTCCCCAGACCTTGAAGGTCGAGCTCGAAAAGCTCGAGAAAAGGGTTCCGGTTCTTTTGCACCACCTCAAACCGCCCTGTGTCGACAAGATCCGGGAGGAAGTGGCCGCCTTGGGACACCCCGATATCGACTACCTCGAACAAGGCAAGATCTACGAGTTCTGACCCGCCCCCCTGACCGGCCGAACCGAACCCCCGGGACCCGGCCCAGGTTTCGTTGCTTCCTTCCGCGCTTCCCCGCGCACCCTACCTCTCCCTCCGAGGATCTACGGCTCTGAACCGTCAAGCGAGTCTTTTCCAAGCTCCGGGCTGGAATCTCCGCCTCGCCGTGCTCGGCTCGGGCTCGAGCGGTAACTCGGTCATCATCGAATCCGCCGGTCGACGCCTGCTCGTCGATGCCGGGTTCGCCTGCAAGCAGATCGAGAAACGGCTCGAGACCCTGGGCGAGTCGGCCGAGAAGCTCGACGCCATGATCCTGACCCACGAACACCGCGACCACACGCGCGGGGTCGACGTGCTGTCGAGGCGCCACGACGTTCCGTTCTACGCCACCGAAGGCACGCTCGAGGGCATGAAGCTGTCGGAGAAGACCGCCGTCCGCGCCAAGTCCATCGCCTCGGGACGCCCTTTTGAGGTCGCCGGCTTCGTGGTCGAGCCATTCTCGATCCCCCACGACGCCCGGGAGCCCGTGGGCTTCGTCATCGAAGACCCCGCCGGCACCCGTATCGGCCTCGTCGCCGACCTCGGCACCCGGTCGCAGCTCGCCTGGGGTCGCCTCCGGGACCTCGACGCTTTGATCATCGAGACCAACCACGACCTCCAGATGCTGCGCGACGGCCCCTACCCGTGGGTGCTAAAGCAGCGCGTCTCCGGTCGACACGGCCATCTATCCAATAAAGAGGCGGCCGACGGTCTTCCGGAGCTGGTCTCTGACCGCTTGGAGGCCGTGATCCTCTATCATCTGTCCCGCACCAACAATGAGGCGTCGATCGCAGCGGATGTGGTCGGCGGCCGCCTCGAAGACGAGGGCTGCCGGGCCCGCGTCCTCGTGACTTCCCAAGATCAACCCACCCCCTGGATAGAAATCGGCGGATGACCCCAAGGACTCCGACGCCACCGGGCGCGGGTTCCGGCGTCATCGCCAACAACCAGTTTTCGAGGAGCAGACGGTGAGTAAAAAGAAGCAATTCAAGGCCCGGGTTCGTGTCGTTCCGCGACCCGAGATCCTCGACCCCCAAGGCAAGGCGGTGGCCGCGTCCCTCGGTCGGATCGGCTTCGACCAGGTCACCGAGGTGCGGGTCGGCAAGAGCTTCGATATCTCCCTAGGGGCCAAGAATGCCGGCGAGGCCCGCAAAGCCCTCGAGGCGATGGCCGACAAGCTGCTCGCCAATGACGTGGTGGAAGACTTCGAGGTCGAGATCCTCGACGGAGACGCGGCATGAGATGCGGCGTCGTGACTTTCCCAGGGAGCAATTGCGACCACGACATCTACCATGTGCTCAAGCACGTGCTCGGCCAGGAAGTCACCTTCCTGTGGCACGGCAACGCCGACCTGCGCGGCTGTGAGTTCGTGGTCTTACCGGGCGGCTTTTCCTACGGCGACTACCTGCGCGCCGGCGCCATGGCGTCCCTCTCCCCGATCATGGACGCAGTGAAGCGCCACGCCGACGCCGGCGGCCCGGTCCTCGGCGTCTGCAACGGCTTCCAGATGCTGCTCGAAAGCGGATTGCTCACGGGCGCCATGCGGCGGAATCGCAACCTACGATTCCTCTGCCAGGACGTGCGCCTGCGCGTCGAGCGCGACGATTTGCCCTTCACCGAGGGCTACTCCAAAGGGCAGATCCTGCGCATGCCCATCGCCCACGCCGAGGGCAATTACGTCGACACGGAAGAGGGCCTGGACGCCCTCGAGTCCGAAAATCGAGTTGTCTTCCGCTACGTCAGCGCCGACGGCGAGCTCACCGACGACGCCAACGTCAACGGTTCAGCCCGATCGATCGCGGGCATCTGCAACGCCGGCGGCAACGTGCTCGGCATGATGCCCCACCCGGAGCGGTGCGCGGAAGAAGTGCTCGGCAACTCGGACGGCCTCGCGCTCTTCGCCACCGCCGTGGGCGCCGCCGAAGATATGGCCCTGGGGCTCGCCTCATGACCGCCGCCACGAAGCGCCAGGAGCCGACGGTCGATGAAGAGCTCGCCAAAGAGCACGGCCTGACGGGCGATGAGTTCGGCCGCCTCGTGGAGCTACTCGGCCGGCAGCCGACCTTCACCGAGCTCGGCATCACCTCCGCCCTGTGGTCCGAGCACTGTTCCTACAAGTCTTCCAAGGTCTACCTGAGCACGCTGCCGACCGAAGGCGCCCACGTGGTCCAGGGTCCGGGCGAAAACGCCGGCGTCGTCGAAATCGGCCACGGCTGGGTCGCGGCGTTCAAAATCGAAAGCCACAACCATCCGAGCTTCATCGAGCCGTACCAAGGCGCAGCCACCGGCGTCGGCGGCATCCTGCGCGACGTCTTCACCATGGGCGCCCGCCCGGTGGCGTGCATGGATTCACTACGCTTCGGTGAGATCGACGCCCCCCGCATGCGCCACCTCGTGGACGGCGTGGTCCGCGGCGTCGGCGACTACGGCAATTGCGTCGGCATCCCGACGGTGGCCGGCGAAACCGGTTTTCACAAGGGCTACAACGGCAATATCTTGGTCAACGCCTTCGCCCTCGGCTTGGCGCGACGGGACAAGATCTTCACCGCCAAAGCCCAAGGCACGGGCAATCCCCTGCTCTACGCCGGCTCCCGCACCGGCCGCGACGGCATCCACGGCGCGACGATGGCCTCGGAGTCCTTCGACGCCGAGAGCGAAGCCAAGCGGCCGACCGTGCAGGTCGGCGATCCGTTCACTGAGAAGGTGCTCATCGAGGCCTGCCTCGAAGCCATGCGCACCGGCGCCCTGGTGGCGATCCAGGACATGGGCGCCGCCGGCCTCACCAGCTCGGCCTTCGAAATGGCGGAGCGCGGCAACGTCGGCTTCACCCTCGACTGCGACCGCGTCCCGCTGCGCGAGCCGAACCTCTCGCCCTACGAGGTGATGCTCTCCGAGTCCCAGGAGCGCATGCTGATCGTGGCGGAGAAGGGGCGCGAGCAGGAAGTCGCCAACGTCTTCGAGAAATGGGGCCTCGACGTCGCCGACATCGGCGAAGTCACCGACGACGGCGTCGGCCGCATCTTCGGCGGCGGCGAGGAAGCGGCGGCGATACCCATCGACGAGCTCACCCGCGCCACCCCGGTCTACCGCCGGCCGGTCGCGGTGCCCAAGGACATTGAAGCGCGCCAGAAGCCGCCCGAGGTACCGACGCCGGAAGACCCGACGGACGCCCTCAAGCGGCTGCTCGATACGCCCCAACTCGGCTCGAAGGAGTGGATCTGGCGTCAATACGACCATACGGTGCGCACCAACACCGTCGTCGGCCCCGGCGGCGACGCGGCGGTGCTGCTGCTCAAGGGCACGCCCTCGGGCCTCGGCCTGACCTGCGACGTCAATCCGGTCTACTGCTCCCTCGACCCCCACGACGGCGGCTCCCAAGCGGTGGCTGAAGCGGTGCGCAACTTAGCCTGCGTCGGCGCCGAGCCGCTGGCGCTGACCAACTGTCTGAATTTCGGCAATCCGGAGAATCCTGAAATCTCGTGGCAGCTCCGCGAAGCCGTCGGCGGCATGGCGGCGGCTTGCCGTGCGTTCGACGTACCGGTGATTTCAGGCAACGTTTCGCTCTACAACGAGACCGAGGGCGTGTCGATCCCGCCGACGCCGACCATCGCCATGGTCGGCCTGATCCCTGAGCTCGCCGGCGTGCCGTCGTCCGAATTTCGGGAGGCCGGCGACCGCATCATCCTGCTCGGCGAAGACAGCCTCGAATTCGGCGGCTCGGCTTACCTGCGCCTGCTCTACGACGTCGAACAGGGCCGCCCGCCGGCGATTCACCTGGCGGCCGAAGAGCGCCTCGCGGAGTTGCTCAGGATGCTCGTCTTCGAAGGCTTGATCACCACCGCCCACGACGTCTCCGAAGGCGGCCTGGCGGTGGCGCTGGCGGAGAGCTGCTTCGGCAAGGGCCTCGGAGCCCGCGTCACCGTTCCGGGCGGCGCCCAGAGCCTCTTCTCCGAGACCCAGGCCCGGGCCTTCGTCGCGGCGCCGGCTTCGAGTGCGGAGACCATCCTGCGGGAGGCCGAAACCCTCGGCGTACCGGCGCGGGACGCGGGCGAAGTCGGCGGCGATCGTCTCCACGTCGCCTTCGACGGCGGCGCCATCGACGCCGACGTCGGCGAGCTTCGAGAGCTGTGGTCTACGGCCCTCGGCCGCGCCCTCGACCTCTGATCTGGAGATCACCGATGTCTAAGAAAAGCGCCTACGCCGAAGCCGGGGTGGATATCGACGCCCAAGATCGCGCGCTCGACCAGATGAAGGACCTCGTGAAGAGCACCGAGACGCCGGGGGTGATGTCCCAGCTCGGCTCCTTCGGCGGCCTCTTCCGACCCGACCTCACCGGCATGGCGGAACCGATCCTGGTGTCCTCCGCCGACGGCGTCGGCACCAAGCTGATGGTCGCCCGCATGGTCGACGACTACTCGACGGTCGGCCACGACCTCGTCAACCACTGCGTCAACGACATTCTGGTCCAGGGCGCGGAGCCGCTCTTCTTCCTCGACTACGTCGGCGCCGGCATCCTCGAGCCGAAGGCCGCCGTCGAGCTGGTCACCGGCGTCGCCGCGGGCTGCCGCGAAAACGGCTGCGCCCTGCTCGGCGGTGAGACGGCGGAGATGCCCGGCTTCTACCAGCCGGGGGATTACGAGCTGGTGGGCACCATCGTCGGCCTCGTCGATCGGCCAAAGCTGCTCGACGGCGGCCGCGTCACCGAAGGCGACGTGCTCATCGGCCTGCCGTCCTCGGGCCTGCACACCAACGGCTACTCGCTGGCGCGCAAGATCCTCTTCGAGACGCTCGGACTCACGGTTAACGATCCGCTCCCCGGCGGCGGCGGCGAGACCGTCGGCCGGACGCTGCTCGCCACCCACCGCAGCTACCTGCCGGTGCTCCGCCCCCTGCTCGGCCACGGCGGCCTACACGCCCTCGCCCACATCACGGGCGGCGGCTTGACCGACAACGTGCCGCGCATCTTGCCCGAGGGCCTCGCCGCCGTCGTCGACACCGACCGTCTGCCCCGGCTGCCGATCTTCGAGGTGCTCGAGCGGCGCGGCGAAGTCGACCGCGAAGAGATGTTGCGCGTCTTCAATATGGGCGTCGGCATGGTCGTCGTGGCTGACGCTGAGCACGAAGTCGCCTTCCTCGACGCCCTCGGTGACGCCGATCCGTTCGTGCTCGGGCGCGTCGAGGCGGGGGAGCGAGACGTCTTGTACCGGCCCGGCTTCCTGTCATGACGAGACCGCGCCTCGCCATCCTGCTCTCCGGACGCGGGTCGAATTTCCTCGCGCTGCACCGCGCCGTTGACTCTGGAGATATCGAGGCCGACATCGCCTTGGTGCTGTCGAATATCGACGGCGCCCCGGGCCTTGATAAAGCCCGGGACCTCGGCCTGCCGGTCCGCTCGCTGCCCCACCGCGGCATGAAACGCGCCAAGCACGAAGAGCTGGTGCTCGAAGTGCTGCGCGAAGCCGACGTCGACTGGCTCTGCCTCGCCGGCTACCTACGCCTGCTCGGACCTGGCTTCGTCAACGCCTACCGCCACCGCATCGTCAATATCCACCCCAGCCTCTTACCCGCTTTCCCCGGACTCGACGCCCAAGGCCAGGCCTTCGAATACGGTGTCAAAGTGAGCGGCTGCACCGTGCACCTCGTGGACGACGGCATGGATACGGGCCCGATCGTGATGCAAGAGGCGGTCAGCGCCGACGGCGTCACAAGCGCCGGCGAGCTCTCGGCGCGCATCCTGGAAGCTGAGCATCGTCTCTATCCGGCGGCCCTCGCTCGATTGCTGAGCGAGTCCTGGCGCGTCGAAGGCCGCCGCGTGCTCTTCGACTGAGCTTTCTGCCAGACCCTTCGCTCCGGACGGCTCAGGGGCCGGATCCGCCTCCAATCGCGCGCTTTAAGCCGCCGGCGCTAGCAAATTCTGCGGCTCCGGCGCGAAAGCCTGCTGTCTGTGCAATTTAGAAAAATAGCGATGTGTTAAAGTCTTCGTCCGCCCGAGGCAAAACACCTTCTAGTTTTCCGGACATCATGACGCTGACACCCCTCGATATTCGCAAGATGACGTTTCCGCGCAAAATGCGCGGATACGACCCGGATGAGGTCGAGCGCTTCTTGGAGCTCGTCGCCGAGGAGCTCACTGCCAAGCTGGGCGACGTCGCCCGCTTGGATCTGGAGAACCAGAACCTGCGCCAACGTCTCGACGCCGCCACCCGGCGACAGCACGAGCTGCAGGAATCGTTGCTCCACGCCCAGAAGATCTCGAAAGAGATCACCGACAGCGCCCGACGCGAAGCAAACGTGCTCGTCCGTGAAGGCGAGGTCGCCGCCGAGGGCATGGTCAACCAGGCGATTGAGCAGGCCAATCGCATCGAGGGCAAGATCACCGAGCTCCGGACGGTGCGGCGGGAGCTCCACTTGAAACTCAAGAACTCCCTCGAGCTTTACGGCCGCATCCTGGAAGCCGATATGGAAGACGAGCGCTCCAACGCCATCGTGCGCACCCTGCCGCGGCGCAAGACGTCGTGAACGCGCTACCTTTTCCCGCCTCGACGCTGCAGCTCTTCGACGGCTACGACCCCGCAGAGCTCTCTCGCCCGGAGTCCCAGGACTTCGTCATCGAGCGCGTGCTGGAAGCCGGCGACCGGGCCGATCTTCAGTTCTTGACCGCCACCTTTTCCGAGGCCGACATCCTGCGCGCTTTCCGCGCCGCCAGGGGCTTAACGGTGCGCAGCCGGCGGTTCTGGGCTCTCATGCTGGAGGGCCGACTCGACACCGAGCCGGCCCCCCATGACGCCATCTGGCCGCTCTAACCCGACGGCTAGCGCAGCTCGACGGCGATGCCGTGGGCCCCGGGCAACGGAGGCGGCGAGCCGGTCGGCAGCCCTAAGGTCGCCGCATAGACATGGGGGTCGGCCAGGGTCTCGTTGACCACGCCGTCCACCTTCACCTGGTGGACGAATCGCGGCTCAGCACCCTGCCACCACACCATGGCGTGGGGCATCCCGATACGAAACGCATGGCCGGTGAGGTTGAGCGCCCCGCTGCCGAGCGTCGGGTTGACGACATGCCAGCGATTCACCAGGCCGACCTGCGGATCGATGCACTCGCCAAGACCGTCGCCGTCGAGATCCGGACAGAACTCCCACGGGCCGATGTCATTTATCTTGAGCTCGGGGCGCGGCGAGCCCCCTCGGTCCGTGAGCGGCAGGTCCGCCAGGTCGGTCGCGTCGAGGATGTCGGCGAAGTTGAGACCCTGGTCGAAAATCGTCGGCGGCACCAGTCGATAGTCGTCCGCTGAAGGATTCTCGAAGATCGGCGCGTGCTTCAGGTTATCCGCGCCGTATCCCGCGGCATCAAAAGCCACCACGTCAACGAAGTCGGCGCCCGTCGTGCCTTCGCGGAAGTGGAGCGCGCCGTCCACCATATTCTTCGTGAAGGTGTAGTAGTCCTCCAGGTCTAGGGACGCCTCGTTGTCCCAGATATAGACCTGGTAGTCCTGGCCCGTGCTTTTCTGACTCGCGAAGTTGCCGTTGAAGATGTTGTTGGCGATCACCCACGCCCCGTCATCGAGCACATCCCCGGAGCCGCGGGCGACGCCGTCGTCGGTGATCCAGCGCAGCTCGAGGCCCGCTTCCACGTTGTCCTTGAAGAGATTGTTGAAGACTTTGACGTCGTGGGAGTCGGGCCGCTCAAGCGCCCCCGAGCACGAGCTGGTCAGGTGGGCCACATAGAGACCATCCTGGCCGTTGCGCAGAACTTCGTTATTGAAGATCCGGTAATTCGACATGCCCGGGTACTTCGCCTTGTCGCACACCTGTCCATATTGGAAGTAGATGCCGAAGTTGGCCCCGTCGCGCACGACGTTGTTGTAGAAGCGAACGCCGCGGGCGCTGTTGTGGAAGAGCACCTGGGCGACGCCGCCGTTGTCGTAGATCTCATTGTTGTAGATGTGCACCGGATCGGCGGCGCAGTCCAGGTGCTTGAGGTCGATGGCGTCGCCGTCGTCGGCCGGATTATTGCCTCGGCCGGAATGGCCATGGATCCGGTTATGGTGGAGGTGGAAGCCGCACTGGTCGGCGCCGGAGACGGTCCAGCCGTCGGTGCCTTGGAAGTCCTCGAGGCAGTCCCGCCAGTCGAGGCAGTCCGACGGCGAGTCTTCCGTTCCCACAAGCCCGACGCCATTGGGGAAGCCGGAGCCGTAGAGATCGTTGTGGTGCAGCTCTTGGCCCGTCGACCGTAGACCGCCGATATCTTGGTCGCCGGAGTCGTCGCCGCCGCAGCGGTAGAGGCGATTGCCGCGCACCACCGCGTCGTCCGAGTCCGCGAGCTGGAGGCAGCGCTTGTAATGGACGTTGAAGAAGTTGCGTTCGATGATGCAGTCTTCACAGCCGACGGACGCCGCAACATTGCCGCTAAATCCGATGTAATGGGTCACGAAGCCGACGATCTGGATATTTCCGATCGAGTCGCCGGGTGAACCGGTGAATTTCGGCACATAAGACACGAACGCGAAGTCGCACTCGACGTCCCACGGCATGGCGCCGGTCGCGCAGGCGGCGGAGAGATCGCCGGCGCCGGGGCCCGTGCCCCAGGCGTCCACCGCCGGACTCACCGCCTCGATGACGAGCGGCAACCCGCCTCGGCAGTCTTTGGTGGGGCTACCCGAGCTATTCGAGATCTCAACGGACTCGTACTCACCGGGCGCCACCAGCACGGTGTCGCCGCAGGTGGCGTCGACGATGGCCTCCGACAGATTTTCGTAGTCGCCGCCGCCATCAACGTCGACGGTGAGGGTGGCCGCGTGGGTCGACGCGGAGGCGAAGGTCAACAGAACTATGCAAAAGGCGTTTCGCCAGTATCGGAACATGGGTCAAGTCACTCCTCAAGTGTTGGCGAGCCCGGGGTTCCGGGCTCTCTACTCGGGGAGCGCGCAAGCGTTCTAGAAAAAGGGCCACGCCTCGGTGAAGATCGTCGACGACAGGCCGACCGACCTGACCCCCCGGGGCCGAAGCAACCCCAGGCTTGGAGGAGCGCCCGTCGCGTCGACGCGGGGCGCTAGCTGGCTAGCCGCGGTGCAGGCCGGCGACGGCGATTTCGGCGATCGCCTTGCGCTGGTTCGGCTTTTCTTGGTCGCGGAGACCCTCCGGCAAGACGTCCGGCGCGCCCGGTCGACCGACGGCGACCATGGCGTGGAGCGCCACCGTCTCCGGGACGCCGAGGCCGCGCCGGGCCAACCCCGCGTCGTAGCCGCCCATGGCGTGCACCACGAGCCCGAGGGCGCTGCCCTGGAGCGCCAGGTTCTGCCAGGCCGCACCGGTGTCAAAACCGTGGGTCAAGCACGGCTCACCGTTGTGCTCGAAGAGGGTCTCCGACGCCATCACCGCCAAGAGGCCGGCGTTTTGGGCCCATCCCTGGTTGAATTCCACGAGCCAGCTAAAGAAAAGATCCCAGTGCTCGTCGCCGCGGCGGGCGTAGTAGAAGCGCCATGGCTGGCCGTTGAAGGACGAGGGCGCCCAGCGGGCGGCCTCGAAGAGGCTCGAGACCTCGTCGTCGGTCAATGCCTCGCCGGACATGGCGCGGGCCGACCAGCGACGATAGATCAAAGGGTGCACCGCGTGGTCCGGAGTGCGATGTTCGTCGACATCTATATCGATCACGTGCATGGATTTTCCTCGAGTTGACGATCAGACCGGTCTGGAAGATCGGTGGCCCCATCTTGTGGCGGCGCCCGGGTGATGGCAACTCTTTCGGCGCGCCGGCGTCTTGGATCCATCCAAACGCGGATCCGTATGTGGAGACCGACGACTTGATCGAGGCGGCAATCGACTTCACCCGATTCCCGTCCGGACCATCCCCACAGCAGGACTTCGGTGGCGTAGAATTGCGGGAGATTTCTCGGGAGATCGCCCCGCGCGCGCGCCGAATCAACGCGCGAAGTCAGCAAACCTACGAATAGGCGTCGTCGGCCGTCCGTATCGGTCGAAACGTCTTCGACGGACTCACCGTTTCGACGGATCTCACCGTGGCTGAATTCTTAGACATCATTTTCTCGCTGCCCACCGCGGTCTTCACCTGGCCCTTGATGCTGGTGGCGCTCTATTGGACCGTGGCGCTCGCCGGCCTCTTCAACTTCGAGTGGCTCGACGGCGCCGACGCGGCGCTCGACAGCGCCGCCGGGGCGCTCGACGGAGCCATTGACGGCGCGGTCGACGGCGCCGTCCAGGGTGCCGCCGGCGGGCTGACGAAGCTCGGCGACATGCTGCCCGAAGGCTCCCTCGAGAGCGCGCCCGCCGGCGCCGAGTCCATGCCCAGCGCCCTACACCACTTCGGCATGGGCGGGGTGCCACGCACCTATACCGGCAGCCTGATGATCCTCTTCGGCTGGATCTTCAGCGTGCTCGGCAGCTACCACGTGCCGGGCTTCCAAGAGCTCGCGACCCGCGGCCTCTGGGTCGCGCTGCTGCTCGCCGCCGGTAGCCTGGTACTCGCCACCGCCGCGACGGCGGTCGCCATCCAGCCGCTGCGTAAGGCGATGGAGGCCGGCCAAGGGCCCAAACGGCGCGACCTCATCGGCCAGGTGTGCACGATTACGACCCAGCGGGTCGACCAAAATTTCGGTCAAGCCGAGCTCGCCGACGGATCGAGCCTCATCCAAGTGCGCCAGCGCGACGCCGCTGAGCTCAGTCGCGGCTCCAAGGCCGTGATCTTCGACTACGACGCTGATCACGAATTCTTCTGGGTCTCGCCTCTTGAATTAGACCCTTAGCTATCCTCGACCGGTAGCGTCCGCGCCGCGACTTTCGACTCTTTTTCCTGCATCCCAGACCAACCTCACGAGACCTAACCCTTCCAGGAGATGGCGATGATCCCGTATCCCAAGAAAGTCGAACAGGGTAAAGCCCTGATCGTCAGCAACTTCTACAAAGGCACCGTGCGAGTCAGCTTCACGGGCATGCTCATCATCCCGATTCTCCACAAGGTCGAGGAGATGGACATCTCGGTGAAGACCATCGTCATCGACCGGACCGGCGGCGAAGGGCTGATCTGCGAAGACAATATCCGCGCCGACATCAAGGTGACTTTCTTCGTGCGCGTGAATAAAACGCAAGAAGACGTCATCAAGGTCGCCCAGGCGATCGGCTGCGACCGCGCGTCGAGCCAACAGACGCTGGAAGAGCTCTTCGTCTCAAAATTCTCAGAGGCGCTCAAGACCGCCGGTAAGCGCCTGCCTTTCGAGGACCTCTACACCAAGCGTAATGAGTTCCGCGACATGATCATCGAGGTCATCGGCACCGACCTGAACGGCTACTCGCTCGAAGACTGCGCCATCGACTACCTCGAGCAAACGCCGCTCGAGAACCTCGACCGCGACAATATTCTCGACGCCCAGGGCATTCACAAGATCACCCGCCTCACCGCCGACGAGCACATCGCCACCAACGGCTTCCGGCGCAACGAAGAAAAGCAGATCAAGAAGCAGGACGTGGAGGCCGCCGAGGCGATCTACGAGATGGAGCGCAGCCAAGCCGAAGCCAAGGCCCGGCAGCAGCGCGAGATCGAATCGGTGCAGGCCAGGGAGCAGGCGGAGACGCTGAAGATCCAGGCCGAGGAGCGGCTCAAGGCCGAGTCGGCGCGCATCAAGTCCGACGAGGCCCTGGGCATCCAGGAGCAGAACCTCCAGCGCGAGGTCGAAGTGGCGGAGAAAAATCGCCAGCGCGTCATCGCGGTGGAGACCGAGCGGGTCGAAAAGGACCGCCAGCTCGAGGTGATTTCCCGCGAGCGGGAAACGTCGCTGCAGACGATCGCCAAGGACAAAGAAGTCGAGCACGAGAAACGCGAGATCGCCAACGTCATCCGCGAGCGCGTGGCGGTGGAGAAGACCGTCGCCGAAGAGGAGGAGGCGATCAAGCGGGTGCGCCTGGTGGAGGAGGCCAATCGTTCCAAGGAAGCCACCATCATCACCGCCGAGGCCGAAGCCCAGGAAGCCCTGGTCAAAGACATCAAGGCCGCCGAGGCCGCCGAGGCCGCCGCGAAGTTCAAGGCCAAGGAAAAACTCACCTTGGCCGAGGCCGACCTCGAAGCC
>JBCDKB010000023.1:0-35715 GCA_038747035.1 Acidobacteriota bacterium | reverse complement strand
GGGGGGGGGATGGGGGCCCGGGGGGGGGGGGGGGGGGGCTGTTCCGCCTTTGGATCTTATCGCGGCCGAGCGTCGTCCAGGATTGCGAAGCCTCTGGACGCGGCCACGGGCGGTGGGGCCCGCTCCGGATCGGGGACGACCCGTCTACAGCCGGAGCGCCGTTGGAAGCTATCCCGGGACTCGAATCGGCGAGCGGTCCCGGTGCCGACTTTAGTCCCGGGTCGGGTCAAAGGCGCCGCCGAGCCGATAAGGGCGCTGCCCGACCCGGGGAAAGACGCGACGCTGCCACTCGTAGAACGATCGCTCCTCTTCCGACCAGAGCAGGTGGCGCACCGAAAGGCGCTCCCGGTCCACGGTCAGCCAATTGCAGCTATTGCGACCCCGCTCCCAGCCGCGGCCGCGGCTCGAGGTGGTCGTGCCGGAGTGGATCAAGAGCGTCGGCGGACCGCCCCGCGGCTGGTATTCCTCGCTCAAAGTCACGTAAGTCTGGTGCTGGTGGCCGGATAGCACGGCCTCGACGCCGCACCGGCGCATCACGTCGAGGGCCTCGACCGCCCGTTCGGCTACGCGCTGGGTGTCGTAGCGCGGCGGCGGCGTCAGCTGGTGGTGGGCGACCACGATCCTCGCCTTCCCCGATGGCGCTTCCGTCAACAGCCGCTCCATGCGCCGCAGACCTTGCTGCGTGAACCGGCCATCCTTGACCGTCCACTTGAAGGCCGTATTCACCCCGAGCACGAAGAGCTCGTCGTCTTCGAAGACCGGCTCGAGCTCGTCCTGGAAGTGGCGGCGGTAGGAACCGTACGGATCAAGGAGGCGCTCCCACACCCGGTAGGCCGGCACATCGTGATTACCCGGCACGACGATCCACGGCGCCTGCAGGCGGCGGACCCAGGCGAGGGCGTCTTCGAATTGCCGGCGCTTGGCGCGCCGGGTGACGTCGCCTGAAATCACCACCAGATCCGGCCGGGTGCGGGCGACCAACTCCTGGACGCCCTCCGCCACCTCGGCTCGGAAATTCGGGCCGAAATGGATGTCCGAGATGTGCAGCAGCTGACGCATCGGCGGCTTAGCCGCTCGTGATGTCTTCGACGATATCCTTCAAATTGCGGGTCACTTCGCCGACGAAATAACCCGATAGGCCGGTCAGCAACCCCGCCCCGTGGGCGCGGCCGATGACCAGGCCGCCGAGCGCGGCGGCGGCGAGGGACGCGCGTGGATAGGTCTCGACGACGTGGCGCCAGTCGAAGCCATCGGGCATGAGCTCGTCCACCCACTGATCGGCGCGGGTCGACGCGAAGCTGCGGGTCACGGGTTCGTCGGTGGCGGCGGCGCCATCGGCTCCGTCGGCGTGGTCAAAAAGGTCATCGTCGTAGAGCGGGTCGTCGTGCATGGTCTGGGGTCCTCAAAATCTTGGGTTTCAGCGCCCCGGGCCTTGGGCGCTTCAGGGCGTCGGGGTCGGAGGCGGAGGCCGTCATGCGCCCGCGAGCGGCGTGCGGCGGAGGGTCGATCGGGAAGATCGCGACGGCAAGGCCGGCCAGCTCAATCGCCGCCGCGACCGCGCAGAATCATGCCGATCAAAAATCCCAATCCTGCGGCCACCAGCACGGCGAAGCCGGGATTCTGGCGGACGTAATCGCCCAGGTCGTCCGAAGCATGCGCGAGGTTCTCCTGCACGCTGGCGTAACCGTCGCGAAATTTGGCGGCCCGTTCCCCGACGCCTCGGCGAGCTTCTCTGACGCCGCCGGAATTCTCGCTCTCGCTGTAGTCGCTCATATTTTCAGTCTCTCCGCCGCCTCGGGGGGCCGCATCGGTTTAGGTACTCACAAGGCCGGCGGCGGGTGCCGCATGATTCGCAGTGGTGGCGACGATTGTACCTATTCATGCCGCGGTGCGGAATCGCGCCCGGGACGCCGCGCCACGGATCCCCCCAATCGCCCGATCCCGCGGGGTCCGGGTCGGCTTCGGGCTAGACTGCGGCTCGACCATGACCCCGTCCAAGCTCGCCGCCGCCCGCGAACGATTTCGCCCCAAGGACGCCCCCCAGCGGGGCTGGGCCTTCCGCACCTGGGCCTTTATCCGACTCTCCCTCGCCAAGGCCCGGCGGGATTCTTTGCCGATCCAAAGCGCGGCCCTCGCCTTCATCACCATTCTCTCGCTGGTTCCCCTGCTCGCGAGCTTGAGCTATTTCAGCGCCGGCTTCTTCACCGACCGACAGGGCGAGCTCGTCGACCTGCTCGCCCGGATCTTGCCGTATACCGAGGCCTCGATCACCGAGCAGCTCCGGCTCTTCGTCGAGCACTCGGCGTCGCTCCGGGGCTTCGGCCTCATTGCTTTCCTGATCACCGCCCTCGCCGCGTTCGGCAATATCGAGCACACGATCAACGCGATTTGGGATGTCCGGCGGCGGCGCTCCTGGCGGCGTCAGATGACGTCGTTTGTCATGCTTCTCGCCTGGGGACCGATTCTGATCGGCGCCACCTACTCGGCGATCTTCGTGCTGCGGCAGCAGCCGGCCTTCGCCCCGATCGCCGACAGCGTGCCGCTATACCTGATCACCTTCGCGATGACCAGCCTCGGCCTCACCATGCTGAATTGGCAGGTCCCCCACACCTTCGTCCACTTCCGCCACGCCGCCCTCGGCGGCATCACCTCCGCGGTGCTGCTCGAAGGCCTGCGCGCCTCGTTCCGCCTCTACGCCGAGCAAGTGCCGCAGATGTCGCTGGTCTACGGCAGTTTCGGCTTCGCCTTGCTTTTCATGATCTCGATCCAACTCGGCTGGGCGATTGTGCTGATCGGCACCGAGGTGGCGTATTGCGCCCAGCACTTCGACGGCATGTCGAGGCCGCGCCGAGAAGTCTCCTCCGCCGAAGGCAGCTGGCTAGCCCTCGCCGCCGTGACGCTGATCATCGACCGCTTCAGACGCCACGAGCCCATGACCCCCCACGACGACCTCGCCGCGCGCTTCGGCCTGCCGACCGAGCAGCTGCGCCGCACCCTAGAGCCCCTGGTGCGCGCGTCGATGCTGAAAGAGAACTCGGGCTCCATCGACGGCTACCTGCTCTCCTGCGATCCGTATAAAACCCCCGTCGACGATGTCTTCAATCTCTACGAGACCGAGCAGTGGAGCGTGCTCGACGACCTGCCGCCCGCCGGCCGTGGGCCGCTCGAAGACCTCCGCGCCCGCCTCGCCGGGGCGCGCGAAAAAGCCACGCGGAAACTCGTCTTGACCGATCTGCTCGCCGACGAAGCCCCCGAGTCAGACGGCAAAGCGCAGGACGCCCCTTGAATCTCCTTGCCAATCGCCCGGCGAGCCGCTAACATCCGCGGCCTCACGGGGCGGTAGCTCAGCTGGGAGAGCACCACGTTCGCATCGTGGGGGTCGGGGGTTCGAATCCCCTCCGCTCCACCATTCGCCTTTCCGAGGCGCCTCCAGACCCACGACTGGAAGATCAAAGCCGGACCACGCGTCCGGCTTTCGTCGTCTCTGGAGAGGCGCTGAGGCCAGCGTCGGCACGAGGAGTCCACGACGATAAATCTAGCCTGATGAATCGAATTCAGTGACTCGCGGAGACCTCAAATGGCACCGTCAAGCCCCATCCGCGCTAGAGTTCCAAACCATGAAGACCCGTTCGATCAAAGTCTTTGACTCCCACGAAGCGGCCGACGAAGATGATGTGAGCTTCTATTCGTCTCTCACGCCTCAGCAGAGGCTTGACATGGTGCTTCAGCTGTCTGCCGCTTGCCAAAAAGAGGAAGAGCAAGACAATGCATCTCGCGAAGGATGTCATCGAGTTTATCGAGTTATTGAACTCGAGCTCCGTTGAGTACCTCATCGTTGGCGGCCATGCCGTTGGCTTTCACGGATTCCCGCGCATGACCGGTGACGTGGACTTCTTCGTCAGAGCCAATGATGAAAATGCAACGCGACTGATCGAGGTTTTCCGTAAATTCGGCTTTGAAGACGCGGAAAACCTGCGCCCGGCGTTCGTCAAAGTCGGTCGCTCGATTAAGGTCGGCGTCGCACCGAATCGGATCGACGTCATCACAGGTATCAGCGGAGTGGGATTCGACGAGGCCTGGGCTTCTCGCGTTTCCGGGCGTCTCGGCCCGATCCCGGTCAAGATCATCGGAAGGGACTCACTACTCAAGAACAAAAGGGCGGCCGGTCGCCCCAAAGATCTTATCGATGCTGCAGAGATCGAGCGGCTGATCGGCTCGAAACCCAGTATGGAATCAAGTTAGCCCCCCGTTCTAGGGTTACACCGCCCCATCCAGTTGCGACTAGACGCCTGATCATGTTCTGACCAACCCACGGCTAGCCCGCCGGTTCACCGCCGACCTCGGCGCGCAGCAGCGCTTTGGCTTCGCGCCACTCGCGCTGCACCGTGGACACTGAAATCGCGAGGGCTTCGGCGGTCTCGGTTTCGCTCAAGCCGGCGTACCACCGACACTCGACGACCTGGACCAGGCGCGGACGTTCGGCGGCGAGGCGGCTTAGCGCTCGGTCGACGGCTACCGCCAGCTCCAGGGTGTCCGGCGCCGCGATCTGACGGCCGCCGATCTCGGTGTGCGGCGCGCCGCCGCCGCGCTTGGCGCGCCGCTTTGACTTGGCATAATCGACGAAGATCTGCCGCATAGCCCGGGAGGCGACGGCGAAAAAATGACCGCGGTCGCGCGCGTCGAGGGCGTCGCTCGCAGCCAGCTTCATATAGGCCTCGTGGACCAGGGCCGTGGTGTCGAGGGTGGCGCCGCGGCGATGGCGCCGGGCGAGGCGGCGGAGGTCCTCGTAGACCACGGCGACGAGGCGGTCGAAGGCGCCCTCGTCCCCGGAGCGATGGTGGCGCAGGAGCTCGGTGATCTGGTCGGTCGGCGTCATGGACGCCTTGATTCTAGTCGCAGTGGATTCTGAGCCGCCGAGTCTAGTGACCCGGTTGACAAGGACCTTCCAGAAATCTTCGAGGATCTCGTGGTGCTGGCAAGGCGCGCCGACGCAGGAATAGCCCAGCTCTTTCGAGGAGGCGCAACGCAGCCAGCGCCGCGAGAGACCGAAGAGGGTGGAAGGGAACTGTCAAACGGGGCACCTAGGTCGGCGGTCCTTGGGCCTCGAACTCGGGCTCGCCCGGGAGCGGAACCCGGCGGCCGAGCCGGACCGCCCGGCGGAAGGCTTCGAGACTGGGCCTGACCTCTTCATGCACCGACTCCGGCAGCCGCTCAAACAGAGCCTCCATCCGACGCAGGGCCCCGGCGAAATCGCCCCGTTCGTAGAGTAGACGAATGCGCCGATCTTCGAGCTGGAAACTGGTGGCCGCCCAGGTCTCCAGGCCCTCGACGCGCTCAACGATCTCCTCCGCCTCATCGTATCGACCGGCCTTGATCAACACGTCCGACAGATTGACGTAGAGCACGCCGAGGTCGTAGTCGAGGCCGGCGGCTTCTTCGAGGAGCGTCCGGTAGATCGCCTCCGCTTCCTCGAGCCGGCCCGTGTCCCCGAGGAGGATCGCCCGCAGGGTGCGCATGGAGCGGGCGTTGGTCTCGGCGCCCTGCTCTTCGAAAAGCGCCTGGGCTTCGATCGAGAGCTCCCAGGCTTCGTCGTTGAGACCCCGGCGATAGAGCGCCTCCGATCGATTGCCCAGCACCTTCGACAGCTCCAAGCGGCTGCCGATGGCGCGGCTCAGCTGCTCGGCCTCTTCCAAGGCCCCGTCCATGGCGTCCCAGTCGAAGTCCCGACTGTGCAAGACCGCTTCGATATGGAGCATGGTCAACTGCCCCTTCGGACGCCCCAGCTCGACATAGCTGCGCTTGCCGCGGCGCTGGGCTTCCCAGGCCAGCTCCTCCTCGCCGAGACGCGACCACGCGTTGGCCGCGGCCTCGAGGTGGCGGGCGACGTAGACCGGCTCCAGCCTGGACGCAAGGGCCTCAAGCTGACTCAGAAGGTCCTCGACCGCCCCGCGACCGTCGCCGCGCTCAAGGGCGATGAGCAGCAGCTGGTCAAGGGCTTCGAACCGCTCCCGATCCGCCAGGGACGGATCGGCGAGCAGCGCCTGGAAAGCGTCCTCCGCCCCCTCGACGTCCCCCGCCTGTCGCGCGATCATCGCCAGCGTGACCGCCGCCGGGGCAAATTCGGGCGCCTCGCTGCGCAAGACTTCGAAATAGGGCCTCGCCTGCTCCGCACCCTCCGCCCGCAGGCGCTCGGCGCCGATCGCGTAGAGGCGGTCGAGGAAAGGTTCGCGGACGAAGTGCTGCGCCGGACCGCCCGCGCCCCCGGGCGAAGGTTCAGCCTCGGGCCGCAAGAACCCCCGGAGTCGACGACTGAGCTCGCGGGCCAGCAGCGTCGGCTCGAGACCTCGGAGACTGCGACGAATCGGAGCTTCCCCGGCCCGGTGGATACGGCAGCGCAGGATATAGCCCCGGCCGTCCGGTTCGAGGGTCGCTTCAACACCGACGTCTGCGCCTACCTCCTCGAGCCGATCGGGCCAAGCGGCCCCGTCTCCTCGCCACCGATCCGGCGGAACGACCTCAACCAGGTCGTCCAGGGACTGGCTGATGAGGCCCGCGAGACCTTGTTCGGTCCAGTCCAGGGCAGGATCTCCGGTGGCGTTCGCCACCGGCGCCAGCATCAAGCGGCGGGCTTCGGCGAGCGCCACCGGCGTGCGGGCGGCGCGGTGGCTGACGAACGCGGTCGCCGCCAAAGCCAGCAGGAGAATGGCGGCGATGGCCACGAGCCCGAGTCGTCGGCGCCGTCGGCCCGGGCCTTCCGCAATCTTCGCGAGGGCCGCCGCCGCCGCGGGGGCGTCGGGTCGATCCGCCGGATCCTTGGCCGTGAGCCGGTCGACCAGTGACCGCGTTTCTGGAGCCAGGTCGTCGGCCGGATCCTTCTCCCCTGCTTGGGCACGCCGAAGGAGCTCGGACGCCCCCAAGTCCCTCGGGTGCGCGGGCCGAGCCGAGAAGAGCTCCTGCAGGATCAAGCCGAATGCGTAGAGGTCACTGCTCGGCGCCAGCTCATCACCGCGCGCTTGCTCAGGGCTCATATAGGCCAGTGTGCCGGCGATCTCGCCGATGGCCCCACCTTCGTCCTCAGCGCCGACTTCCGCCGCCCTGGAAAGGCCAAAATCAAGCACCTTCGCCCGCCCTTCCGGCGTCACCATCACGTTGCCAGGCTTGAGGTCTCGATGCACGATGCGCTGGGCGTGGGCGGCGACCAGGGCGTCGGCGATGTCGCGGGCCACCCGCATCCGGCCCGCGGCGTCGAGCGGCCCGGCTTTAGAGAGGGGCTCTCCGACGATGAGCTCGAGGACCAGGAAGTCACGCTCGGCGTGTCGGATCAGGCCATAGACCCGGCAGATATGCGGATGGTCGAGGCGCGAAAGCAAACGCGCTTCGCGCCGGAATCGCACCAGGGACTCCCGATCCCGGAGCAGGTCGGAGCGCACGGTCTTGACGGCGACGGGCCGCTCGAGCCACGTATCGAAGCCCTCGTAGACGGCACCCATGCCGCCGCGTCCCAGGACCGAATCGATGCGCACCTGGCCGCCGAGCTCTTCGCCGACCAGGGCTTCTTCGCCCCCCGGTTCGCTGGCCAACTCGGCCGCCAGGCGGTCCCACAGCGCGCCGCCGAGTCCGCCGCCGCCGGTCGCCAGGAGCTTCTCGATGGCGTCAGCCGGCGCTTCGACCGTCGGCGCCAGCGTTTCTCCCAGCCGCGCCGAGACCCGTCGACGGGTTTCCGCGGGTAGCGTCCCTAATCGATCCAGCAGGTCTTGTTGACGCACCGCCTGAGTCTACGCTCCCGAGGGCCCGAAACGGCCGGCCCAGAAGCGACTCCCGGTTATTTTCCCGAAAATCAATGCGCGTTTTCTCGGTCGGGTTCAAGAGACCCAGGAGCTCGCGGGTTCCAGTCCCCCGGCCGTCGATCGAGGCTCTCCGGCGATTTCGCGCGTCGACGGCGGCGATGCACGAAAAGGCTGAGCGTTCCGAGGTTCACAGCGCCCCAAACCAGGCCGTAAGTCGCTCCCGAGAGGCGAGGACGGTCGAGGGCTTTCCGGTGCTGGGCTTTGATCTCCGGGGCCACTCCGTCGCCGGCCCTCGCCCAGGCGACGAGCTTGTCGCGGTCGATGTGCTGCCCCGGACAGGCGCTGGCGCTGCAGTCGCGGTGGAGCAGGATGCGCTCCGGCGGGATCCGGTGGCGCCGCATGATCTCTTGCAGCGCATGCCCGAGGGCCCCCTGGAGTCGGCCGGGCACGGGCGCCGTTTCGTAGTTGCCGACCGCGCAAAGGTGCAGCGCCGTCAGGTTGAATCGCGGGCTCCGCGTGGCGACGCTCCACAGTCCGAGGGCATAGCGCCGCGTCGCATAGAGGTGCCCGAAAGGAATATCGGTGCTGCCGTTCGAAAGCACGAAGTGATAACCGATCTCCCACCAACCCCGCCCGTGGTGCGCTCGACGGATCGACCGGTAGTCCGACGTCTCCGCCGCGGCGTGGTGTACGACCACCGCGTCGTAGCGGCCGGCGGGTAGCGCCAGGAAGATCAGGTTGAAGGAAACGAGCAGGGCGAGGACGAGCGGGGCGGCGAGTCGCGAGGTCATCGTCTGAATTTAGGACTCGACTAAGGCAGGAAGATGGCGCTCGGGAGCCGATGCGGCGCCATCCCCTAACACTATTTCGCAGAAAGATGGTTCACCTCACCGCATTTTGGCGCATGACTTAGTGAAGACAGCTGGAGAAGCGTTTTCGAGCGATTTCGCTTGAATGGGCAGCGCTTCCCCAAGACCTTCTCCTATAGGACGACGCTCCGCTGCACCCAGCGGAGCCGCGCCAGAGCCAACCTACGGTCATAGGTTGGCCATTTTTTTGGGTGCGCTAGAGCCGATCCGGAGGCGGGCCCTCGAGCGGAGGCGCCGGAGAGCCTCAGGGAGCCGATGCGCTCGGGGTCGACGCGGGCTCGGCGGCGAACTTATAGAGGTAGGCGTCCGAGCGCATGAAGAGCTCGCCGCCGCTGGCGGCGGGGGTCGCCCGGAAAGACGATGCATCGCCCGTGAAGGCGGCGTTGTGGGCGAGCACGTTGAAGGTGTCGCTGCCTTCGATGGCGTAGCTTTCGCCATTGCGAGTGAAGAGCAGGACGGTGCCGCCGACGGCGATCGGCGACGAGTAATCGGCGTTCGGAAATCCCCCCGTGGGGCCCCCCAGACGCGGCAGCCGTGCGCGGTAGAGCTCTTCACCGGTCTTGGTGTCGAGCGCCATGAACATGCCGCTCGACGTCCAGTAGAGGGCGCCATTGGCGAAGACCGGCGTCGTGATGCCGGCGCGCACGCGGGACTGCCACAGCACGTGGGTCTTGGAGACGTCGCCCTGGCCGCCGAGCTTGACGGCCTGCGCGTGTCCGGCCCGGCTGCCCATCAGATAAGCGACGTCGCCGTGGATGACGATACTCGGCGAGGTCGCGTCGTCGAGCGGCGTGGTGGCGTGCCAGACGACCTCGCCGGACTTCGGTTCGACGCCCATGATCTTCGACGGAAAGTGCACCAGGACCTGCACCGTGTCGCCGCTGCGGTAGACCGCCGGGGTGGACCACGAGTTGGTGTAATTCTCGTCGGAGATCGACCACAGGACCTCGCCGGTGAGCTTGTCAACGCCGGCGACGTGGCGCCCGAGCACGCCGGCGTTCACCACGACCACGCCGTCCACCAGGACCGGACTCGAGGCGTCGCCCCAGCGCGCGGCGTCAGACTGGGTCCCCAGCGCGCGGCGCCACAGCTCCTTGCCGTCGCGGTCGAAAGCGACGAGGCCGGTCTTGCCAAAGAGCGCATAGATCCGCTCACCGTCGGTGACCGGCGTGCTGCTCGCGTATCCGTGCTGCGTGATGAAGCCTTGGAAGGGATCTTCACCGCCGCTCGACGCCAGGGAAGCCCGCCACAGCTCCTGGCCACCCGCCCGGTCAAAGGCCAGCAGGTGACGCACAAGGTCCTTGGGATCACCGGGCGACTCGAGGGAGAGGCCATAGCCGGTGTAGGCGGTGAGGTAGACCCGGTCGCCGCTGATGATCGGCGACGACACCCCCTTGCCCGGCAGCTCGGTGCGCCACGCCAGGTTCTTCTCGGTCGAATAGGTGGTCGGCACCGCCGGCCCGTCCACCGCGCCGGCGCCGGCGGGTCCGCGGAAACGATTCCAGTCGGCCCAGGCGGCGCTCACGCTGAGGCTCCAGGTGAGGGCAAGGCACGTCAACACTCTCAGCATGGCGAGGTCTCCGGGGGTCGTTCGGTCACGGTGGACGGATCGTCTTCTCTAGCGTCACCGTCGATTTCGCCTCGCCCCCGCCGCCGGATGTGCACCCCGGCCAGGCCGTTCCGGCCCCACCCGCTCGATGGCCGGCGTTGACCGAGGTCGGACAGTCGGATCAGCGACGGCGCCCGAGCGCCGCCCAGCCGCACAGGCCCAGCAGCGCCGCCAAGGCGACGACGCCGTAGCCACCCAGGGCCGGGACGTCGATCGCATAGTCCGGACCGAGTCGGAAGCGTCGCGCGAAGAGCCCCCAGCTGAAGCCATCCTGGCCGAAGCTCTCCCAGAGAATCATGAAATCCTGCTGGCCCGAAAAGGCGATGAAGGGACGGTTCGGATCGCTCTCGGGGGACAGATCCACTCGGAATTCCGTACCGACGGCGGAGCCGAAAGCGTCGAAGGCTTGTGCGGAGACGCGGCTACCCGCCGCCGGGACATAGGACGACCAGGTGACGACGAATTCTCCACCCGGGGCGACGGCCACCTCCGGCGAGCCCTGGAGGCTCTCGGTGATGCTGTTGATCGCCAGCTCCTCCCCCAGCGGCCCCTCGGGACAGCTGAAACGGCGCCCGAAAATGCCCCGCCAGTCGCCGTCTTGCTCTTCGCTCGACCACACCGCCACGTACGATCCGACGTTATTTGACGCCACCCGGACGCCGAATTGCTCGTCGGTGGTGTAGGTATTGAGCTGGAAGGGCTCGCCGAGCGCCTGCGGCGGGTCGAGGCCTTCGTAGCAGCGTCCGAAGACGCCGCGGCCGTCGCCGTCGGGCTTGGAATAGGCCACGGCGAAGCGATTGAGATCGTCGCCGACGATATTGAGCTCCGAGGGCGCGGCGACATCGACAAAGAGGCTATCGACGAGCGGCGCGCCGGACGTGCTGAAGCTGCGAATGAAGGCCTCGTTGAGCGCCGGTACGCTCCACGCGACCACGAAGGCGCCTCCCTCGGCCATCCAGAGGCGAGGTCCGACGATGGGCACGCCCGGATCGTCAACGACCTGAAGAGCCGCCCCGATCGGCGTGTCATCGGCCGAGAAGAGCCTCGCGTTCTCCCCCCGCCCAGCCCAGCCGACGACGAATCGACCGTCAGCCGCCGAAGAGATCGTGGGAAATCGAATGGAAGAGGTGCTCTCTTCGACGACCTCGAATTCCCCCAGCGCCCGCCCGGTCCGGTCGAAGCGTGCCCCGACCAGGCTGCCGACTCCGGCGGTCAAGCCCTGGCTCCACACGGCCACATAGTGCTCGCCGTCAAAGGTGAGGGATGGCTCCACCTGCGATCCGGAGGTGATCGCGTTAACGCGGAACTCCCCGCCGACCGGCGTCGGGTCCTGGGCGGCACTGGGGGATCCGGAGGCCAGACAGCTAGCGAGCACGAAAGTGACCGCAGGGAGCAAACGGAAAGCGAATGGCGACATGGCTGGACAAACCTCAGGCGTGGGCGACTGAATCGTCGGTCGTAGGGGTGGAAGGGCTTCATTTTATGCCACAAAAGCATTTTTACAACCCCTCACCCAGCCATCCACACCCAAACCGCGGGCCCATGCCCGCGGCGGCTCAAAGCCCGAGGCCATCCGGCGCCCCTTCGGCCGGGCGCCGGACCGCGCCTATTGCACGACCAAGACGTTGTCGAAGAGCGCCGTCGAGGTGACCGAGATGTTGTTGGACACCGTCGCCAGCCCGACATAGAGCTTCGCAGGCAGGGCCGCGATGTCGATGGAGCCGCCGAGGCCCGTCGACGGGGTGATCCAGGTGGCGCCGCCGTCCAGCGAATATTGGACGGTGAGCACCTGGCCGACCCGCTCGATCGCGAGGCGAACGGCGTGGGGGGCGGCCTCTTCCAGGGCGACCTTGACATTACCCGGTCCGCCGGCCACTTCCCGCGCCACGAATTGCAAACGACCCTGGAGCGGCGCGTGCATCGCCAGCAGGCGAATATCGTCGTCATCGTTGCTGGCGCGGACCATCAGACCCGCTTTGCGCCAGATCTTGCCGGTGGTCATCGTCGACGTATCGAGGTCGGCTTCGAGTCGGAAGTCGCCCCAAACCTCCTGATAAAGGAAGCCGGCGTTGTCTTTGCCGAGGTAGGCGGTGGCGCCGTCGGCGGTCAGGGCGAGCTCGCGATTGCCGCCGTCGTCGATCACCATGACCGACGCCTGGTTGGCGTTGCCGACGCCGGCGAGGGTCCACGCCGGATCGATCACGCCATTCTCGAAGTCTTCCGCCGCCGGCGGTCCGTAGGCGTGGCCGAAGAGCACCTCATCGATGATCTCACCCCGGCGATTGAGGGCCGTCAGCGTCACCCGGGCGATCGGCTGGGTGGCGACGACCCCGCGGAAGGTGAATTCCGCGCCGAGCGTGGTGGTCGCCATGTCGATCAGCGAGCCGTCGATTCCGTACACCTCGATCTGGACGGAGTCAGAGGCGCTATCCAAGCGGGCCCGAAAGCCCGCGGCGTAGATATCCGGGCGGGTGAACTCGAAGATCGTCGCTTCGCCGAAGAGATCCGCCGCCACCGCCGGCGTCGCGTTGCCGAAGAGGCCTTCGCCGAGGGTCACGATCTCACCGCCGGTCGAAGTGATCCGCACATCGGGCGCGAGGCCGCCGGGCCGGAAACAAGGACTGGGGTCCAGGACCGGGTTGCCGCAGCCGACCACGGCGCCCGGCGCGACGGTGGCGCCGGTGAATGACTCGACCGTCAAGCCGGGGGCGGCGGCTTCAAAGGCGGCGCGGTCGGCGTAAAAGATCGACCGCACTTTCTGACTGCGATCCATCGCGTGCAACTCTTTGGTGGCCCGATCGGCGCCGTGGGCGGCGCTGAAGCTCTGGGATATCGAAACCTCTGGCGAGGCGACAGTGGATGCGGCGCACAGGGCGAGGACAAGCGTCGGAAGGATGCATCTCATGGTGGGGGGCTCTCCGCAAATCGGGTCTAGCTGAGGCAGATCTCAAGACGAATAAGAAAGGGCCCGGCGACCTGGGCGGCCGCCGTCCCCCGTACTGGCGCAGGAACCCCCGGGCCCCTGTCATCCCCGAGGCACCGCCGGGGGCGATCCCGGAGCCCTTAGCGGGCCGGGAAAAAGCGGCGGATCCATAGCCCCCAATACCCACCGCAGCGAAGACCGAGAGCGACGACGAGCCGGGCCCGACAGACTGCCCCGCGCACCCTCGTCTCGGACGAGGGGCCCGCCGGCTTCACGGAACTGAAGCCGGGGGTCCTCGGACGTCCCCCTCGATCGAGACTTGTCGACTCGGGGTTCAGACCGACTCGGGGTTCAGACCGACTCGGGGTTCAGACCGACTCGGGGTGCAGGTCTACACGGGGTGCAGATCTATTCGGGGCGTAGATCCACCCGCCACAGGTCGCCGACCGTACGGGTGCGCTCGAAGAGCACGTGGTCGCCGCGCGGCGACCACGCCGGATAGCGCACATAGCCGTCGAGACTGGTCTCGTCGGTCAGGCGCTCGATCCTCCGATCCCCGAGGCGGACCCAATAGAGGTTCCAGATGCCGTCGCGCTGACCCGCGAAGGCGATGCGATCGCCGGAGGGCGAGAACGAATAAGGCCAGCTCTCCCCTTCCTCGGCGGTGAGCTGCAAAGGCTCGAGATCGACATAGTCGCCGTCGGCGTCCCGCAGCAGGCTCAGAAGGGCGATGTGGGTGCTCCCTTCCCGACGAATCTCAATCGCCAGGCTGGTGCCGTCCGGCGACCAAATCGGGAAACCCGCGAGCTCGGGGTCGGAGGTCAACCGCGTATCGGTTCCGCTCTCCAGGTCGCGGATCCAGACGTCGAGGCCGGCGCTCTCGCGCGACGAGTGATACGCGATCCGGGACGCGTCCGGCGACAGCCGCGCCCAGTCGGCGTCGATATCGATGGCGTCCAGGAATTCAATCCGCGCTTCGGGGGTCTCGGGGCCGGCGTCGAAGAACATCTGCCAAAGGCCGCGCCGCCCTTCCCGCTCCGAGAAATAGGTCAGCCCCTGCCCCTCCGAAAGCCAGACGGCCTGGGAGTCCCACTCGGCGTCCACCGTCAGCTGCCGCTCTTCGGGCGGCGGGGGTGGCTCGGCGCTTTCACCACCGTCGGGTGGAGCCGCCGGGAGCGGCCCGCGCAGCCACAGGTCAAGGTTCGTGCCCTTGCTCCAGCGGTCAAAAGCGATCCACTGCCCGTCGGGTGAGAACGCGGGACGGGAGCTTCGCTGCCCGCGCTCGGTGAAGACCCTCGACGGGCCGAGGCCGCGGCCGTCGGCGTCGAGGTCGAGGGATTGGAGCGAGCTGACCGTCGATAGCGCCGAGTAGACCAGGGCGTCCCCTTCGGGCGCCAGCGTCAGCTGCCGGATCGTGGCGATGCCGAGCTGCGTCAGGCGCTGCGGCTCGCCGACGGCGGCCCCCGAGCGATCCAAGGGTTGACGCCACACGGCATAGCTCGCCGACTGGCGACCCTGGCTGGAGATGCCGACGTAGATCACGCTGTAGCCGTCGGGGGTGAAGAGCGGGTTGATATTGATCCGCGCTTCCGAGATCAGCGGGGCGTGCGTCCCCGTCTCCAGGTCCAGCGTCCAGATCTGCGAGCGGCGTCGATTGCCGGCGGAAAAGGCGAGTTGCTGCCCGTCCGGGGACCACGACGGTTCTCCGTGGCCGCCCGTCGGCTCGCCGGCCTCGGTCAGCTGCCGGGGTTCGCCGGTGGCTTGCCCCGTACCCGGGTCGACCTCGACCAGCCACAGCGTCGACGGCGGCATCGCCGCCAGGGTGCGTTCTGAAACGTCTTTACGGGCTTCGCTCTGGAATACGACCTGACGTCCGTCGGGCGAATAGGCGGGGCGGGAGCCGAAGGTCGAAATCTGGCGCGGTGCGCCGCCCCCGAGCGACATGACATAGAGCCCGCGCCGCTCCTGGGAGACGTAGGCCAAGTGTCGCCCGTCCGGCGACCACGAGGGCTGCATATTGCGCTGCCCGTCGGTGGTCAGCTGCGTCGCCTCGCCGCTCGGAAATGGCTTCAGCCACAGCTCGAAGGTGCCGCTGGCGTCGGATACAAAAGCCACCGTCTCGCCGTCGGGGGAAATCACCGGATCGATCTCGAGCCCCGGCTCTGAGGTGAGCTGGACCGGATCGTCGGCGACCAGCGGCAGCGGTCCCCGGTGCGGCCAGAAGAGCGCTGCGAAAGCCACCGCGGCGGCGCCGACGGCCAGCTGAAGCGCCAGCCGACGGCGCCCCCTCTGCTTGGACGGAACGGTCGTCGCCCGGTCGCCGGCGACCGCCTCCACCACCTCCCAGGCGTGGTCGAATCGATCCTCCGGGGCGCGCTCCAAGAGGCGCAGCACCGCCGCTTCCCAGCGACGGTCGAGGTTCGGCACCCGCTCCCGGGGCGACGGCGCAGGTTCCTGGAGACGCCGCACCATCGCGTTGATCGGCGTCGAGCCGGTGAAGGGTAGCTCGCCGGTCAGCATGTGGAAGAGCACGACACCCAAGGCGTAGAGGTCCGCCCGCAGCGTCGGCGCCTCTTCCCGCAACTGCTCAGGGGCCATAAACGCCAGCGTGCCGGTGACGCCGCCGGAATGGTCGGTGCGGAATAGCGTCGGGTCGTCGTCGGTCTCGGGGCGCGCGAGCCCAAAATCGGTGAGCACAACCCGCCACGGACCGTCGGCGTCGGCACGCGAGTCGCGTTCATCCACCGGCACGAGCATGACGTTATTGCTCTTGAAGTCGCGGTGGATGATGCCCTTGGCGTGCGCCGCTTCGAGGCCACGCGCCATCTGCCGGAGCATCGGCAAAGACTCCTCTTCCGACATCGGGCCGTGTTTTTCGATGTGCTCATGCAGCGTGTCGCCGGCGAGCAGCTCCATCGTGCAGAAGGGCTGGGTGTCATCCCCCTCGCCGTGGAGACCCGCGTCGTAGAGTCGGCAGACATTGGGATGGGTGACCCGACGGGCCAGCTGAATCTCCCGCCGGAAGCGCTCCCGCGCCACCTCGTCCAGCGACTCGCGCGCTTGGAGCATCTTCAGCGCCAGGCGCTCGCCGAGCTGACGATCCCGCACCTCATAAACCTCACCGATACCGCCGCGGGCGATGAACCGGAGCACCTCGTAGCGATCGGCGATGAGGTCTCCGTTGGCGAAGAGTCCGCGCCGCTGCGGCGGCGGGGCCGACGGGCGGAGGGGGTGCCGCTCGGTGGCATGGGATGAGGTGTCCACCGCGCCGTCCGAGGCCTTCGGACGCTCGCCATCCGCGCCGCCGACGCCATCGGCGCCGCGGGCGTCTCCATCGGTGGGCTGACCCATGCCCTGAATGATACCGCGCTAGCGCCCGAGGGCGCGTGAGATCGCCGGTACGGCGCGCCGGGCGGCCTCAGCCCCCTGGGCGATCAGCTCCTGGGCGCGATAAAACTCAACCCACGTAAAGTCCGACAGGTCCGGGTTGATGCGGAAGTCAGCGGAGATCGCCCGGTAGTTCCCCAGCTCGTATTGGAGCGTTTGCATCGAGCTCATGACGATGTCGAAGAGGTTCGGCAGGTCGAGAGACTGACCGACATAGGCCATGGGGTTTAGGAAGCTCAAACGGCGATAGATCCGAGACGGCAGCATCTCGACGCCTTTTTTAAGCGGCGGCACGACGTTGACCGCCACCGTCACGTCGGCGCCCATATCGCGCACCACATCAGCCGGCACCGGATCGCAGACGCCGCCGTCGACCAGCACGCGGTGGTCTCGACGCACCGGCGACATCACCACCGGCACCGCGCAGCTGGCTCGGAACGCTTCATCGAGTCGCCCGGTGCCGATGGAAACGCGCTCCCCGGTCTCGATATCCGTCGCCACCGCCCGGCACGGGATGGTCAGGTGTCGGAAGGTGCGCTTCTCCCCCAGGAGGGGACCGAAGATGTCACGGATAGCCCGCCCGGTCAGCAGACCGGGCCGCGTCAGCGTCGCGTCTCGACGCACCAGGTCGAGCAGGCGCGTCCGGCTCCCGAGCTCGGTGGCGAGCGACTCCAGGTGATCGAGATCGAGACCCGCGCCATAGCCGACGGCCACCAGCGAACCCATGCTGCAGCCCGCCAGCACGTCGATCGGCACGTCGTGCTCCTCGAAGACCTTCAGCACGCCGAGGTGGGCGAGGCCAAAGGCGGCGCCGCCGCCGAGGGCGACCCCGACCGTGCGACCGAGGATCTTGCGCACCAGCCGGGCCAGCGGTAGGCCCGCGGGCGAACGCGGTGCCCCGGCGATGGCCACGCCGATCGCGAGCGGCTCGCCGCCGTCGACCAGCGCCGGGTCCTTGGGCAGCACGAAGGGCTCGCAGCTATTGATCGGCACCCGACGCGTGCCGCGGTTGTAGAGGTTCACCACCTCGAAGGTCTGCACGTCGGCGCTCGCCCCGAGTCCCGGCGTTTCTACGAGCCGCACCACCGAATCGGCGTAGTCGGCGACGGCCCGCACCAGCGAATGCGGCTGGGCCCCGATGTCGAGCACCACGGCCTCAAAGTCGCGACACAGGCGGGTGACCAGGGCCGCGAAGCGGTCGCTTTGCAGCACGTTCGCGACTTCGTCTTCGACCACCACCCGCAGCGTCGCCGGCGTGTCGTCGCCGTGGAATTCGATCGCCTTGGCCACGCGGTCGGGCCTCGAGCTCAGGCGACCGGAGAGCTTCTGCCCTCGGGCGACGGTGGTGACGTCGACGAGCAGTACGGCGCCCCCCAGCTCGCGCCGCAGCAAAGCCGCCACGCCCGCGGCCACCAAAGTCGAGCCCACGACGTAGGGTTCAGCGACCACCGCGATCACCGAGCTCGAACGCTCCTCGCCAAAAGTCTGATTGGACGCCGTCGCCGCCAGGCGCTGGCAGATCACCCGCGAGAAGTACTCGAGAACTTTCGTATTGTGCAGAAAGAATCGGTTGAAGGACTCTTTGTGGAGACTGAGGACTTTGGCCCGGCGGGCGACTTTCACCGTCGCCGAACGCGGACCGCCGAGCACCAGGGCCAGCTCGCCGAAGAAATCCCGCGGACCCAACCGGCCGATCAACTTCGGCTCGGCGTCACTGCCGCCCCACACTTCGAGCTCGCCCGAAAGCACGATGTAGAACGTGTCGCCCTCTTCCCCCATGCGGCAAATCACTTCGCCCTTGCGGTAGGCCTGCTCCTGAAAAAGAACCTGGGCGGCCTGGAGCTCCTCCGCCGTGAGGTAGGAGAAAAGGGGGATCGCCCGCAGCGTTTCGATGCGGTCAGCGGTCGAGATGGGCACGGCTTGATCCTATCGCGCGCCCGCGGGGCTCTCTGTGGCTAAGCCGGCCGGAAATCGGAGACTTCGGCGAGCTGCTCGAAGAGGCTCCGCTCTTCGTCGCTCAACGTCTCCGGCACCGCCACCTTGATCTCCAGGTAGAGATCGCCGCTTTGGCCCCGCGGATCTGGGAAGCCCTTGCCGCGGAGGCGAATCTTGCGTCCGGAGGAGGAGCCCGCCGGCACCTTGACCCGCAGCGTCCCGGCCAAGGTCTTGACCGACGCCTGACCCCCCAAGGCCGCATCCCACGGCGTCACCGGCAGGTCGGCGTGGAGGTCTCGTCCCTCGAGCTTGAAGCGCCCGTGGGGCCGCAAATCGATCTTCAAGAAGAGGTCGCCGCGCTGGCCGCCGGGCCCTTCGAGTCCTTTGCCCGCGAGGCGCAGTTTCTGGCCTGAGCGCACCCCTTCGGGCAGCGTGACCGAGAGTGTGTGGCTCGAACCGGTCTGGGGATCACGGACCGTAATCTGCCGCTGGCCGCCCTGCGCCGCTTCTTCGAGCGTCAGGGCCAGCGTCACCTCTTGATCCAGCGACTGGCTAAATCCTCCGCCCCCCGGAAAGCCGCTGAATCCGAAGCCGCCGCCGAAAGGGTCGCCGCCGCGGGCGCCTCGGCCGGCGCCGCCGCCGCCGAAAAGGATCTCGAAGAAGTCGGAGAAGCCCGAGCCGCCGCCGAAGTCGGTCCGCATATTCTGCCAACCCGGCGGCGCGCCGCCGCGCTGCTTCCACTGACTGCCGAAGCGGTCGTAGGTCTTGCGCTTTTCGGGATCCTTCAAGACCTCGTAGGCCTCGGTGATCTGCTTGAATTTATCTTCAGCTTCCGGGCTGCTGTTGACGTCCGGATGGTATTTACGCGCCTGCTTGCGATAAGCCTTCTGGATTTCATCCTGCGAGGCGCTCTTTTTCACGCCGAGCGTGGCGTAGTAGTCCTGGTAGTCCACCGCTTCTCCTTGGGGCCACGCGTTGCTTGGGACAGGGCGTGTCAGCGCGCGGATCTTAGTGCGTCACCCTCACATTTGCAAACGCAGAGCGGGGCCAGCGCATTCCCGAAACCGACATCACATCCTGAAACACCCGTCCAGCCCAAGCGCGCGGGTCCGCGCGCGGACCCGCGCCGGGATGCCGCATCGATGGCGAAGGGAGGACCCCGAAGCCTGGCCGGTCCTGCGGTACCATCCCGCGGTGCGTCGCTACCTCGCGCCCCTGATTCCGCTGGCGGCGGCCGTCGCCGTCCTCCTCCTGACCGACGGTCGGTGGCTCGGGCATGAAGCCCTGCCGACCGTACAGCGCGTGGCCATCGGCCTTGCGCTGCTGCTGGGCTGGCGCCTGCGCCGCGGGCGCGTCGCGTGGATAGCGCTGGCCGTCGCCGCCTTCACCGAGCTTGCGACGTCCAACCCCGGCGACGCCGCGGTCCTCGTCGGCGCCCTATGGCTCGCCGTCGACCTCGCAGCGGCGGCCGCACTCCGCGAGTGGTGGTTCCTGAGTCGTCCCGGATTGGTGCGCCTGGGGGCGCTCGGCGCCCAAGCCCTGACGGTCTTCCTGCTCGCCCGCAGTGACGACGCCACGCAGGCCGCCCTGCTCGCCGTCGACGACGGGTGGTCCACCGCGTGGCCGATCCTCGGTCAGCTCTCCATGGAGCCGATGCTCGCCGGCGCCGTTGTGCTCGCCGCGGCGGCCTGCGCCGTCGCCCTCGCCATCCGCAAGACGCCGCTCGAATCGGGCTTCCTGTGGAGCGCCGTCGCCCTCGGCTGCGGTCTGGCGGTCGACGGGGGACTTCGCTTCTTCGTCACCGCCATCGCCCTTGCCCTCGCCGTCGCCCTGGTCGAGAACGCCTTCTCGCTGGCGTTCAACGACGGGCTCACCGGCCTGCCGGCTCGTCGCGCCCTCGAAGAGCGCCTCGAGCAGCTCGGCCGGCACTACTCCCTCGCCATGCTCGACCTCGACCAATTCAAGAAGCTCAACGACCGCCACGGCCATGAAGTGGGAGACCAGGTGCTGCGCCTGGTCTCGAGTCGACTCAAGAAGGCCCCGGGCGGCGGCCGAGCCTTCCGATACGGCGGCGAAGAATTCACCGTCGTCTTCGCCGGGCAGGGCGCCGACGAGGCGGCGATCTACCTCGACGCCTTGCGCCAGCAGATCGCCTCTAGGCCCTTCGTCGTCCGATCCCCGGCCCGCCCCGCCCGCAAGCCGAAGGACGGCGCCAAGGCCGGCGGCGCCAAGACGATCGAAAAGAGCCTGAAGGTCACCGTCTCGATCGGCGTCGCCGAGCGGAGCGACAAGGCGCCGACGCCCGACACCGTCATGAAGGCCGCCGACCGGGCCCTCTACAAGTCGAAGAAGGCTGGCCGCAACCGCGTCACCGTCGGCTAGCGGCCCCGGTTCAACTTCACTCCGCGACGACTTCGTGCTTGTGGACCACGCCGTCCTTCATCACAAAGTCGATGTCGGTCATCAAGTCGATGTTTTCGAGGGGATTGCCGCGGACCGCCACGAGGTCCGCCAGCTTGCCGTTTTCGATGGTGCCGAGGCGATCCTCGGCCCCGAGCACCTCGGCCGCGACGCGGGTGGCGCTCTCGATCGTGCGCATCGGCTCCATGCCGCCGTCGACCATGAGCCGGAACTCACGGCCGTTGGTGCCGTGGGCGAAGACGCCGGCGTCGGTCCCGAAGGCGATCGGCACGCCGAGATCCACTGCGCGTCGGAAAGTCCCGACCATCGCCGGTCCGATCTTGGAGGCCTTGCCTCGCACCACCTCCGGATAGAAGCCGTCGATCTTCGCCTTCTGGGTCACCGCCTCGCCCGCCATGAGCGTCGGGACCAGGTAGGTCCCCCGCTCTTTCATCATCTGCATCGCCTCGTCGTCGAGGTAGGTGCCGTGCTCGATGGTGCGGACCCCGGCTTCGACGGCGCGCTTGATGCCTTCGGTGCCGTGGGCGTGGGCGGCGACGTGGAAACCGTAGTCGGACGCCGCGTCGACGATAGCGCGCAGCTCCTCCATGCTGAATTGCGGATTCTGTCCGCTGGCGGCGACCGAGAGCACGCCGCCGGTGGCGGTGATCTTGATCAGGTCGGCGCCGTCTTTATAGCGCTGGCGTACGGCTTTACGAGCGTCCTCCACGCCGTTGACGATGCCGTGGCGCGGCCCCGGATCGCCCGCCAGGTCAGAGCGCATGCTGTTGGTCGCATCGGCGTGACCGCCGGTGGAGGCCAGCGATTTGGCCGCCGTGTAGATGCGCGGACCGACGATCTCGCCGCCGGCGATCGCCCGCTTCAGCGCGATGGTGACGTTAAAGCGATCTCCAACGTCCCGCACCGTCGTGAAACCGGCCATCAGGGTCCGTTTGGCGTACACGGTGCCGCGGATGGCGTAGTCCGCGGGCTCGAGACGATAGACCTCGACGTAGGAGTTACGGCTCGCCTGGGAAGATAGGTGGGTATGGAGGTCGATGAGCCCAGGCATCACGGTCATGTCGCGGAGGTCAATCGCCGACTCGCCGGCCGCCGGAGAGGCGAAGCCGTCGCGGATTTCTGCGATCTTGCCGTCGTTCACCACGACCGTCTTCTGAGCATGCATCTGGCCATCGCGGCCGTCGATGAGGTGGCCGGCGTGGATCAACGTCGTCTCGGCCAACGCCGCCAGGGGGGCGCCGAGTGAAACGACGAGGGCGAAGAGGGCGATCCCCGCACGCCGTCGGGCGGGGGCCATTCGAATGTCAAAGTCTGCAGTCATACCAAATCTCCGGGCATAAAAAGTTCATCATTTAGGGATCCGAAACGACGCAGGGGGCCGAGCGTGACAAGCCCGAAAAGGCCCCCGGGGGCTGCGGGCAGTCCATCGAGCCGAGGCCTAGAGGCGCAGGCCGTGACCGCCGCGTCGCGGGCGTCTTCGACGGCGACCGCGTGCCGCTGGAACCAATCGGGAAATCGTAGCACCGCGGATATCCGGGCTCATCGCTATACACTCTGCCGATGTCGCGCTCCGTCCTCTTCGTGTGCATGGGTAATATCTGCCGCTCCCCGACCGGTGAAGGTCTCTTCCGCCACGTCGCCGCCGAGCACGGTGTTGCGGGCGAGATCGAGATCGAATCCGCCGGCACCATCGGCTACCACGCCGGTGCGCCCCCGGACGCCAGAATGCGCCGCGCCGCCCGCCGTCGTGGCTACCTCCTTGAGGGAAGCGCCCGGCAGGTTGAGCCCTCCGACTTCCAGCGCTTCGACCTCATCGTCGCCATGGACCGCGACAATCTCGCCGACCTGCGGGCCGCCGCTCCGTCCGGTGCCAAGGCGGAGATCCGCCTGCTCTCTAGCTTCCTACCCCCGGGTTCTCCCGCCGACGTTCCCGATCCCTACTACGGCGGCGAGCAAGGCTTCGAGACCGTCATCGACATGATCGAAGCCGCCTGCCCCGCTGTCCTCGAGCACCTCGTGAACGATCCGGCGCCATAGCGCCGGCGAAAAAAATTCAAGGAATTTGACCCCCACCTGCAAATTCCAGCTCGTTTTGTCTTCTTTATCCGGTGAATGGACCTCGGTAGGTCCGGAACTGGAGAAGACATGCAGAAACACGACGGCTTGTGGAAGGAGCTCCTGCGCTCCTTCTTCCCCGAATTCCTGAAGCTCGCGGCCCCGAAGGTGGCGGCCGCGCTGGTGGGCGAGGAGCCACGCTTTCTCGAGCAGGAATCGCTAACGGACCTGCTCGACGGGGTCCACGTTCGAATGGATCTAGTGGCTGAAGTCCGCAGGCGCGGAAAGGTCGGCAGCTTGGTCATTGTCCACATCGAAGTGGAGAGGGACTTCGGTGAATCAATGGACCGGAGGGTCTTCCGGTACTTCGCCCACCTGAAACTCAAACTCGACCTTCCAATCATCCCCATTGTGCTCTTCCTGCGCGGCGGCCCGCCGGGTGTCGAACGACGCCACTACCGGGAAGTGGTTGAAGATCTCGTGGTGGTCGATTTCACTTACGTCGCCGTCGGCCTCTCCAAGGCTGCTGCCGAAGACTTTCTCAATACGTCTCCCTTAGGCGCCGCCCTCGCGTCCTGCACGCGCGGCGACAAACTGCCGATCCACGAGCGAAAATACAGATGCGTCGAAGCGATCCTTGACGCCGGAGTCAACGACGCCCAGCAGATGCTGCTTCTCAACGCCGTGGAAACCTACCTACAGCTGCTCCCAGAGGACCAGCTAAAATATGACCGACGGGTGAACGAGAGCCCTAAAGGCACGGAGGTATTACGCATGGAAATGACCTGGGCCGAAAAGCTGCATCAGAAGGGACACCGGGAAGGCGTCGCGCTCGGACGCCGGGAAGGCGTCGCGCTCGGCCACCGGGAGGGCGTAGAGTCCGGACGGCGAATGCTGCTTCGGCTGATGGCGTCGCGCTTCGGCACCCCGTCTGACCCTCTCAAAGCGCGGATCCGCAGCCTCAGCGACCTGGAAGAGATCGAGCGCCTGAGCGAGCGCGTCCTCGAGGCCGAGACCCTCGCGGAGCTTGGACTCGGCGACACCACTTCGGGCTGAGCCGCTTGATAATTTCGTCTTGACGCTGCCCGAAGCCATTTTCGCCTCGATCGCCGCGGCGACCGGAGAGCCGGCCCGTCCGCGGCGGGCGCACACGGCGACGGGCGGCTCGATTCATCCTGCTTCGATTGTCGAGCTCGAGGACGGCCGTCGTTTCTTCGTGAAGACCGGCGCGTCCGCCGCGGGCCGCGACGTCTTTGCCCGCGAAGCAGAAGGCCTCGAAGCCCTCCGACGGGCGGCCCCTGGACTCCGGCTTCGGGTCCCCGAGGTGATCGACTGGAGCGACGGCGACGCCGGCGGAGGGTCGGCCTTCCTGATCCTCGAGGCCATCGAGATCGGCCCCGTCGACGGTGAATTCCACATCCGCTTCGGCCGGGCCCTCGCGGAACTCCACCGCACGGCCACGGCGGAGCGCTTTGGCTTCACCCATGACAACTTCCTCGGCGCGACGCCGCAGCCCAACGGCTGGTTGACAAACTGGGTCGACTTCTGGCGCCGCCATCGGCTCGACGACCAGCTGGGGCGGGCGCGGCGGGCCGGACGTGGGGACCGGAAGCTTTTCCGCCTCGGCGACCGGCTCCTCGAGCGCTTGGGCGACATCCTGCCGACCCGACCGGTGCCCTCGCTGCTCCACGGTGACTTGTGGGGCGGGAACTATCTGTGCGACCCGTCGGGCGTGCCGGTGCTGATCGACCCGGCGGCCTACTACGGCGACCGCGAGGCGGATCTGGCGATGACGCGCCTTTTCGGGGGCTTTCCCCCCGCCTTCGAGCGCGCGTACCGCGAAGCCTGGCCGCTGCCGCCGGGCAACGGCAGACGGGCTCTGGTCTACGAGCTCCACCACTGGCTCAACCACCTGAACCTCTTCGGCGACGGCTACCTCGGCCATTGCCGACGCCACCTAGAGCGACTGGTGGGCTGAGGCTGCTACACTCGCCGCCCGAGGCCTCCCCGGCCTCCACCCCTTCCGGACCGGCGCGTCACCCGCCCCCCCTTCGGCGCGCCTCCGCCCTCCCCCGATAAGAACACTCCCCGCCCGACGACGACACGCTCGTCGCGGAGCGGTTTGCACGATAGGACCTCGCCATGGGATTCCACTGCGGCATTGTGGGCTTGCCCAACGTCGGCAAGTCGACTCTTTTCAACGCGCTCACCAAGGCCGGCATCGACGCCCAGAACTTCCCGTTCTGCACCATCGAGCCCAACACCGGTGTCGTCCCCGTCCCGGACGGCCGCCTGGACAAGATCGCCTCGCTCGTCAATCCGAAAAAGGTCGTCCCGACGACGATGACCTTCGTCGACATCGCCGGCTTGGTCGCCGGCGCGTCGAAAGGGGAAGGTCTCGGCAATCAGTTCCTCGCCCATATCCGCGAGACCCACGCGGTGGCCCACGTCGTGCGCTGCTTCGTTGATGAAAACGTGACCCACGTCGAGGGCTCCGTCGATCCGAAGCGCGACATCGACGTCATCCAGACCGAGTTGATCCTCGCCGATCTCCAGACCTGCGAAAAGGCCCTGCAAAAGGCCCAGCGCAGCGCCAAGTCCCGGGACGCCGACGCGATCAAGGAAATGGACGTGCTCGAGAAGCTCCAGGCCCACCTCGACCAGGGCCTACCGATGCGCACCCTCGAGATGGACCCCAACGACCGCGCACGGGTCCGCCACTTCCACTTCATCACCGACAAGCCGGTGATGTACATCGCCAATGTCGATGAGGATGGCTTCGAGGACAACCCCTACCTGGAGGAGGTCCGCGAGCTGGCGGCGTCGGAAGGCTCCGAGGTCGTGGCGGTCTGCGCCAAGCTGGAGGCGGAAATCGCCGAGCTCGACGACGACGAGCGCGGCGAGTTCCTGCAGGAGATCGGCCTCGAAGAGCCCGGGCTCCATCGCGTGATCCGCGCCGGCTACCGACTCCTCGGCCTGCAGACCTACTTCACCGCCGGTCCGAAGGAGGTCCGCGCCTGGACCATCCGCGAAGGCGCCACCGCGCCGCAGGCCGCCGGCGTCATCCACACCGACTTCGAGCGCGGCTTCATCCGGGCGGAAATCATCAGCTACGACGACTTCCTGAGCCACGGCAGCGAGCAGGCGGCGAAGGAAGCCGGCCGCAAACGGTCGGAAGGCAAGGAATACGTCGTCCAGGACGGCGAAGTGATTCACTTCCTGTTCAACGTCTAGCGTCCCGATCGGGGACCGCCTAGGCGCCGGCCGTCGGCGCGGCGCAGGTGCTATCATCCGCGCTCTTTCGACCGCCCCGAGAAGGAGCGCCATGGGCCTTATTTCCGGTTCCGCCGCCGTCACCCGATTCACCCTGACCCCCGCCCCAGAGGAGCTCGACTTCGAGCCGGTGGCCTTCCGCGAGATCGCCCCGGGCTCGGAGGTCCGGGAAAGCGTCGGCGTCGTGCCGATCGAGCCCGAAGAGCCCTTCCAGGCCGGGGAGCGGCGCTGGTTCTTCCGGCTGCGCATCGACAAGGTGCAGCCCGACCCCACGGCCGTCGAAGAACGGGTGAAGGAGATGGTCAAGGCGGAAATCGACCAGGGCGCCCCGTTCGTGGGCCCGAAGAAGCGCCGCAAGCTCAAGGAGATGGCCGAAGAAGAGCTGATCTTCGAAGCGCGGCCGCGCTCCAAGATCATCGAAGCGTGCATCGACGGCAATATCCTGTGGGTCGGCTCGACGTCGAAGAATTACCTCGGCCGGGTGACCGAAATCATGCGACGCCTCGGCCTGGTCGCCGAGTTCAAGACGCCGTGGATCGACCGCGGTGACCCCGATATCGAAAGCCCGATCTACGAGACCTACGAACCCGGCGAAGCGGTCGCCGGCGCCCGCTTCTTGCGCGCCTTGATCGGCGACCGGGAGCTGATGGTCGACCCGGCGTCGGGTTACGCCAAGCTGCAAACCGAAGACGCCCGCATCACCCTTTCCGGCTCGGTCCTCAAGGACCTCTTGCGCTATATCGAGCGCGGCGCCGAGGTGCTCTCCGTGAAGCTGATCTCCGGCGAGCCCGAGGCGAATTTCCGCTTAGACGGGCCGAGCTTCCGCGTCTCGGGCCTGCGCTTGATCACCGGCCGCCACGACGACTGGCAGACCCGGCTCGACGAGCGGCTCGCGAAGCTCATCGAAGTCTTCGAGCTGCTCGAGCGCAAATACGACGAGCATGCGCCGCGCCTCTTCCACGTCTAATCCACACCGGACTCCGGCCCCTCAGCTTCTCAGCCCACCGAATTCCCAGCAGACCAGGCACCACCGTGAGCGAAGACACCAGAACCGAAGGCCTCGACTTTGTCCGCGAAAAAGTCGTGGCGGACCTCAAAGCGGGACGCTACAAAAAAGTCGTCACCCGCTTTCCTCCGGAGCCCAACGGCTACCTCCACATCGGCCACGCCAAGGCGATCTGCCTCTCCTACGGCGTCGCCGAGGACTTCGGGGGCGAGTACCACCTGCGCTTTGACGATACGAATCCTTCGACCGAGGATCCGGAGTACGTCGAAGCCATCCAGCGCGACATCAAGTGGCTCGGGTTCGACTGGGGCGAGCACCTCTACTTCGCCTCCGACTACTTCGGCCGCATGTTTGACATCGCCCAGAACCTGGTGCGCAGCGGCAGGGCCTACGTCGACAGCTCGAGCGAGGCGGAGATCCGCGAACGCCGGGGCTCGGTGACCGAACCGGGCACCGACAGCCCGAATCGAGACCGCAGCGTCGATGAGAACCTCGACCTGCTTCACCGCATGAAAGCCGGCGAGTTCCAGGACGGAGAGCACGTGCTGCGCGCCAAGATCGATATGGCGGCGAACAACATGCTCATGCGCGACCCGCTGCTCCTGCGCATCCGCCACGCCCATCACTATCGCCAAGGGGACGCGTGGCGGGTCTATCCGATGTACGACTTCGCCCACTGCCTCGAGGACGCCTTCGAAGGCATCACCCACTCCCTGTGCTCGATGGAATTCGAGAACAACCGGGCGATTTATGACTGGGTCCTCGACGCCGCCGGATTCGAGCACCCGCGACCCGAACAGACCGAGTTCGCGCGACTCAACCTCGGCTACACCGTCATGTCGAAGCGCAAGCTGCTGCGCCTCGTGCGGGAGGGCTACGTCGCGGGCTGGGACGACCCGCGCATGCCGACCCTTTCCGCCATGCGCCGGCGCGGCTACACGCCGCAGGCTATCCGCGCTTTCTGCGACCAGGTGGGCGTCGCCAAATCGTTCAACATCATCGATATGGCGGTGCTCGAGCACTCCGTGCGCGACGACCTGAACCACAAAGCGCGCCGCGTCATGGCGGTGCTCGATCCGCTGCCCGTTGAGATCGACAATTTCTCGGAAGGCGACGTCGAAGAGCTCGAAGCCAGCCACTGGCCCCACGACGTGCCGAAGGAGGGCTCCCGGCCGGTGCCCTTCTCCCGTCACCTGCTCATCGACCGCTCGGACTTCGCGGAAGACCCGCCGGAAGGCTTCTTTCGCCTGTCGCCCGGAGCGGAGGTCCGATTGCGCTACGGCTACGTCATTCGCTGCATCTCGGTGGTCAAAAACGACGACGGCGACGTGACCAAGCTCCACTGCACCTACGACCCCGAGACCCGGGGAGGCACGACGCCGGACGGCCGGAAGGTCCAGGGCACCATCCACTGGCTCTCGGCGCCCCACGCCCTGCCGGCGGAGGTCAGGCTCTATGACCGTCTCTTCACCAGCGAGCGTCCGGACGCCGAGGACAATTTCCTCGACCACCTGAATGCCGACTCCCTGGTCGTGCACGCCGAAGCCCGCGTCGAGCCGAGCCTGACGGGCGCCGAAGCCGGAGAGCCGGTGCAATTCGAGCGCTTGGGTTATTTCACCGCCGACCCGGATTCCACCGCCGAAAAACTGGTGTGGAATCGAACGGTGACGCTCCGCGATACGTGGGCAAAGCTCAGCCGCGACGGAGACTCCGAAAGCGCGAAGCTCGCCAAGGAGCGCGCCGAAGCCCGCCGCGCTTATAAAGAGGAGCAGCGCCGTCGCGCCGCCGACGAGACCGTCGAGGCGCTGGCGCCAGAGGCCCAGGCCATCGCCGACCGCTATACAGACCTGGGGTGCTCCGAGCAGGACGCCCGCCTCTTCGCCCTCGACCCGGAGCTCGCCCGCTTCTTCGACGCCGCCGCCGACGGTCGCGACGCCGCGGCGGTGGCGCCGTGGCTCACCACCGAGCTCATGGGCCGCCTCGGCGACCACGCGCTCGCGGACCTACCGTTCGATGGCGACGCCCTCGGCGAGCTCGCGGACCTGGTCAGCGGCGGCGTGATCAACCACACCGTCGGCAAGAAGGTCCTCGACCGCATGGTGGCCGGCGGCGGACGGCCCGGCGACATCGTCGACGCCGAAGGCCTACGGGCGATCAACGATGAAGACGCGCTGGCGGAAAAAGTGGACGCCATCCTCGACGCCAACCCGGACCAAGCGAAGGCGTACCGGGGCGGCAAGACGGCCCTTCTCGGCTTCTTCATCGGCCAGGTGATGCAGGCCACCGGCGGGCGCGCCGACGCCCAGACCGTGCGTCGCCTGCTCCAAGAAAAGCTCAGCTAGCCGTGGCGGCGGCGTCCAGGCCCTTCCTGCTCGGCGTGGCGACCGGCCTTTTTTTCGCCACCGCGGCCGTCGGCATCGGCCTCTTCGCCGTCCTCCGCGGGCCGTCGGATGCGGCGAGCGCGGTGGTCGTGGCCGACTCCGCCACCGCCGCCGTTCCCGACGCCGTCGCCCACGCCGCGATCTTCGAGCGCCGGATCCTGGAGCCGGCGCCGGGGGTCCACGTGGCCATCGGCTATGGACTCGCCAACGTCATCGTGGTCGAGGCCCCGGAAGGCCTGATCCTCGTCGACACTTTGGAGTCCATCCGCGCCGCCGAGGCGCTCGCGCCGTGGCTCGACGGGCTACGCCGGTCGACGGGCAAGGCGGTGACCGACGTCATCTACACCCACAACCACGCCGACCACGTCTTCGGCGCCGGCGTGCTGCTCGACGGCCAGGACAGCCGGCCGCGGATCTGGGCCCACGCCGCGACCGAGGGGCGGGTCTACGAGATCGTCAACGTGCTCGCGCCCGTGACCTTCCGCCGGGCCATGCGCATGTTCGGCGTCTATCTCCCAGACGGCGACTTCGTCCACAACGGCATCGGGCCGCGCCTGCTGAACGACCACACCGATGGCCTTTATTTCCTGCCGCCGACCGACACCGTCGACGACTCAGCGGACGTGCTGATGGCGGGGGAGCCCGTCCTCGTGGAGCACGCCCCCGGCGAGACGGCGGACCAGCTCCTCGTCTTCTTCCCGGAGCGCTCGGTCCTGCTGCCGGCGGACAACTACTACCACTGCTTCCCCAATCTCTACACGGTGCGGGGCACGCCCTACCGCGACCCGCGGATCTGGGCCCGGAGCCTCGACCGCATGCGCGAGCTCCAAGCCGAGGTCCTGGTGCCGTCGCACTCCGCACCGGTCGTCGGCCGCGAGCTGATCGACCACCGGCTGCGCACCTATCGCGACGCCATCCAATACGTCTACGACGAGACCATCCGCGGTATCAACGCCGGGCTCACGCCGCGCGAGATCGCCGAACAAATCGAGCTGCCGCCGCACCTCGCGGGCGAGCCCCACCTCCAGGAAATGTACGGCCGGGTGGAATTCGCCGCCCGGGCCGTTTTCTCCGGCACCTTGGGCTGGTTCTCCGGCGATCCGGCGGACCTCCGCCCGGTCGACCAAACCCGCGAGGCGGAGCTGCTGGTGCGCCTCGCCGGCGGTATCGAGGGCGTGGTGGCCGAGGCGGAGCGCGCCCTCGCCGACGGCGAGCCGGCGTGGGCCTTGACCCTCGGCGGCCACCTCGACCGCGTCGCCGATCCGAACGCGGCGTCGATCCGAGCGCGGGCCCTGCGCGCCCTCGCCGCCGACGAGCTCGCCTCGTCGGTTCGCAACTATTACTTGACCGCCGCCGCCGAGGCGGAAGGTTTCGAGCTGCCGGCCTCCGGCCTCGGCGGCACGCCCGCCTCGGTGCTCGACAGGATTCCGATCCGCCATTTCCTCGACGTGCTGGCGGTGCACCTGAAGGACGAGGCGACCCTCGACCTGGAAGCGTCCTACGGCTTCGATTTCAGCGACTCCGAACCGATGACGATCCGCATTCGGCGCGGCGTGGCGCTCGTAGAACCGGGCCTCGCGCCGGACCGGCTCGGCACCCTGCGGACCACGACGTCGAGCCTCCGCGCCCTGTCCACCGGTCGCGCCACGCCGGCGCAGCTGCTCGCCGAGGGCCATATCGAGGTCGACGGCGGCGTGCTTGGGTTGCGCAAATTCCTGGCGTACTTCGCCCCGCCGGGCTAATCAGAAACCTTAGATTTACAAGCGTTTACGCTCCGGCGGGCCAAGTCGCGACGCGGCGCCGTGTGTTACGATTCTTCTGTCAGCGTGTCTCAAGCGCCCTGACCGACGCCGGTTTTAGAGGGATCGGCGTCCGAATCCCAGTTCTTCCACGGGTCCCCCACCATGGCCACCGTTCACCTGATTTGCGGCCCAACCGGCTCCGGTAAAACCACCTACTCCCTGCGCCTCGCCAACGAGCTGGGATGCGCCCGCTTCGCCATCGACGACTGGATGGCGACGCTCTTCTTCCCCGATTCGCCGCCGCGCCTGCAGTGGGACTGGGTCCGGACCCGCGTCGAACGCTGCGAGCAGCAGATTTGGTGCGTCTGCCGGCAGCTGCTCGACCTCGGCCAGGACGTGGTGCTCGATCTCGGCCTCCCCAGGCGGCACCACCGCGATCGATTCGCCCTGCGCGCCTCGGAAGCCAGCGCCGAGCTCAAGCTCCACGTGATCGACGCCGACCGCGAGCTCCGCAAAACCCGCGTGCTCGAGCGCAACCATTCCCACACCGATATCTTCGGCTTTCGGGTGACGGAAGAGATGTTCGACTATATGGAAAGCGTTTTTGAAGCGCCCACTGGAGACGAGCTCGAATCCGCCGACATCATTTCTACGGACGCCGCCTAATGCGCTCATTCCTCCCCCTGATCTTCGTGATCGCGGCTGTCGTCGGCTACTTCGTGCTGTCGGGCAGTTTCGGTATTTTCCAAGCCATCCCGTGGCCCCACTTCCTCGTCGCCGGCGGCGCCACGGCGTGGGCCCTCCACCGCGCGACCAAGCTGCGGCGGGTCGTGCCGATTCTGGTCGCAATCTTGAGCCTCGCGCTCACCGGGCTCTACGGCTGGTACATCCTGAGCTACTCCGCCTACGCCACGACGACCGGCGCCGAGGTCGGCCAGCGCCTTGACGCCCTGGCGACCCTCGAGCTCGACTCCCACGCCGGCACGCCGACGCCGGTGCTCGGTGACCAGACGACCTTGGTGGTGCTCTACCGGGGCTTTTGGTGACCGTACTGCCGCCAGGAGCTCGTGCAGCTCCAAAGTGAACTCGAAGCCTTCCAATCCCGCGGCATCCGCATCGTCGCCGCCAGCATCGACACCGTCGAAGACCTCGTGAAGATGCGCGAGTCGGCCGGCGCCACCTTCGACTTCGTCTCCGACCCTAAGGGCCAGCTGCTCGACTCCCTCGGCGTCCGCCATGAAGGCGCCCATTTCGACGGCCGCGACCTGGCGCAAAGCGCTTCCTTCTTGCTCGGCGCCGACGGCACCGTGCTGTGGCGCCACATCGCTCCGACCTATCGCACCCGACCGGAGCCGAGCGAGATCCTCACCGCCGCCGACCGGGTGCTGCCCGCCGGGTAGGGGCGAAAGATCCCGGGTAGGACGACGCAACACAGCGCTGGGGGCTAGCCCCAGGCCTCGCTTCCCCGGTCGAGTCTGAGGAAGCTCGCCACCGATTGGGCGGGCTTTCGTCCCATGCCCTTGGCTCCAGCTCCAGGCCGACACTATGCTCGGCCTTCACTCGCTGGCGGGACCACGCGCCCGACGCAGCTCATCGCTCCGAATAGAACCCGCCGTCGGCGAGTATCGGGGCGGCACATTGTGATTGTGCACCGCGGAAGAACTCTCGAGGACTCCTATGACCACTGCCCTCCACCTCGACGGCGTCACCAAACGCTTCGGTGACTTCACCGCCGTCGATCATGTCTCGCTCGATATTAAAGCCGGCACCATCCACGGCTTTTTGGGCCAGAACGGCGCCGGAAAGACCACGACGCTGCGCATGGTGATGTCGATCATCTACCCCGACGAAGGCTCGATTCGGGTACTCGGTCAGCCGAACGCCGAGATGGTCAAAGATCGCCTCGGCTACCTGCCCGAAGAAAAAGGTCTCTACAAAAAGATGACCACCACCGAGATCCTGACCTATTTCGGGCGCCTCAAGGGGATGTCGGGCCGGGACGCCAAGAAGCGCGCGCGGACGCTGCTCTCGGAATACGGGCTGGGCGACTGGCTCGACGAAAAGTGCGAAGCCCTCTCCAAAGGCATGGGCCAAAAGGTCCAGGTCCTCGGGACCCTGATCCACGACCCCGAGCTGGTCATCCTCGACGAGCCGTTCTCGGGCCTTGATCCGGTGAACGTCGAGGTCATGCGCAATCTGATCCTGCGCATGAAGCGCGAAGGCCGAACGGTGATTTTTTCCACCCACATCATGGAGCAGGCGGAGCAGATCTGCGACGCGATCTTCCTCATCCACAAGGGGAAGAAGGTCCTCGACGGCACCTTGGCGGAAGTCAAGTCCGGCAGCGACCTCGGCATCCGCCTCGACTACGACGGCGATTCGAGAATGCTCGACCGGCTGCCCGGCGCCGAGCGGGTGAATAACGCCGGCAAACACGCCGAGATTTACCTCGAAGCGGGCGCCGATCCGCAGGCGATCCTGCGCCACCTCGTGAATAGCGGATTGACCGTCCGCCGCTTTGACCTGCGGGAACCGTCCCTGCACGAAGTCTTTGTCCGCGCCGTCGGCGCCGATCAAATCGCCGAAAGGACCGGTGGCAGCGATGCTTGACGCCAAGACCCGCCTGGTGGCCGCCCGCGAGGTGGTCGAAAACGTGCGCACCAAGGCTTTCTGGATCGGGATCCTCATTTTTCCGCTGATTCTGGTGCTGTCGATCGTCATCCCGACCTTGCTCGAGAAGAGTCGTTCGGCCCGCGTCTACACCGTCATCGATCAGTCCGGCTGGCTGCTGGAGGCCATCGACAAACGCGCCGCCTTGCCGGACCTCGAGAAGGTCTTCCGCCACGCCCTGGAGCTCAAGCGCAGCGACGACGAGAAGTCACAGGCCGAGTTTGAAGCCCTGCCCGAGCAGCTCCGCCAGACGATTTTGCAGCTCGAAATGGCGCTGCCGATGGTCAAAGCCCAGCTCGGGGACGACGTCGAGCTGAGCGACGCGGAATCGAAGGTGCTCGAAGGTTTCGCCGCCACCATCAGCGGACTGTCGGGTCCCCGCGGCGAGCGTCTGCGCTCGATGGTGCCGGAGGCCGCGATGGCGGAGCTCGAAGGTTTGCGCAATGCGGTCCGCGATTGGTGGCAGGAATTACCGAGCGACGAAGCCAAGGCGTTCGGCGGCGCCGTCACCAAAGATCGCTATGTGCGCCAGGATCCGCCGCCGGGCGACGGGGATGCGCTCATCGAGCAGCTGAACCAGATGGTGCTCGACGAGGACCTCTTCGCGTATTTCATCATCGGCGACGATCCGGTCAACGGCGAGCGGCCGATCAAGTACGTGTCTGAAAATCTCACCGACGAGGACCTGAGCCGCTGGTTCGGAAATCTTGCGACGGAGGCGGTCCGCGACGTCAGACTCCAAGAAAAGGAGATCGACCCCGACCTCGCCCAGTGGCTGCAGGCGCCGGTCCAAGTCGAAAGCAAGAAGATCGGTAGCGGCGGCGAAGAGGAGGTCGACGACACGGACCGGGTCCGCCAGTGGGCGCCGGTGGCCTTCGTCTACCTGCTGTGGATCGCGATTTTCTCGATCGCCCAGATGCTCTTGACCAATACCGTCGAAGAGAAGAGCAACCGCATCATGGAGGTGCTGCTGTCGTCGGTCTCGCCGCTCCAGCTGATGATCGGCAAAATCGCCGGCATCGCCGCCACCGGTCTCTTGATGGTGGTCGCGTGGATGGTGTTCCTGGTACTTGCGGTTAAAGGCCTGCCGCTGCTTATGAGCAACCAGCCGGCGGTCGATCTGACGTCGATTGCCACCGACACGTTCTACCTCGGCTCCTTCGTCATCTACTTCTTGCTCGGCTACCTTTTCTTTGCGTCACTCCTGGTGGCCATCGGATCGGTCTGCAATAGCCTCAAGGAAGCGCAGAACTTGCAGTCGCCGGTGATGATGATGCTCATGGTGCCGCTCTTCGCGATGGTGCCGATCGCCCAGGACCCCAACGGCCCGCTGGCGAAATTTCTGTCCTACGTGCCGCCCTTCACGCCCTTCGTGATGATGAACCGCGCCGCCGGTCCACCCGCGCCGTGGGAATACGTCGCGACGACGCTGCTCCTGATCGTGTCGGTGGTCTTCGTGATGTGGGCCGCCGCCAAGGTGTTCCGCGTCGGCATCCTGATGACCGGCAAGCCGCCTAAGATCAGCGAAATCCTGCGCTGGATCCGCGTCCCCGTCGGCACCGTCGCTGTCCGCCGCGACGACTGAGCCCGTGGCCGGGCGCCCCCCCCCCGCCCGCGACACCACCCCCCCCCCCCCCGCGTGTGGGCCCGGACGTTT
>JBCDKB010000022.1:0-35832 GCA_038747035.1 Acidobacteriota bacterium | reverse complement strand
GGGGCGCGCGCGCGTGGGGGTCGAGGACCGGGCCGGCGCCGCCGGGGCGGCCGGCCGACCCCAATCCCCGACCCGCCTCGCGCTCGTCGACGGCGCAGAGCCCCAATGGGCGACAACGTGGCTCGACGACGCGGATGAGCTAGCCCGTGAGCTGATCTACCGCTTCACCGACGGCGCAGAGCTCCGCCGGGGCCCGGCGCCGATGGCGGCGACGGTCTTCGAGGTGCCAGCACCGCCGCCGAGCGCCCGGATCACCCTCCGACTTGACGCGGAGCTCGCCCGGGCCCTCGGCGTCAAAGCCGTCGAAGCCACCTTCACCGACATCGACGGAGGCGTCCTCCGCAAAACCTGGGGCCCCGATCAGTTCGACTCGGATTGGACGCTGCGGGTCCCGACCCCCGCCGGCGGTACGGCACGGCGGGCGGCGGGACAGGTCCGCTACCGGGTGAGCTTCGGGGAAGGTCCCGAGTACCTGTCCCCGGAAGGTCCGGTGACGGGCCCCGGCACCCTGACCTTCGACTTTTTCGGCGCCGTGCGGTTCACCGCCGAGCCCGAGGCTTTCACCCAGGTCCAATCCTTCACGCCGACCCTCACCGAGCCCGTAGAGATCACGGGGGAAACCGGCGGCGCGGACCACCCCAGCGTCACGGTGCGCATCCCCGGCGATGCGGCGGGGGCGCCGCTCCCCGGCGCCGAGCCACACGTGCGCTGGTGCGTCCGCTGGGACCTCGGCCACGCCAACGCCACGGTCACCCGCGGCAGTGGACCGCGGCAGCGCGTGGAGCTCGAAGCGCCGCTCGGCGTCAAGACCTTCACCTTCCTGCCGGTATGGGCCGACGGAGACGTTGAGCTGCGGCGCCTGCGGCTCACCTACCGCTCCCTCGAAGAAGGTCCGGACTGGCGTATCGAAGGAGACCCCCAGAGTCTCGACCTCAAGCCTGGCGACGGCCCCCGGTCGTTCGCGTTTCCGGTGCGCTGCCCGACCCGCGCCACCGTCTTCTTCAACGGGCGCGCGATCACCCGCCGCGGCAGTCTTCCGGTCCCGGACACGACCGTCGCCGGGACGTCCATCCCGGTGGGGGCTAGCGAACCGTGGCTGTCGATCCGCGTCAACGCCGAGCTTGTCGACTGGAGCCGCTACGACTCCGTGCGGGTCAAGCTCCGTCGAGACGGCGAACCCGCGGCCGCCGGGACCTTAGACTTCACGGCGGAGGACGGCCCCAGGGTCTGGGGGTTCTTCGGCGCCTCCGCCGCCGACCGCCGCTACGACCTCGAGGCCACCTACCGCGGCCCCGGGACGAGCGGCACCTTCCGGATCACCGGCCAGACGTCGGAGCTCTTCACGCTGCCCGCGTCGCCGGAGTCGGCGTGATGTCGGCGCTACGGTCCTGGCCGTCGGCGATCGGCGCCGCCCTCGCCGCCTGGCCACGCTCGGTCGCCGACGGCGCCTGGGCCGTGCTCAGCGCCGCCCTCGCCACGCTCCCCGACCGCGACGGCGCCCCCTGGCGGCGCTCGAGACTCGGACGCCGCGGCTTCCCGGTGGAGTTCACCTTCAAGGGCCGCGGCCCGGGCGGGGGCCCCGCGGAGCTGCGCTACACCACCGAGGTGGACCGTCCGGAAAGCGCCGCCGCGGGCCGGCTCGCCCGCGCCGTCGAGGTCGCCGACACGGTCGTCGGCGAAACGGCCCGGCGGTCGGGGTGGCCGGCCGATCCCCTCGCCGAGCTCGAGCGCCTCCACGCCGACGGCGCCGAGACGCTCGCCTACGGCGCCTGGCTCGGCGCGCGCCACGCGGTCTCGGTAGCCGCCGGATCGACCGCACCGCCCCGGCTGAAGCTTTACGCCGAGCTGCCGGACGGACGGTCGACGGCGGCGTGGGTCGGGGCCATCGAGCGTCGCTGGCGTTTCTCGACCTGGGGCGGCGCGCGGCCGATCCTGCTCGGAATCGAGGGCGGACGGCTCGAGCTCTACTACCAAGTTCGCGCGCCGCAGGCCCACGAGCTGCCGACGGTGCTCGGCCGCGCCGGCTTCGGCACGGATAGCGCCGGGGCCCTCCGCAACACCCTCGGACGCGCCTACGGGCTCTCCTTGAGCCGCGGCATGCCGGCGCCGCGGGTCGGCTTCTCCTACGGACTCGCCGCCGATCCGGCGGAGGGTGTGGAGAGCTTCACGCTCTACCACCCGGCGGACTCGGTTTTCGGCGGCGACGCGTCGATCCGACGGCGCTGGCTCGAGCTCTACGGTGACGGCGCCTCGCCCGGTGCCCAGCAGAGCTATCGAGCCGTGAGCCGACCCCTCGAAAAATCCGACTGCCGCGGCGGATCGCTGCACCACGGCCTGTTCGGCGTCGTCGTGCCGCGGGGCGGCCGCGCCCCGATCCCGGCCCTCGGCTTGACGCCGCCCCGCGCCGCCTAGGCGCCGGGCCCGGCGACCGCGCCCTTCGCCGGGACTTCCACCCAGCTTCTTTGATCCGAGCCCTGCGACGGCGCGTCTCTGTCCGTGCGTTTCGGCATCCAGTCCGTCGACCCCGGTCCCGGGCCGACGGACGCCACCACCCATCCCGCGGCTCCGCCGCCCAGCCATCACTCCGCGCCCGCCGCGGGGAAAGGACATCGCCATGCCGACCCCAGCTCCCTCCACCAACGCCGGCGCGCGGAATGCCGCGGCCGATTCGATACTCGCCGCCTTCGGCGCCGCCGACGATCCCCAGGTCGACGTGCTGACCCGCTTCATGGAGACCATGGAGCCGGTGCAGCCCGTGTCGCCGGGCACCAGCTTCCGGCCGTTCCTCAACGCCTCCGGCCTGCTCGATATCTACTCCGTGGGCACCGGCAGCGAGCTCTTCCGACTGCGGCGCCAGCGCGACGGTGACGCCGCCTACGCCGTCAGGGACCTCGACATCGTCGCCCGCATGCCGAGCCTCTTCAACGGCTCCGCCGGCCCCGACAACCCGGACATCATGGGCGTCGACCTCGAAGGCCGCCTCACCCTCTCGACGTGGGATGCCCCCAAGGACGCCTACCGCCAGCGCGTGGAGCAGCCCGTAGACGCCCAGGGCAAGCTCGGGCAATTCCTCGGCACCAAGGTCAACGACATCATTTACGCCAACGTCTTGCTCGAAGACAGTACGGTCGGCAGCAACTTCCTCGAAGGCGGCGAGTGGGCGTCGAAGCGCTGGGTGCCGGTGCTCCGCCCCGACGGCGAAGGCGAAGCTAAGGCGCTGAGCCTGGCCATGTGCCGCAATAACCCGCTACAGAACGCCCTCTACGCCATCTCCGAGGAGCGCAGCGTGTGGTTCGCCGAGTCCCGCAACGCCTTCACCCGCTTCCAGGACCTGGGCTTCCTCACCGTCGACGACATCACGGTGCTCGAAGACGGCGAGGGCCGGCTCAATATCTTCGCCATCGGCCGCCGCGCCAGCCGGCCCGGGGACTCGACCTCGGTCTGGGTGAAGCGTGAAAATCGGTTTTCGGAGCCCGGGCACATCCGGTGGGACGAGTGGGAAGAGATCGCCTCCGGCGTCGAGCTCCGCGAGCTGCGCGCGACGGTCGAGTCGAGCGGCGCGACGAGCGTCTTCGGCATCGAGGACGACGCCGAGGGTCGACTTTTCATCCTCCGCGAGCAGCGCGACAGGCGCGGTCGACGCACCGGCTGGGGCGACCTCGTGCCGCTCGGCAACCCTGTGCCGGGCCAGCTCTTCGAGATCGCCCAGGATGAAAACGGCCTCGCCGAGGCCTACACCGTCGTGCAAGGGGCCGCCGTCGCCCGCGACCAGGCCGCCCAAGCCCTCGAGACGGTCATGGTCCGCTTCTGGCAGGACCCGCAGACCACCCAGTGGTTCAGCGAACCGGTGCGCGTCGAAGAGTCGACGGAAGCCGTGAGTCTGCCGAGCTACGCCATCGAAATGCAGGTCAAGGACGGCGAAGGCACGCCGGTCCCGTTCGCGGACCTCACCCTCACCAGCTCGGTGCTCGCCACTCTTCGGGTCAACGGCCGCGCCTTCCCCGTGTCGCGCCTGCGGCCGCTCCAGGTCCAGACCGACGCCTCCGGCCGGGCGGTCGTGTACTACGTCACCGGTTCCCTCTCGACCCCGAGCCTCGGCGTCGAGCTGGAAGGCACGACCGGTGACCAGGGCCTGACGATCGAGCCCAACGCCCGGCTCCAGGATCGCCTCAATAGGCTCACGACCGAGGAGGTGCTCGACGCCAAAGACGCGAGCGGCAACCCCCTGCTCAAGGGCTCCGAGTCGGAGCGACTGCAGAATGCGGAAGCCATCGCCGGCATCTCCCAACGGGCGATGTCGATCGGCAAGCCGGCCCCTTCTTTGCGCTCGGCCCGGGCGACGCCCTTCTTGAAACTCAACCCGTCGCAAACGGGTTTGCGGCACCACCACCACTTCAGCGCCAAGAATCCCTTCAAGCTGCGCGCCGAAGACGTGCCGGAGCAGCACTGGCGGGTGCGTTTCGAAGACGACGGCCGGGTCAAATACGAAGACCTCGACCGCTCCCAGGCGGCGGCCTACACCCTGTCCCTCAGGTCCTCCTCCGAGCTGGGCGGCTTCCTCGGCATCGAATGGGGCGATATCTGGCAGTCGATCAAGACCGGCGTCGGCAAGATCTTCGAAGGCATCAAGGAATTCGTCGTGACCACGATCATCGACCCGATCACCCGACTGGTGAAGGAGATCAAAGTCGTCTTCCAGCTGGTGATCGACGGCGTGAAATTCCTCATCGATAAGACCATCGAGTTCGTCCAGCAAGCCTTCGACATCATCGAGGGCGTGTGGAATAAGGTGAAGGTTTTCTTCGAAGAGCTCTTCGAGTGGCTGGCTTTCCTCTTCAACCTCGCCGACATTCGACGGACCGCCGACGTGGTGGTGCATTCCGTGAACGTGTCGATGGATTTCGCGGTCATCGCCATCGACAACATCAAGGAGACCGTGGTCAGCGGCTTCGACAGCCTCGAGGAGCGCATCAAGTCCTCGGTGGACCAATTCGTCGGGTCACTCGCGCCGAATGAGTCCTACCGGCAGTTCCTCGACAAGGAGCAGAATCCGGACGGCCGCGCCCAGACCCGCGACACCGACGGGCACAACGTGGTGCTCAACGCCTTCCAGGACAACTACACGGGCGCCGAAGGTCTCGAAAGCGCGGAATTCTTCGCCGAGCAGGACGACGCCGTCCAGCGGGTGATCGACCGCCTGCTCGAGATCGGCGACAACTTCGAATTCGGCGAAGGCGAAAAGGCGTTCAACGAAGGCATCGACTACTTCGTGCGCATCGGCGGCGACGGCGGCAACGCGGTGAACCTGGCCTTCGCGGGCATGATCAAGCTGATGGAGTCCCTGGCGCTCACCGGCCTCGCGATCACCCGGGGCGTCATCCTGACCATCCTCGACCTGGTGGCGGCGCTCCTGCTGGCGGTGAGGGCGGCGGCCAACTCGCGCTTCGAGATCCCGATCCTGTCGCCGATCTATAAATTCTTCACCGGCCGCGAGCTGAGCTTCAGCATGCTCGACGTGACCGCCTTGATCGTGGCGATTCCGGCGAATATCGCGTACAAAATCGCCAACGACGCGGCCCCGTTCCCGGATAGCGCCTCGGTCGAACGATTCCGCCGCGACGTCACCGCCAAGCGCCTCGCCCAGCTCGCCGGCTTCAAGGTCAACGGCCGGCAGCTGGCGAAGGTGTCGAGGCGCGCCGTCGCCGCCGTGACGTCCTGGGCGCCGGTCCTCGGGTGGATCCTCGGTGGAGTCTTCATCGTGCGCGCGATCACCGAACCGGTCGCCAATCTGCTGACCGGCGCGCGCCAGGCGATGCCCCAAGACAAAGAAACCCCCGTAAATCCGCTGCCGGCGGGCAAGCTCCACAACCTCGTCGGAAAATTTTCCGGGTTCAGCGACTTCGCCCACCGGACCTTCGGCCTCGCCAACGTCGTGCTGCGCGCCGCCACCAGCCTGTTCACGGCGCCGTGGCTGCTCGACAGTGAAGCCGGCGCGCCGGCCTGCAATACCGCCAAGGGCTATTCGCAGATCGTATGGATCACCCAGGCGACCTTCGGCCCCTTCCTCGGGTTCATCTTCTGGATCGGCGGCCTTTTCACCCCCAAGGCGGCGATGGCGAATCTCTTCCGTCTCACCATCTGGGGCGTCGTCCACTGCGTGCTGGTGTTGATCCAGTGGGCGGTCGGCGGCTTCGCGAACGGATTCCTGATCGCGCGCGCCATCCTCGGGACCCTGGCGCCGCAAGCGACGTGGTTCCTGCTCTTCAAGAAAGTAATCGTCGGCACCAAGGGCATCTCCCTGGTGGGGCAGGCGGCCTTCTCGTCGATCACCATGGTCGCCAATGCGGTCCTCACCTTCATCGCCACCGCGAAGCTCGAGGACGACAGCACGGCGGTGCGGCGTCCGCATCGACTGCCGCGCCATGCCTTCGCCGCGGCGGCGGGGTAACCCACCCCACCGCCTGACCTCTCGCCCGACGGAGCCCGCTTCGCCGAACGGCGGAGCGGGCCCCCGAAGGTCGGACTTCGAGCCCTTCGACTAGCGCCGGGTGCGCGGGGTGCGGGCGAGGTCCTGGGTTTGACCCTGGAAGTCCTCACCGATCAGCACCGCGCTCAGCCCGACGCCCCAGGGCACGTCGGTCTCGAAATGACCGTTCGCCCCTCCGACCCAGTCCGCGTAGACCTCCTCATCCTGGCGGTAGACCTTGAGCCGGCTCTCCCGGGGGCGGAAGGGGAGGTTGCTTTTCCAGCTCACCCGCGCCCGCTCGTGCTGGTTCATGCCCAAGCGGATCTGGCAGAAGAACTCCCTGGAGCCGGTTTCGGTGCCGCCAGAACTACTCGACGCCGGCGTCACCACGAATTCCGTATCGACACCCGCAAATGAGCGGGCCAGGTACCCCAGCCGGTAGCCGGCGCCCCACTCGTGCAGCAGTTCCGAGCGTCGGCCACCCGGCGATTCGGTCTTGTGACGGGCCTTCTCCTCATCACCGAGTCGGATGGCCAGGAAGGCGTGGTCCGGGGCGACGATGGAGCTCGACGTCCAGGCGACGCCATAGCCCGCACCGTGCTGGATCAGCTCGATTCCGAATTTGAGATTTTCCTTCGGGGACTCCACGTCCTGGCATTGGATACCGAGGTCGGTCTGGGCGTCGGTCGCTCGGGCGGTGGTCTGAGACATGGTCTTTCTCCTTTGGGGGCTAACGCGAAGACAAGTCATCAGAATCGGCGACGTCCCGCGTCGCCTTCATAGAGGCGACGTCCCGCGTCGCCTTCAATAGTTGGAGTGCGGCCCGGGAGAAAGACCTCCCACCCCGGCGAAACAAATCTCAAAAAAGATCCGGCTGACCCCACCGGGCCCGGTCGACGTCGAGGCGGCTCCCACGGAAAACGGCCGCCGAAGCGGCCGTTTTAATCTGACCTCGCGTACACCCACACGGATCGGGCGGCGACGTGGCGACGAAGATCTCCGTATCGTCGTCGACGCCGATATCGCCGTCGCCGCGGTGCCCCATCATGCCGACCAGCACTTCAACGCCGCCGAGCTCGAGGTGTCGAACCAGGCCTTGGAATCTCCGGGACGGGTCGTGCTGGTTCCTCTGGCTGCCGCGGGAGAAGCTCTGCTCGCCTCCGCTCGCCCACTCGAGGGAGACGTCGAGCTTCGTGTCCTTCGCTTTGATCTTGAGGGATGGATCGACCTGCGTTCGATTGATCTCGACCGAGTCTCCGGGGCTAAATCGTTCGGGACGGTCGAGCTGCTGCCGTTCGTGCACGCGTTTCGAGAAATAGATGGTCCAGTTCGGCATCGGGGCCTCCTTCGGTTCCGGTTCAAGAATCAGCATCAGCGCCAAATCCGCCGACACGCTCACAGAGCTAGTGCGGCCCGCCGACGAAACCTCCCAGCTCCGTCGCGACCCAGGCCGACTAGCGAGGGTCGACGACTGCGCCAGACGAGATCTCTAAGCGGAAGTGCCCCGCGGGCTCGGGACCGTCCGGCGTCAGGGCCACGACCTCAAGACGGTATGACCCACTCGTCAAGAAGTCCGGAGGCATCGCCACCATCAGGGAGTCGTAGAGCGTCGGCGACAGGTCGTCGCCGGTCCACAGGGCTTCTCCTTTTGCCGACAGAACCGTGACGCGGTAGCGATCCGCGTCGACGCGGGGCAGCTCGAGGGAGAGCAAGAGCGCTTGACCCTCGGGGGCCGAGACCCTCGACGCCGGCGCATCGCCGTCGCCGCGAACGACGCCCAAAGAAATGACCTGGAAGTCGGCGAACGGCCGCGCGGCTGCGGGGCCAGAAGGATCCGTCGCGCCGCGGAGCCGGTCGAGCTCAGCGGACTGCCGGAGGACCACAACGCCGAGCGTCACCGCCACGAGCAGCGACGCCGCCAGGGCCACGGTCGGTGTCGCCCCCCAGCCGAAGCGGGTCCCGGACGTCGCGCCGGCGGTCGCCACCGGCGACGTATAGGGCCCGACGCGCATCTCAGGACTCTCCGACGCCGCCACTTCGCGCAGGCCGTCCCGTAGCGCCGCCGCCGCCTCGACCCGCTCCAGGAGCGACGGCTCGGAGAAGAGCCTGGCTTCGAAGCCCGCCTCCTCGTCCGCCGACAGCCGACCGGTCAGGTAGCGGTCGATCGCGCGGCTCTCGTCGAAATCAGGGTCATCCATCGCGGGGTCCTCGGGGTGTGGGCATCCTCTCACGGCGCTCGGCGATCGCCGCGCGGCGGGCATTCCACAGGCTGCGGTAGCGCTCCCGGGCCCGGTGCAGCACCCTGTAGAGGTGGTCGGGGGACAGGCCGAGGGCCTCGCAGATCGACGCGCTGTCCTGCTCGTCGATGTAGTAGCGAAAAAGCACCTCCCGGTCCCGCGGGACCTGGAGCTCGTCAAGCAGCTGACGCGTCAGTCGCAGGCGCTCTTCGCGGAGCAAGCCGCCGAGCGCGCCGGGCTGACGCTCGTCGGCGGCGTCGGGCAAGTCATCGCCCCCGGGCTTCTCCGCTTGGAAACTCCGCCGACGGTACTTCTGGGTGCTCAGGTTCTTCGCCAGCCCGCGGAGGAAGGCGCCGAGGTGCTCCGGCTCCCGCACCTCCCGACGACGGATTTTCTCGAGGGCCAGCACCAGCGTTTCCTGGTAGAGGTCTTCGGCGTCCGCCCGGTGGCGGGCGAATCGCCGGGTCAGGAATCGCAGCGCCGGCGACGCGCGCTCGATCAGCTCCGCCTCAGCGCCGGCGTCCCCCGCGCCGATGCGTTCGACCAGGTCCACTGATGTGGCGGCGTCCAAACTCACCGCGCGTGCGCCTCAGAACCGCCGATCACGACGAAGGGCGCCCAGAAGTATGGATCGCGGAAGCGTCGCTCGCTCCGCAACGAGAGCTGGGCCCCGCGGAGCGCCGCCGACGGAGTGAGTCCATCCTCCAGCAGTCCGCGATAGAAGCGTTCCATCAGGACCGCGCTCGCCCGATCCCGCACCGGCCAGAGGCTCGCGACCACCGTCTCCACGCCGACGTCGAGGAATCCTTGGGCGAGTCCGAGCACGCCGTGGCTCCGGGTCGAGCGGCCGCGGGCGGTTGAGCAGCCGCTCAGCACCAAAAGCTCGGCCTCGAAGCTCAGCTCGTAGACATCGTGGAGGCGAAGGATCGATTCCCGCGGCCGGAGGTCCGGTCCCCAGCGCGAGAGCATCACACCGGAAAGCTCCGGATGACGGTCATCGACCTCGCCGTGCGCCGCGATGTGGATCCACCCCTCGCGGCCGAGCTCGGCCGACGTGGCCACCTCGAGGCTGGCGCCAAAACCCTCGGCCCGGCGGACCTGCCCCCCGTTCTCGACCACCACGGACGCGATCGCTTCGGCCTCGGCGCCGCTCCACCCCAGCCGCTCGACGCTGAAGGGCCGGTGGCCGCGGGACTCGACGACGCCGGAGCTCTCCCCGACCATCGGAAGCGCCGGGTTGAGCTCCGCCGACGCCTTCCGGAAGCGCTCGTCCTGCTCCCGGTACACCGGATCCGCGATGATCGCCAGCCGCGGCGCGCTGTCCACGTCTGGTCGTCTTCGGCGGCCGGGCGGAGCCGCCAGGGACGCCAGGGACGGCAAGAACGACACCTCGTAGCGCGCGATGAGCGGCCCGGCGCCAGAGGCAGCCGGTAGGGGCAGCGCGGCGAACGGCACCCCGTGGAGGACGCCGTCGGGCACCACCAGCCAGCGGCGGATCAGGGGGCGGTCGCCCGCGGTCGCGAGGACCGGATCGAGCACCAGACGGCTGAGATCATCGAGAGCCGCCCGGCGCGTCGCGCGGTCGCCCGCTGGCCGGGCGAGAGATTCGAGTAGACGATCCGCGGCGGCCTCTATCGCCGAACGCCCCACGAGCTCGACGCCGCGGATGCCGTCCGCCGTCACCACCCACGCGTAGCTGCGCGGCTCCCCGAGGGCGAATTCCAAAACCGCCGTCCCAGGCCCCACCCGACGCCTCGCGGCGTCGATTGCGGCGTCCAGACGAACGCGGTCCGTCGCGAGAACGGCCGGACCGTCGACGGACGTCGAGTCCGATCCCGAGAGGAGCCGGTACTCGCCGGTGGCCGCATGGATCCGCGCGTCGATGGCCCCGCGGTCAGCCCCCGGCCGGCGGCGCGCCACGGCCAGGGCATTGAGCTCCCGACGCAGGCGCCTGGCGTCCCCGGCGTTGAGGCTTTCCTTCACCGACCCGACGCCGGATCGGCTCAGCATCCGGGTCCAGGCGCCGGCGCGGGATCGCTCGGCGTAGGCCAGGGCCCGCCGAGCGTGCCCCGCCCCGGGCCGCCGCCCGTGCCGACGCATCGCCAGATCGACGGCGAGGCTATAGGCGCCGCCCTGGGCGCGGAGCTGGGCGCCCCGCACGGTCCGCTCGGAAAGCTGCGCGAGCGGAGATTCAAAAAGCGCGAGCGCCGTATCGATCCGGCGGAGGACGTGCGCCGGGTCCGAGCCGTCAACGTCGTCGAGCCGGGCCAGGGCGTAGAGCGCGTGACCTTGGGCCAAGACGTCGCCGGCGGTTTCGGCGAGCTCGGCGAGCTGGGTCCACGCCCGCCTGGACGCCGGACCGCGTCCCAAGTCAAACTCAGCCGCCCCGAGGGCCCGGAGCGCCCGCAGCTCGCCCGGGACGTGGCCGGCGTGCCGGGATAGCTCGAGCGACCGCCTCGCTTCCGCGGCGGCTGCGGCCGGCTCCCCCCGGAGTCGGAGCACGGTCGAGCGGTGGTAGCGGGTCAACGCTTCGCCGAGCCGGTCCCCAGCTCGGCGGTCTTTACCGAGGCTGTCTTCACCGAGGCGGTCTTCACCGAGGCCAAGCGACGCCAGGGCGTGATCCAAAGCAAGCAGCGCGTCGTCGAGGTTCCCAAGGTCTCGAGCGGCGGCGCCGAGGCTCGTCTGGACGCGGTGCTCCAGACGCGCGTCCGGGGAAGTTCGGAGCCAAGCCAGCGCCCCATCGAGCAGCTCGGAAGCCGACTCCGGGCGCGAGAGCTCCAGCAGCACCGACGCTTGACTCGACAGCACCGCCGCTTCGCGACGGCCGTCGCCCAGCTGGCGGAAGAGTGCCCGCGCCGCGCCGTAGCTGTCGAGCGCGGTGCGGAGCTCGCCGAGGCGCTCGAGGGTGACCCCGCGGTTGTTGAGCAGGTCCGCTTCCAGGTCCCGGCGTCCCAAACCGCGGCAAAGCGGCAGCGCCTCTTCAAAGTGCTGAAGCGCGAGATCGGTGCGCCCCCGTTCGCTCTGGAGGTGCCCAAGATTGATCAAGGCGATGGCCTGGCGGGTCGAATCCTCGGCCCGCCGGAAGCTCGCCAAGGCCCGCCGAAATTCGCCGAGCGCCGCGTCCAAGTCGCCCGTCGCCTGCAGGCTCGAAGCGAGGTTGTTGTGGATCCGAGCCCGCCGGCTGTCGCGGCTGACCAAACCGTCTTGGCCGTCCCGCTCCGCGCGGTCGAGCAGTTCCAGCGCGTCGCGGTAGGCCTTTCGGGCGTCGCCGTGTTCGCCCCGACGCTGGAGCACCCGGCCGAGCTCGCTGAGGCAGGCCGCCGCCCCGACTTCGTCGCCCCGCAGCCGCTCGAGGTGGAGGGCGTCGCGCAGGGCCTCGGCCGAGCCATCGAGATCGCCAAGGCGACGCAGCAGCTGGCCGAGTCGACGTCTGGCCCGCGCCTCTTCCCCGCCGGCCGCCGGTATCCGGGGCCCGAGTCCCCGCCACGAGGCGGCGGCGGCGAGGTAGAGCTCCGCGGCGGCGCGCAGGTCCCCGGCGCCGCGCCGGGCGGCGCGCCGGTGAGCTCCGTAGGTTAGGTGCTCGGCCTCGGCGCGCCGACGATCGTCGGGCATCGCCGGCCGCCACGTGAGCACTTCAAGCCGATAAGACCCTTCAGCTGAGGCCAAATAGGCCCGCACCGAAAATTGATAGGAGCCGCCCTCGCTTGGCGCCAAAACGCCCACGGACTCCGGAAAGTCTTGTCCGTAGGGACTGTCGATCTTCCGCCAGGTCGTCCCGCCGTCCGACGACACCGAGACGACGACGTCCAGATCCACCTGATCGACTTCAAGGCGGAGGAAGTCGCCGGCCCGGAGTTCCGCCCTAAACGGATGCGATCCGCCGGCCAGAAGCGTCCGCTCGACCGTCACGCCGGGACTAAGCGTCACCGGACCCGGCGCCGCGGACACACCCCCGCCGGGAGTGACCGCCGCGACTGGCCACAAAGCGAACGCCACCACCGCTGGGATGAAAAGCATGGGGCGCCATCATGGCAGCTCAGCTCTTCCCCCGTCGAACTACGTGGTGTCCGGTCCGGGCGGGGCCGGCAGCACGACGCGCACCGCGGCGCCCCGGGGCGGTCGCTGGACGAAATCGACCTGACCACCCAGCTCGCCGGCGCGGCGCCGGATCAGCCGCAGGCCCTGGCCCGCCGCGGGCGGCGGCGCCGGCGGCGTCGGCCAGCCGACGCCGTCATCGAGCACGTCGAGGTAGACGTATCGGCCGTCTCGACGCAGCTGCACGGCGGCGGCGCCGGCGCGGGAGTGGCGAACGACGTTGCGCAGCGCTTCCTTGACGATCAGAAAGAGCGCCTCTTCGTGCGGCGCCGGCATCGGCTGGTAGTCGGCGACCTGGAGCTTTACCCGCAGCGCCTTCGACTCCACCGATTCGGCCAGCTCGGAGAGCCGGGTCACGAGTCCGACGCCGCGTGACGGCACGCCGGCGGCGAAATGCTGCGCCCGCTCGAAGAGACGGGCGTTCTGAATCGCCAGCGCCAAGTGGTCGGCGACGACCCGCAGACTATTAACGTCATCTTCGGTGAACGGCGAGGCACTCTCGATATTCAGCACGCCCAGCACTTCATCGCCGAGCAGGATCGGTACGGCGAGCTCGGCCTCAATGCCGGTGACGCCGGGGGCCGGCACGTAGCGGGGATCCCGCCGCACGTCGTCGACGCGCTGGATCCGGCGCTCGCGCACGGCGGCGCCCATGATGCCCCGGGCGATCGGCAGGTGGTGGACGGTGCCGGAGAGCAGCTCGCGGTAGCGGCCGCCGAAGACTTCGATCTCCAGGCGCGACGGGTCGGCCCGGTCGACCAGCGGAATGGCGATATTGGCGTAGCCCAGGCTACCGTGGATCTCATCCGCCGCGCGGCTGAGCAGGGTCTTCAATTCAAGCCCCGACGCCGCCATACGCCCGATGCGCGCCACCATCGCCCACCGGCGCGCCCGCTGCTGCTCGCGCTCATAGCGGCGGGCGTTCTGAATCGCGATCGCCGCGTGGCGGCCGAAGAGCTGGAGAATTTCGGCGTCGGCGCCGTCGAATTGCCGCGGCAGCGGCGCGCCGAGGCCGAAGAAGCCGATCATCCGGTCCTGCCAGGCGATCGGCACGCCGAGCACGGCAAAATGATTGCGATCCCGCCGCGTCGCCGACGGCACCTGGCGATAGGACTGGAACGACACGACGCTGCGGGTCGCGAGCACCTGCCCGGCGAGGCCCGTGCCCGGTCCGAACTCGCCGCCGAGCTCGTCTTCGGGCATATTGTGGGTCGCCTCCATGCGAATCACGCCGCGGTGCGGATCATAGAGTCCGATGCCTCCGTCCCACGCCCCGAGCAGCTCACACGCGTGGCCGACGATGCGGGTCAGCAGCGGCCGCAGCTCCAGCTCGCTGCTAATCGACTCGATGATCGTCCGCAGCGTCTCCTGCTGCTGCAACATGCCCTGCACCGAGGGCACGCGACGGACCTCGCCAGAAAGCTGCTGGACCGGGGCGAGGGTCGGGTAGCTGGCGAGGTCGTCCATAGAGGATCGCGATCCTACCGGAGCTCCCGCGCTCCCGCGCACCGGGCCGGGGGCGACGAGCCGATCCAGGGACGAGCCGGCCGGTGGTGGTTTCACGATATCTTTGGCGGTGATGACCTCCGACTCCCCCTCCGCCGCCCGCGCCTTCGGCGCCGTCCTCTGGCTCTTGGTGATCGCAAGCCTCGTCGGCTGCAAGACGTCGGTGGACGTCGCCGACCTGCAGGGGATCTACGACCAGGTCGCCCGCAACAACTCGGACCGCAACCCGGTGGTGGTGGTGCCCGGCATACTCGGCACCAAGCTGGTGCACGGCGACACCGGCCAGGTCGTGTGGGGCGCTTTCGGGGGCTCGGCGATCGACCCCCAAGAGGAGGAAGGGGCGCGCACCTTTGCGCTGCCGATGGCGACGGGCGAAGAGCTCTCGGCGCTCACCGACGACGTGGTGGTGCGCGGCGTGCTCGAGAGCGTCGAAGTGCGCCTCGCCGGGCTACCGATCGAGCTCCAGGCCTACGTCGAGATTTTGGCGACCCTCGGCGCCGGCGGCTACCGGGACCGGGACCTGCGCTTGGACTACGGCGACGATCACTTCAACTGCTTCCAATTCGGCTACGACTGGCGGCGCGACAACGTCGAGAGCGCCCAGCGCCTCTACCGCTTCCTGAAGGAGCGGCGGGCCTACGTCGAGGAAGAGCGACGCAAGCGCGAGCTCGACGACTCGGAGCCCATCCGCTTCGACGTCATCGCCCACTCGATGGGCGGCCTGGTGCTGCGCTACATGCTGCGTTACGGCGACGCCGACCTGCCCGCCGACGGATCGCTGCCCGAGCTGACGTGGGCCGGCGCCGAGCTGGTGGAGCGGGCGGTCCTGGTCGGGACGCCCAACGCCGGCGCCACGGATGCGCTGATCCAGCTCGTCGAGGGGCGCAAATTCGGCCCCTTCACGCCGCTCTTCGAGCCCACCCTGATCGGCACCCTCCCGTCGCTCTACCAGCTGCTGCCGCGCCCCCGGCACGCCCTGCTGGTCGACGACGCGGGACGAGCCGAAGACGTCCTGGACGCCGACCTTTGGCGGCAGCGGGGCTGGGGCCTCGCCGACCCCGACCAGGCCGAAGTCCTGGCGCAGCTCTTGCCCGATCTGGACGCCGCCGACCGGCGCCGGGTGGCGCTGGATCACCTCTCGAAGGGCCTCGAGCGGGCCCGCCACTTCCACGCCGCCCTCGACCTGCCGGCGCGGGCGCCGCCGTCGACCCAGCTCCTGCTCTTCGCCGGAGACGCCGAGCCCACCGTCGCCAAGGTCCGCCACAACGCCGACAAAGGCCGCCTGGAGGTGCTCTCCGAAGGCGCCGGTGACGGCACCGTGCTGCGCAGCAGCGCGCTGATGGACGAGCGGCAGGGCCAAGAACTCACCCCCCGACTGCAAACGCCGATCGACTGGCACAGCGTGCAATTCTTATTCGCCGACCACTTGGGCCTGACGTCAACGCCGGAATTCAGCGACAACGTGCTCTACCTTCTGCTCGAAGCCCCGCGACTCGCTCCGCTCACCGCGGAGTGAGGTCCCGCGCACCTTTTATTTCCCATCGGGAGCTCAAGACGATGACTGGCGCTCGCCTATACAGCCGAGAAGCTCTCCAGGAAGCCTGCAACCGGGGACTCGACCTGGAGTTCCTCTTCTTCTGGGGCCACACCCCCAAAGCCGACGCCGAGGTTGGACCGTGGGTCTTTAGCCAGTGGTTCCCGACGCCCTTCGACGTCGACGGCGTGTCCTACCCGACGGCGGAGCATTTCATGATGGCGGAAAAGGCGCGGCTCTTCGACGATCCGGCGATGCTTGACGCCATCCTCGACGCCGACTCTCCCCGTGACGCCAAAGCCTTCGGCCGCAAGGTCGCCGGTTTTGACCAGGAGACCTGGAAGGCCCACCGCTTCGAGATCGTGACCCGCGGCAGCGTGGCGAAGTTCAGCGGCACCCCAGAGCTCCGTGACTATCTGCTCGGCACCGGCGACTGGGTGCTGGTCGAAGCCAGCCCCCGCGACATCATCTGGGGCATCGGCTACGGCGCCTCCAACCCGAAGGCCCTCGACCCCAATCAATGGCGCGGCCGCAACCTGCTCGGCTTCGCTTTGATGAAAGCCCGGGACGAGCTGGCGGCGGCTGCCCCGTAGGCTGGCGTTTAGTCCTAAACGTCGTCGCGTAGCGCCACGGAGCGGCGCGCGTCACGGAACGGGCGCGGTTCGGATCTCTGGCCCTTCCGCCTGGGCCGCCCCGCATCGGTGGCGGGCCTCGGTGGGTTGTTGTAGCTTCTGGGCATGGCGGGTCCCGTCGACAATCCGCAGGGCGAGGTCACCGAGCTCCTGCAGCAGCTCCGCGCCGGCGATAGTGAAGCCTTTGACGCCCTGATTCCCCAGCTCTACGGCGAGCTGCGGCGCATCGCGCGGGAGAACCTGCGCCGGGAGCGCCGGGGCCACACCCTCGCCACGACGGCGCTGGTCAACGAGGCCTACTTGCGCCTGGTGGAGAATCGCCAGATCTCCGCCCGGGACCGCTCGCAATTCTTCGGCGCCGCGAGCTTGACCATGCGGCGAATCCTGGCGGACTACGCGCGGGCCCGGAAGCGTCTGAAGCGTGGATCGGGCGTCGCGCCGGTTTCCCTCGAAGAGGCGAGCGAAGTGATGTCGGCCCCCGAAGCCGACGAGATCCTGGCGCTTGACGATGCGCTGGAGCGGCTCGCCCCCGTTTACGAGCGGGCGTCCTTGGTGGTCCAGCTCCGGTTTTTCGGCGGCCTCGAAATGCAAGAGATCTCGAGCGCCCTCGGCATCTCGGTGCGCACGGCGCGCCGGGACTGGATCAGCGCCCGGGCGTGGCTGCGCCAGGAGGTGGCCGACGATCTCGGGGTGGATATGTCCGATCCCCCCGAGGAAAGTCGCGGGTCCGAGTAGGAGTCGTCAGCACGCAGCTGCCGACGTCGACGGCGCGGCCCCAAGGCCCGGGAGTCGATATGGATACAGATCGCTGGAAGCACATACAGAGCCTCTTCCTCGACCTGCTCGAGGTCGAAGAAGGGCAACGCGACGAGTGGCTCCGCGACGCCTGCGCCGGCGACCGTGATCTCGAGCGGGCCGTGCTCAAGATGTCGCGCGGCCACCGCGACGACTCCCAGCTGCGCATCGAAGGGCGGCTGCTCAAGGCCCAGCGCGCCGGCGACGGGGACCTGGCGGGGCAACGCCTCGGCGCTTATCTGGTGCAGCGGGAAATCGGCCGCGGCGGCATGGGCACGGTCTACCTCGCGGAGCGCGTCGACGCGTATCAACAGCGGGTGGCGATCAAGGTCCTGAGCCCGGGCCTCCGCAACCCCGAGCTCGACGAACGCTTCCGCCGCGAGCGCCAGATCCTGGCCGGTCTCACCCACCCCCACATCGCCAATATCCTCGACGGCGGCGTCACCACGGACGGTCGGCCGTTCCTCGTCTTGCCCTACGTCGACGGCCTGCCGATCACCCAATATGCGGAGGACCGCGGCCTCGACCTGCGCCAGCGCCTCGGCCTTTTCCAAACGGTCTGCGACGCCGTCCACCACGCCCACGGCCGGCTGATCGTGCACCGCGACCTCAAGCCGTCGAATATCCTGGTCAGCGACGGCGGCGACGTGAAGCTGCTCGATTTCGGCATCGCCAAGCTGCTCACCGCGCCGGTCAGCGAGCCAGACCCGACCGCAAGCGCCGACGTCCGGGAGCCGGTCCGGTCGGCAGGATCGGCCGGAGCGACCGGAGCGACCCAGGGGCTCCGCCTGCTGACGCCGGAGCACGCCGCCCCCGAGCAGGTGCAGGGCCAGGCCGTGACCACCGCCACCGACGTCTGGGCCCTCGGCGTCCTGCTCTACCAGCTGCTGACCGGGGCGAAGCCGTTCCCCGCCGCCGATAAGACCCGAGAAGAGCTCGAGGAAGCGATCTGCCGACGCGACCCGATACCGCCGAGCGCCGCCGCGCCAGCGGCCTGGGCCAAGCGGCTCCGCGGCGACCTCGACGCGGTCGCGCTCCGCGCCCTCGCCAAGGATCCGGATCGCCGCTACCAGTCGGCGGAACAGCTCGCCGACGAGGTGCGTCGGCACCTCGTCAGCGAGCCGGTGCGCGCCCGCTCCGGCACGCCGGCTTATCGCACGGCGCTCTTCCTCAGGCGACACGCCTGGCAGACCGCCGCCGTCGGGGTCTTCATCATGTCGCTACTCGCCTTCGCCGCCCAGAGCACCCTCCAGTCCAAGGCCCTGCAGCGCGAGCGCGACGCCGCCCGCCTCGACCGGGACACCGCCGAGCAGGTCACCCAGGTGCTCGTCGATCTTTTCGAGACCACGAATCCCATCCACCGCCCCGGCAGCGGCGCCATGACCGTCGAGGAGCTGCTCGACGAGCACTCGGACCGGGTGATCGCCGGCCTCGACGGCGAGGGCGTGGTCCAGGCCAAGATGCGCCACATCCTCGGCACCGTGCACCGCGCCCACAGTCGCTTCGACCGCAGCCGCGAGCTGCTCCAGGGCGCGCTGGAGCAGCAGGTCGAGCTCGCCGGCTGGGACGACCGCGCAACGCTTGAGATCCTCCACGACCTGGGGTCCCTCGAGGTCACCTCCGGCGACCGCGACGTCGGCCTCGACACGCTGCGCCGCGCCCTCGATCTGCGCCGGAAAGCCCTCGGGGAGGACGACCCGTCGATTCCGGTGAGCCTGGAGGCCGTGGCCAACGCCCTACCGCCGGCGTCTCCGGAGCGGTCCCAGCTGCTCGACGAAGCCCTCGAAAAACGCCGCCACCTCGAGCCCGAGCCCGGCCTCGGCACCGCCGACGTCTTGAATAACCTCGGCCTCGCTCGGCTGGCCGAAGGACGGCTCAAGGAGGCGCTGGCGCTCTTCGAGCAGTCGGGCGAGCTCGTCGAGAAGCTGCTCGGCGAGGACCATCCTTTCGCCGTCGTGATCATGGCCAATATCTCGGTGACGCTCACCAACCTCAATCGGTTCGAAGAAGCCCAGGAGCTCGACCGCGATCTCGTCGAGCGTAGCCGGGCGATCTACGGACCTGAGTCGGCGGCGGTGGCCAAGGCCCTCAACAACCTCGGCACCACTTTGGCCGCCGGCCGCCGCTGGCCGGAGGCGGAGGAAGCCCTCGGCCAGTCCCTGGCGCTCCACCGCCAGCTCTTCGACCTCGGCCACGTCGAGACTCAGAATACGTTTCGCAACCTGGCCTATGTGATCGAATTCCAGGGGCGATTCGACGAGGCCCGGGCCCTGCTTGAAGAGCTCGGCCCCGACGGCGGCGCGACGCCCCGCGACGCCGCCCTGATCGAAATTCAGATCGAAGGCCTGCGGCTCCGTTCCGAGGGCGCCCGGGTCGCCTTGCCCAGACTTCAATCCCTGGCGGCGCGCCTAGAAGCTACCGAGCCCCCACTCGATACGATCGTGCTGGCGATCCACGAAAGCCTGCTCGGCCTCGCCTACCTCGAGACCGGGCAATTCGAAGACGCCGAGGCGACTTACCGGGGCCTGTCCACCAGCTTCGAAGGGCACTACCCGCCGCCCCACCCCTTGTGGGCCAAAGCGGAGTGCGGCATCGCGGCGGCGCTCGCAGGCCGCGGCCTCAACGACGACGCCCACCGGCGATTCGAAGCCTGTATCGAGCCCTTCGCCGGCTGGGGCTGGGCGAATCCGCAGACCGTCGAGCTTTACCGCCGGTTGGCCGAATCGGCGGCGACGGCGGCGCGATGAGGCGGCCACCCGAAAGCCCCGAGCGCCGCTGATCCCCGTGGTAATTTCTTTGGCGTTTCGCGCCCCCACCGGGAAACGCGACGGATCCCCCAACCCAGACTATCCGCCCGAGGATCGACCGGTGACGACGAGCCCTCTCAACGAACAATCCCCCAACGCCGCCCCCCGGCGACGCCGGGTCGTCCTTCGTCGACTCGCCGCGGTCGCGGTCACCGGACTGGGGATCGTCGGGGCCTGGGCACTGGGGCCTCAACTGGCGGCCCAATCCGCCGACACCACCCAGGTGCAAGAGAAGCCACCCAGCCGGATCCTCCACACCGAGACCAAACTCTATTCCCAGAACGACGAAGAGCTGGTCATCCGCGATTTCTTCCAGGATCGCCGCGGAGGCGTTTTCCTCGACGTCGGGGCGGGGCCCTGGAAGAACAACAGTACGACGCTCTATCTTGAGAAGCACCTCGACTGGACCGGGGTCAGCGTCGACGCTTTGGAGCGCTACCGAAAGGGATATGAAAAGAACCGGCCCGGATCCCGCTTTGAAGCCTATGCCGTGACGGATCGGTCCGGCGGCACGATACCTTTTTACGCCTTGGGCGATCTGTCATCCACGGACCCGTCCTGGAAAGATCGTTTCCGCAAAGTGGCTGACCGGACGGCGCGAGTGATCGAAGTCCCCCAGATCACCCTGAACGACCTGCTCGACCGGCTGGAGGTGGAGCGCATCGACTTCCTGTCGATGGATATTGAGGGGGGAGAAGAGAAGGCCCTCGCAGGATTCGACATCGAACGCTTCGCCCCCGAGCTCGTGTGCATAGAAATGAAGGGCGGTGTGGAGAGTCAGGCGCTCCGCGAGTACTTCGAGAGCCACGGCTACGACATGCTCACCGCCTACCGGCCCTACGACAGCGTCAACCGCTATTTCGCACGCCGCACCGACAAATCACCGAGGACGCCGTGATTGATCTCTCCAAGTTGAACGAGCTCAAGACCCTGATCCAAACCGCCGAGAAGTTCTCGGAGCCGTGGGAGTTTTTCTTTGACCATTTCGGCGACCACCGCGAGTTCATGGACCACGGCAAGCCGGTCAAGAGCGTGCTGCTCACCGAGCTCTGCAAAACCGTCGCGAAAAAGGTCTACGGCAACGCCGCCGGCGTCACCAACCGCCAGTGGGTCTACCTCAAGCCCCAGCGCTTCCTCCACGGCACGGCCCTGCTCGACGGCCAGCTGGCGGTGGCCATCTACTTCACCGATATTGAGATGGGCATGCTGTCGTTCCAGACCCTGCGCGGGTCCCAGCTCATGCGCTTCACCGCCCACGGCGTCAAGAACCGCGAGCTGAACTTCCCGGCCCCATCCAGCCGCGCCGTCAACTGAGGTCCAGCATCGAAGTTACTCGCTCCGGGTGAAGACGAGGGCCTCTTCAGAGAAGGCCTGGAGGCGGTCTCCCGAACGGCTCGGCGCGCCTTCCATGCGGAAGCTGTTTTTATCGAGGACTTCGAGGATGCCGAGGAAAGCCACGCCCTGGAACATGGGGTGGTTGAAGTTGCTGATGTCAATCGTCCAGTGGGGCTCCTTGGGGACGATTTTGTAGTCGCCATCGATGCCGTCGGGGAATTGCTGGGTGAAGCCTTCGTCGCTGAGGGTCCAGTTGACTTGGCCGTCGGCGGTGAAGGTGTAGGTCACTTCGGTGCCGTCCGCGGCGACGGCGCTGAAGGCGCCGGCGAGCGTCGTGGTCGCCGGCGACTCGGCCCCGGCGGCGGCGGAGAGCAGCAGGAAGCCCGCGAGGGCGGCGACGGCTAGGGATCTTTTCGAAGTCATGGCGAGAGTCCTCGGGCGTCGATCATCGACGCGATTCGGGGGGCCGGGCGGCCCATTCTACGGAATCTAGGACCGGCCCGACGCCGCGCCCCGCCGCCGGAGCTGCTCAAAGGATCAGCCTCGCCTTGACACTGCCGGGGTGCTTCTCGATAATACCGAGCGGGCGCTCGGTTTAACTACCGAGCGGTCACTCGGCAGCATCGGTCCGTGCGGACATAGATCCGTACAATCGATTTAAAGCACCGCGCACAATCGATTAAACGACCTGCCGCCACCGGAGAACCCATGCCGCGCCGCAAACAAGAACGATCCATCGCGTCCTACCAACAAGCGCTTGACGCCGCCCTCGAGCTCTTCTCGAGCCAAGGCTTCGGCGCCACCACGATGCGCGAGATCGCCGACAAGTCCGGGCTCTCGATGGGCAACCTCTACCACCACTTCCCCAATAAGGAAGCGCTCTTCCAGCGCCTGCTCGACGACTATTGGGGCCGCCTCCTGAACCCGGACCATCCGCTCCAGCAGCTCTTTGCGCGCGCCGGCTTTCCGGAAGACCTAGAGGAGATGGCGGCGGAAATCGAAGCCGCCGTCGAGGAGAACCAGGCCTACATTCTGCTCATTTACGTCGACGTCGTGGAATTCCAGGGCGAGCACATTCGCACCTTCTACGAAGGCATGGCGACCCGCTTCCGGGAGCTCTACGGCGACAAGCTCGAGGCGCGCAAAGCCGCGGGCGACATCGGCGACGTGGACCCGCTCGTCGGCGTGATCCTCGCGACCCGCTGGCTTTTCTATTACTACACCGTCGAGAAGTGCTTCGGCGCCCCCATGCACTTCGGCATGGAGCCCGGCAAGGCGACCACCGAGTTCATTCGACTGCTGCGCTACGGCCTCTTCCCCAGAGATCAGCCGGCCCCCGGGAACCCCGACGACCCCGGCGCCGAGCTTTGACCGCTAAAGCCTCGCCCCGGGCGGCGATCACCCGCCGCCACCGATCCTGACCGCCAGTCCCGTTGATTGTGACCTGGAGACACACCATGCTCAGACTTCTCTTCCTCGCCGGCTTCGTCACGCTATCCGCCCTCTGGGCCCACCCGGCCCAAGCCCAAGACGCCGCCGAGACCCAGGGAGCCGCCGACGCCGAGCCGCTCGCCGACCAGGTCGACGACGAGATCTTCGTCACCGCCCGCAAGCGCGAAGAGAATATCCAGGAGGTGCCGGTCGCGGTCAGCGTGATCTCCGCCGACGTGCTCGAAGATAGCGGCGTCGCCGACCTCTCCGAGCTGCAGGCGAGCGTGCCGAATCTGTCGATCTACCCCGGCCGCAACCAGAGCACGACCCTCACCGCCTTCATGCGCGGCATCGGCCAGGCGGATCCGCTGTGGGGTGTCGACCCCGGCGTCGGCCTTTACCTCGATGACGTCTATATGGCCCGCCCCCAGGGCGCACTGCTCGACGTTTTCGACGTCGGTCAAATCGAGGTCCTGCGCGGCCCCCAGGGCACGCTCTACGGCAAGAACACCATCGGCGGCGCCATCAAATACGTCAGCCGGCCGCTCGGTGACGAGCTCGACGGCGGCGTCAGCCTGACCGGCGGCGACTTCGGCACCGTCGACTTCAAGGCCTCGGTCAGCGGCGCCCTCATCCCCGGCAAGCTCCGCGCCAAGGTCGCGGTGGCGTCTCTCCAGCACGACGGCTACGGCACGAATCTGTTCACCGGGCGCGACGTCTCGGACAAGGACACCCAGGCCTACAGACTGGCCTTCGACTGGCTCGCCTCCGAAGACGTCACCGTCAAGCTGCGTCTGGATCGCACGGAGGACAACGCCGAACCGAAGGGCCTGACGCGCCTTGAAGCGAATCCGTTCTGCTTGGTCTTCCTGGGCGAGGCCTGCGAGCCCCTCGACAATATTTTCGATACCCAAAGCGGCCTCGAGCCGCTGAATTCCACCGACTCCGAGGGCTACTCGGTGACGGTGGACTGGCGCATCAACGACGACTGGCGATTCAAGTCGATCACCGCTTACCGCGAGTCCGACAGCCAGAACAATATCGACTTCGACACCACACCGGCCCGCATCACCGACGTCATCGCCACCTACTTCGACGAGCAGACGTCGCAGGAGTTCCAGTTCATCTACGACGGCGGTGAGCGCCTCGACGGAGTCTTCGGCCTTTACTACTTCGACGGCACCGCCGGCGGCCTGGTCCAGAACATCTTCTTCAACAGCATCTTCGGCACCACCGAAGGCACCACCGATACCGAGTCCTTCGCGCTCTTCGGCGAGGGCACCTACGCCGTCTCGGATCGGCTGAACTTCAACTTCGGCCTGCGGGTCACCGAAGAAGAGAAGCGCGGGGTCGCGTTTAACGCCGCCTATACCGACGACACCTTCACCACCGTCGCCGCGGTGACCGCCGACTACGACCAGAGCGAGACGTTTTCGTCGGTGTCGCCGAAGCTCGGCCTCGATTACGCCATCACCGACGACGTGCTCGGCTACATCACCCTCTCCCGCGGCTTCAAGAGCGGCGGTTTCAACGTCCGCGCCCAGGCCACGGCCTTTCCGCAGTCGGCCGAGCCCTTCGAAGACGAGGAGCTCACCGTCGCCGAGGTCGGCCTGAAGTCGGTGCTCGCCGACCGCAGCCTGGTGCTCAACCTGGCGGCCTTCTACGGCGACTACGAAGACATCCAGGTCAGCACCTTCACCTCCTTCGACTCCGACGGCGACGGCTCCGACGACTCGTTCTTCGGCAACTTCCTGAACGCCGGCAGCGCCACCCTAAGCGGCCTCGAAGTCGAGTGGGACTGGACGTCGCCCACCGCCTACTGGTTCGGCATCTCCGGCAACCTCAGCTACCTCGACGCCGACCCGGACGAGTTCCTGGACGAGAACGGTGACGGCTTCGTCGACACCCAGGTGCTCAGCAACACGCCGGAGTGGACCGGTGCGATCAACCTGAACTTCAACTTCCCGGCCTTCGGCGGCCTGATCACCAGCAGCGTCGGCTACGCCTACCGCGACGACTCGGTGCTGACGAACGAAGGCGGCCCCGATCCGCGCAATCCGACCCAGCCGCTGCTGCCGCTCACCCAGCCGTCCTTCGACCTGGTCAACGCCTGGATCTCCTGGCTCTCCGGCGACGGCACCTGGCAAGCCACCGTCAACGGCAAGAACCTGACGGATGAGGAGTACCTGACCAACGGCTACAACATCCCCGTGCTCGGCGTCATCCAAGGCTCCTTCGGCGCGCCGCGCACCGTGACGGCGACCCTCGGTTATAAGTTCTGATCCCTTGTGGACCTGAAACTGACGAGCTGAGGAGCACTCGATGATCGAAACAGGATTGAACGGCCGCGTGGTGATCGTCACCGGCGCGGGCGCCGGGATCGGACGCACGACGGCGACGCGGTTCGCCGCCGAAGGCGCCAAAGTCGCGGCGTGGGACCGCCACTTCAAGGACGGCGACGCCTTGGCGTCCGAGCTCGAAGCGGCGGGCGGCGAAGCCATGGCCGCTGAGGTCGACGTCACCGACGGCGACGCCGTCGAGGCGGCGGTCGCCGCGGTCGTCGAACGCTGGGGGCAAGTCGACGTGCTGGTCAATAACGCCGGCATTCTGCGCGACTCCCAGCTGGTGAAATGGCGCGGCGGCGAGGTCGTGTCGACGATGAGCGACGCCGACTTCGACGCCGTCGTCAACGTCAACCTCAAGGGGGTTTTCCTGTGCACCCGCGCCGTGGCGCCGCACATGATCGCCGCCGGCCGGGGGGTGATCCTGAGCGCCTCGTCGGTGGTCGGCCTCTACGGCAACTTCGGCCAGACCAACTACGCGGCGACCAAGGCCGGCGTCATCAATATGACCCGCGGCTGGGCGCGCGAGCTCGGTCGCTACGGCATCCGCGCCAATGCCGTGGCGCCGGGCTTCATCGCCACCGACATGGTGGAGAGCATGCCGACGAAGATCCTCGACACGATGGCGGGCCGCACCCCATTGGCCCGCCTCGGTACCACCGACGAGGTCGCCGAGGTCTACCTGTGGCTCGCCTCCGACGCGTCATCGTTCGTGAGCGGCGCGGTCCTGTCCGTCGACGGAGGCCTGGTGCTCGGCACATGACGCGATCCGCCCGCATCGTCGCCACCGGCCGCTGCCTGCCGCCGGTCGAAGTGCATAACGACGAGCTCCGCCGACGTTTCGCCGACCTCGGCGACGCCGTCGACGAGCTGGAGGCCACCACCGGCATCACCCGGCGCTTCTACGTGCCGGAGACCTGGGCGACGTCCGACCTCGCCCTGCCGGCGGCCCGCCAGGCGCTCGACCGGGCGGGCCGGTCGGCGGAGGACGTGGATCTCTTGATCGTCTGCACCGATACGCCGGACTACCTCACGCCGGCGACGTCGACGGTGCTCCAGCACAAGCTCGGCGCGAGCCGGGCCGGCACCTTCGACATCGGCTGCGCCTGCGCGTCCTTCCCCACCGGTCTAGCGACGGCCGCCGGCTGGATCCAGGCCAACCCGGCGATCGGCACGGTGCTTGTGGTCGGCGTCTATTTGATGCAGCGCCTCGCCGACCCCGACGACCCCACGATCTTCTTCTACGGCGACGGCGCCGGCGCCGCGGTGCTCGAAGCCGGCGACGCCCCGGGCTTCGTGGTCGCCGCCGCCCAGGCCGACGGGTCCTACGCCGATCGCTGGGGCATTTTCGCCGGCGGCACCAAGGAGCCGGCGTCGGTCGAAGCCGTCGAGGCCGGGCGCACCCAGGTCCGGCTGGTCGAACGCTACCCCCCCGACGTCAACCACGACGGCTGGCCGCGCCTCGTGCGCCGCCTGGCCAAGGACGGCGGTTTCGAAGTGAGCGACATCGACCTGGCGATCTTCACCCAGGTCCGCCGGCCGTCGGTCGAGCACGTCATGGCGACGCTCGAGCTGCCGATGGAGCGCACCCACACGGTCATGGAGAAGTGGGGCTACACCGGCTCCGCCTGCCTGGCGATGGCCTTCGACGACGCCCTCGAGCAGGGCAAGGCGGAACCCGGCGATCTCGTGGTCTTCATCGGCTCCGGCGTCGGCTACAACCAGGCCGGCGCCGCCTTCCGGCTCTAGGAGGACAAGTCCCATGCTGACGGCACTTTCCACAAAACTGGACTCCACCGGACGCCTCGCGACCGCCGTCCGGACCGGCCTCGCCGGCGTGCTCAGCGTCGCCCTCGCTTCGACAGCGCTGGCCGACGCCCCCAAACCGCCGGAAGACTCACCAAAGCCGGGGCCGATCGCCACCCTCGTCACCCTCGCCCGCGCCCAGCTGCCGGTCTACGGCTTCGAGCGCCACAGCGCCCTTGTCAACGGCCACGAGCTCGTGTGGTGGCAGAAGGGCGAGGGCCAACCGGTTGTGCTGCTGCACGGCGTCGCCGACCAGGCGGCGACGTGGCTGCTGGTGACACGGTTGATCGGCGACGGCCGCCAGCTCTTCCTGCTTGACCTGCCGGGCCACGGCGACAGCGCTCCGTCGGCTGGGCCGCTGCCCATGGGCACGGTCTACGGCGGCGTCGAAGGCTGGCTCAAAGCCCATGCCCACGCGGCTAAGCAACCGGTGACGCTGGTCGGCAACTCCATGGGCGCCTGGCTCTCGGCGCTGGTCGCCCACCGGCATCCGGAGTGGGTCGAGAAGGCGGTCTTGATCAACGGCGGGCCGATCGCCCCGCGCGGGCAAGACGCCGGCGTCGGCTTGATGCCCGCCAGCCGCGACGAGGCCCGGGCCTTGATGGCGGCGATCCGCGACCCGTCGTCGCCGGCGACGCCCGACGCGATGCTCGACGACCTCGTGGCGCGGGTCGAGGGCGGCCAGGCGCAGCGCATGTTCGCGGCCCCGGACGACCTCGAAGGCTACCTGCTCGAAGGCCGGCTCGGCGAGATCAAGCCGAGGATCGAGATCCTCTGGGGCGTCGCCGACCGGCTGCTCGGGGCCGAGTTTCCAAAGGTCCTGATGGCCGGCCTCCCCGACGCCGAGCTTCGCCAGATTCCGAAGTGCGGCCACGTGCCCCAGGTGGAGTGCCCTGCGGCGCTGATTCCCCAGCTCAAAGCGGCCCTCGACTCCGAACGCTAGCCCCCGACCGCAATCCAACGCCCCCCTACCGCAGAGGAGCCCCCATGCCGAAGAGCCCAAGTCCACTCCGACTCCTTCCCCTCGCGCTCTCCCTCGCCGCCGTGCTCACGCTGCCGAGCGTCGCCGCGGCCCTCGACGTCAACGGCGGAGCGAATCAATTCGCCGGCGGCTTCTCGCCGAGCGACGCGCCGTGGGGCGGCTTCGGCGGCGGCGCCTGCGCGGCGACGCGCACGCCGGTGGTCTTCATCCACGGCAACGGCGACGAGGCCAAGAATTTCGACGCCCAGACCTCCACGGGCGCGGCGTCGGTCTACGACACGTTCCGCGCCGACGGCTATAGCGACTGCGAGCTCTTCGGCGTCAACTGGCTCTCCCCCGCCGAGCGCGCCGCGCCCCAGCTCAACTACCACCGGCCGTCGAAGGCGGACCTGATCGCCGATTTCCTCGACGACGTGCTCGCTTACACCGGCTCGAGCCAGGTCGACGTGGTCTCCCACTCCCTCGGCGTCACCCTGTCGCTCTACGCCATCGAGGAAGACAACGCCTGGGGCTCGGTGCGCCGCTTCATCGGCATCGCCGGCGCGCTCCGCGGCCTCTCCTCGTGCTGGGCCGTGGGCCCGGGCAATCCGCTCTTCCCGACCTGCGGCTCGCAGAACGTTTTCAATAGCGACATCTTCGGCCTCCACCCCCACAGCTGGTTCTCGTGGAATCCGCGCATGGGCAACGGCGGCTTCCGCGACGACCCCGCGGGCCAAAGCACCTGGTTCTACACGATCGGCGCCGACATCCACGACGAGGTGCTCTGCGGCACCTCCAGCTCGTCCTCGGGCTGCGGCGACACGGCGCTCTTCGATAGCCGCTCCAACGTCCGGTCCCAGCTCGACGTCGGCTTCGGCACGCCGGCGTCCAACTTCGACTTCGACTTCACGGACTGGACGATCTTCAACCTGCTGGGCGGCGACGCCGACGGCGTCGGCCACTACCGGGCGAAGAACGAGACCGGCCCGATCCAGGTCAATATGCTGCGCACCGGCTGCACCGGCACGGCCTGCTGCGCCGGCTACTCCAACCCGTGCGGACCGTGACCGGCGCCGTGGGCCTGAGCTCGCCTCGCCCGCCACGCGACCACGTCGGCGTCGCCGGCGTCGGCACCTACATTCCGCAGACCTTCATGTCGGCGGCGGAGCTGGCGGAGCGTTCCGGGATTCCGGAGGCGGTGATCGTCGACAAGATGGGCATCCGCCGCAAGCCGGTTCCCGGCCCCGACGACCACACCAACGCCATGGCCACCCGCGCCGCCCGCGCCGCCTTGGACGACGCCGGCATCGACCCGGCGGAGGTCGACCTGGTGCTCTGCACCACCGAGGAGTGGAAGGAGCACCCCCTGTGGACGGCGGGCATCAAGCTGGCCCACGACGTCGGCGCCACCAACGCCTGGGCCATCGACGTCCAGATGCGCTGCGCCACCACCATGGCCACCCTCGAGATGGCCAAGGGCATGATGATGGCCGACCCGGAGCTCTCGACGGTGCTGATCGCCGGCGGCTACCGCAACGGCGACTTCCTCGACTACACCAACCACCGCACGCGCTTCCTCTTCGGCCTGGCGGCCGGCGGCGGCGCTTTGGTGCTGCGCCGCAACCTGGGCCGCAATCAGCTCCTGGGGTCTTCGGTCCTCGTCGACGGCTCGTTCTCCCTCGACATCATCATCCCCGCCGGCGGTACCGTCGAGCCGTGGAGCGAGTCGGCGACGGCGGCCGGGCGCGCAGCCTTCGACTGCCCGGATCCGCGGGGCCTGAAGGAGCGCCTGGACCCGGTGTCGATGCCGAATTTCCTCGCGGTCATCGACGGCGCGCTGCGCAAGAGCGGCTGCGCCCGCGGCGATATCGATTTCCTCAACATCCTGCACATGAAGCCGTCGGCCCACCGCTACATCCTGGGCGAAGTCGGCCTCGACGAGGCGCAGAGCTACTACCTCGCCGACTACGGCCATATCGGCCAGCAAGACCAGCCGCTCTCGATCCAGCTCGGCCTCGAGTCGGGCCGACTGCGCGACGGCATGCTGATGGTCATGGTCGCCGCCGGCATCGGCTACGCCTGGTCCGCGTCGGCGATCCGCTGGGGCCCGGTCGACGCCACCGCCGCCTGAACGGGACTCTCTAGGAGATGGCATGAGCACCGCTGACCTTTTGGGCGAACGCGCCCGACTCACCCCCGACGCGCCGGCTTTGGTCGAGGTCGAAACCGACCTTCGGCTGACCTACCGCGAGCTCGACCGGCGGGCCGAGCGCTGCGCGCGCCTCTTCGCGACGTCGCTCGGGATCGCCAAAGGGGACCGCGTCGGTATCCTGGCCCACAACCGGGTGGAGTACCTCGACGCGTTCTTCGCCGCCGGTAAGGCGGGCTTCATCCTGGTCACCTTGGGCACCCGCCTTACCGCCGACGAGCTGGTCCACATCGTGGCCGACAGCGGCCTGCGGGCGCTGATCTTCGACGACGCCGCCCGGCCGGTGGTCGACGAGCTCCGGGGTCGGGTGGACGTCGAGACCTGGATAGCCCTCGACGGCACGGCGGACGGGGCCGCCGGCGACGACGACACGCTCTTCTTCGCCGATCTGATCGATACGGTCGACCTCGTCGCCCCGTGGACGCCGACTCCGAGCCGGGGCGAAGACACCTACGGCCTGCTCTACACCTCCGGCACCACGGGCCGGCCCAAAGGGGTCGTGATTCCGCAGCGCATGCTGATCGCCAACGCCAGGCACACCGTGTCGGGCTGGCAGCTGCGCAGCGACGATGTGACCTCGATCTTCACTCCGCTCTACCACGCCGGCGGCCTCTTCGCCTTCCTCGTACCCATGGTGTGGATCGGCGGCGCGGTTGTGCTGCACCGCGAATTCGACACCGCCGAGATCTGGCGCACGGTCGAACGCGAGGGCGTCACCGTCGCCCTCGGCGTGCCGACGATCTGGAAGATGCTGCTTGAGTGTCCGGCTTTTCAGACTGTAGATACGTCCGGCGTGCGCTGGCTGATCAGCGGCGGCGCACCGCTGCCGAACTACATCAGCGAGGCCTACCGTCGCCGCGACATCGCGTTCAAACAAGGCTTCGGCATGACCGAGGTCGGCGTCAATTGCTTCGCCATGACCACACACGACGCCGGCCGCAAGGCCGGCTCCATCGGTCAGCCGATGATGTTTACCGAAGTTCGGCTGGCGGACGAAGACGGCCAGGACGTGCCGACCGGCGTCGTCGGCGAGCTGCTCTTCCGCGGCCCCCACGTGTGCAAGGGCTATTGGAATAACCCGTCGGCGACGGCGGCGGCCCTGGACGCGGACGGTTTCTTCCACACCGGCGACCTGGCGCGCCGCGACGCGGACGGCTTCTTCTTTATCGCCGGACGGAGCAAAGACATGATCATCAGCGGCGGCGTCAATATCTATCCGGCTGAAATCGAAGCGGCGCTGGTCCAGCACCCGGAGGTGGAGGACGTCGCCGTGGTCGGCGTTCCGGACGAGAAATGGGGCGAGATCGGAGTCGCTTTTGTGCTGCCGCGCTCCGGCGAGATCGACCCGGACCAACTCCGGGACTTCCTCGGCGAGCGCCTGGCGCGCTATAAGCTGCCGCGCCACTTCGAAACCTTGGCGGAGCTGCCGCGAACGGCCTACGGAAAGGTGGTCAAGGGCGAGCTGCGCGATCGCTACCTCGCCGAACGCGCCGGGCGCCCCGAGGCTGCGCCGGCGCAATCCGCGCCGTCTGGAGCGACGCCGTGAGCACGGACGCCGTGAGCCCCGTGCTCACCCACCGGCTCCAAGGCCACGGCGACGAGATTGTGCTGCTGCTGAACGGCGGCATGATGACCTACCCGTCCTGGGCGCCGATCACCGAGGAGCTGCTCGACGCGGGCTACCGCGTCCTCGGCTGCGACTTCCGCGGCCAGCTCTTGACTCCGGGTCCGGCGCCGGAGCGAATCGACGACCACGCCCCCGACGTGCTGCGCCTGCTCGACGCCCTCGACATCGAAAGCGCCCACCTCTTGGGCACGTCCTACGGCGGCGAGGTGGCGGTGGTGGCCTCGGCGACCGCGCCGGAGCGATTCCGGTCGCTGGCCCTGGTCACCGCCGTCGACCGCACGCCCCCGGGCATGGCCGAGAGCTCGCGCCAGACCCAGGAGCTGGTGCGCCAAGTGCTCGGCGGCCAAAGCAGCCAGGCCTTCCGGGACGCCCTGCTGGAAGACTTCTACTCGCCGGCGTACCGGCGAAGCCACGCCGAGGACCTGCGGACGCGGCAGCGCCGGACCGCCGCCCTCCCCCACTCTTGGTACGAAGGCCTGCTCGGCATCCTGCGCAGTCTCGAAGACTTCGACTTCACCGCCGAGCTCGGCCGCATCCAGGCGCCGACGCTGGTGGTGCACGCGGCGCTCGACGCGGTGATGCCCACCGCCCGGGTCCAGGCCCTCGCCGACGGCATCGCCGGCGCCGAGCTCCGCGTCCACCCGACGTCCGGCCACGCGCTGGTGGTCGAAGACCCGGGTTGGCTCGCCGCCACCTACTTGGATTTCCTCAGCGGGCTCGGCCGGGCTCCGGGCGGGTCTTGACGTGGAGCCGTCGATCCTCGCCAGCTGGCTGCTGATCTCGGTCTATGTCGCCGCCATCCTGGCGCTGGTCGTACGCGGCGCGCGGCGCAATAAAAGCGTCGAGGACTACGCCGTCGGCAGCATCGCCTTCTCCCCCGTCGCCGTCGGACTGGCGCTCGCGGCGTCGACCACCAGCGCCGCCACCTTCATCATCAATCCCGGCCTGGTCGCCTATTTCGGCCTCAGCGCGGTCTTCGGACTGTGCGTGGTGCTGCCGATCGCGATGTCGATCTCGCTGGTGGTGATGACCAAAGGCTTCCGCACCTACGGCGCCTCGATCCGCGCCCTGACGCTCTCCCAGTGGGTCGGCGAGCGCTACAAGAGCCCCGGCTTTGCGCTCTTCTTCGCCGTGCTCTCCCTGCTGCTCGTGACCTTTATCGTCATGATCCTGGTGGGCTTGACCAAGGTCGTCGCGGCCTCCCTCGGCCTGGCGGAAATCCCGGTTCTGCTCGCCATCGTGGTTTTTTCCTTCGGCTACATGATGTTCGGCGGCGCCAACTCGATGGTCTACACCAACACCATCCAGGCCGTGATCATGTCGATCGTCGCCCTGGTGCTGCTCGGCTCCGGCGTCGAGCACTTCGCCGACGGCGTCGGCGGCTTCCTCGATCGGCTGCGCGCCATCGACCCGAATCTGGTCGGCCTTTACAACCCGGAGAGTCCACTCTTCCGCGACGCTTTCGAGGTCGTTTTCTGCACCATCGTGGTCGGCGTCGCCATCGTCTGCCAGCCCCACATCATCACCAAGTCGCTGCTGCTCGAGCGAGAGCGGGACGTGAATCGCTATTTGGTGACCGGCGTCGTGGTGCAGACGCTCTTCTTTTGGGTGGTGATCATGGGGCTCTACGCCCGCCTGGTCTTCCCGACCCTCGAGCTCGACGGCGCCACGATCGCCCCCGACGCCGTGACGTCGACCTACTTGGTGACGCAATTCCCCTGGTTCGTGGGGGTGATCGTCTTCCTCGGCTTGATTTCGGCGGGCATGTCGACGCTCGAAGGCCTGATCCAGTCGCTGTCGTTGATCATCACCACCGACCTCATCAAGCCGATCTACCGAAACGCCCGGGGCCGGGAGCTCTCGGATCGTTTCCTCTTCGGGCTCAACCGGGCGGTCATTGCGGGCCTGGCGACGGTGTCCTTCGGCCTGGCGTACCAGCAGCTGATCGAGCCGAATCTGAGCGTCATCATCTTCGCCCAGCTCGGCGTCTACGCGTACTTCGCCGCCGCCTTCATCCCGGTGCTCTTCGGCACGTTCCTGCCGAGAACCCCGCCCGCCGCCGCCATCGCCGCCGCCGTCGTCGCGGTGGCGGTGCACTACGGGCTCTACTTCACCGGCGGCGCCTATTTCCCCTATTTCATGGATGTCTCGGTCAAAAACCCAGGCATTTCCGCCACCCTCGGCCTCGTCGCCGCCCTGATGGTCGGCGGCGCGCTCTACGTCAGCCTCGAGAAAGAACCGGCCTGAGCCGCAGCGCGATCGGCGGTCGGCATCGGTTACCATCGGCGTCTACCTCCGACCGAGCCGAGCCATGACCGTCGAACGATCCGCTGACATCACCGAATTCTCCGAGTCGGTCCTGGCGTCGCACCGGGACCACTTCCTCACCCTCCAGCGCTTGATCGACGAGGTCGCGCCGCAGTCCGAGGCGTCCCTCAAGTGGGGCACCATCGCCTACGACCTGGACGGTAGCCTCTTCGCGCTCTCCGCCAATAAGAAGCACGTCAATCTCTACATCCTGACGGTGGGTCTGCTGGCGGAATTCAAGGGCGAGCTCGCCGGGATCCCGCAGAGCAAATGCGTGCTGCGCTTCACGCCGAAGGCGGAGCTGCCCCTCGAAACGCTCCGCACGGTCATGACCGAAGCCGTGGCCCGCAAAGGCCGCTAGTCGAGCTCGTCGGCGCCGGGTCCGAAACGAGCGCGGGACGGCCGATCTTCGAAGTCGAGGACGTCCCAGGCGCGACCCCGGGCTCAACCGGCGGCAGCCGCGGAGCCCGGGTCTTTGATCCGGTCCCCGTCCTGGACGCCGCCGAGCACTTCGACGGTGAGGCCATCGGAGAGGCCGAGCTCGACCGGCCGTTTCTCGAATTGCTGGGGCGCCGTCTCCACTTCGACGAACGGATCTCCGCCGTCGTCGAACTGCAGCAGCGCCTCGCGCACGGCGAGGACCTGGTCCCGGCGGTCAAGCACGATGTCGGCGTTGGCGCTGTAGTTGGCGCGCAGGAATTGCCCGTCGGTGAGCTCGATCGCCGCCCGGATCTCGAATTGGATGGCGCCGTCTTCCTCGACGCCCTTCGGCGCGATGTGCTCGAGGCGCGCTTGGAAGCGCTCTTCTTCGAGGGCCCCGACCGTGAGCAGCATCTCCATGCCCAGCTCGAGCTTGCCCACCTCCGATTCGTCCACCTTGCCTTCGAAAACCATCTCGTCCATATCGGCGACGGTCAGGAGGGTCGTGCCGTCGTTGAAAGTATTCGCTTCGATCACCGAATTGCCGACCTCCACCGGCACCTCCAGCACCATGCCTTCGATGGTTGCGGTGGCGAGCGGCTTTGACGCTTCGGCCGACGACGTCGTGCCTTCCTTGACGATCTGGAGATTGCTCTCGGCGCCGCGGAATGCTTCTTCGGCGGTGGCCAGGTCGAGCTCGAAACGCTGGAGCGCCGACTCGGGAATCGTGCCTTCCGCCGCCAGCGGGCGATTGCGCTCAAGGTCCCGCTTCGCGTTCTCGAGCGTGATCTCCGCCAGCGCCAAGCGATTCTCCGCTTCGTTGAGGGCGACCATATTCGGCACCACCCGGATCTTCGCCACGACCTCTCCGCGGCGCACCAGGTCCCCTTCCTCCACCAGCAGCTCGCCGACGATGCCCGAGATCCTCGGCTTGATCTCGACCTCCCGCCGAGGGACCACGGAGCCGGTGGCGACCGTCTTCTGCACGATGTCGCTCACCGCCGGAGGCTCGGTCTCGAAGGTCACCGGCGCCTGTTGGGACTTGCCGTAAAGGTAGAAGAGCGTGAAACCGAAGGCCGCCACGAAAACGAGGGCCACCAAGAATCCAAAGACTTTTTTCATGATTCCTTCCTGAATATCGGCGCCGGCGCCGTCACTCCATGCGCAGCGCTTCGACGGGCCGCAGACTCACCGCCTGGCGGGCCGGAATCAATCCGGCCAGGGCCCCGGAGCCCACCAAGATGCCGAGGGCGAGAAGAACGTTAGACAAAGACACTTCGGGTCGGCGGAACATCTCCGGAGCCTCCGCCGCCCGATCCAGG
>JBCDKB010000021.1:0-35973 GCA_038747035.1 Acidobacteriota bacterium | reverse complement strand
CAGATTGAGCGTGATCGGATTATCCACACACCTATCAGCAGGAAGCTTACTGAGAAATATCAAGTCCTCTACGACGGACAACGGAAGGTCGTCAGAAACTACTCAACCCACGTCAATCGACTAGTCCAGGTCACAAGGGCCATCTGCAGATGGTTGGACCTCAATGCTGACTTCGCAGAATCGATCGCACTCGGGTCAAAAGTAGGGTCGCTTCCGTTTATTCATGCCTCCAAGCCAGCCGTAGAGAGTTGGACGCGGAAGAAACTCTTAGAGCTCGACAATGAGTACGTCGACCGCGATCCAGAAGCCAAGCCCAAGGAACTGAAGCAAATGGAGCTGGACTTCGAGGGTGCAACTCTTCCCCACTGGCTCCACGCTCTCAGATCCCCCCGTATGCTCCGTAGGGTCCAGCAGTACATTCCTTGGGCGGCTGGACATAAAGTTGATAAGTCCTTTTGTACAGGACAGCAGGCCTATTGGATGCTCGCGGTAAACCCCTTCTGCTTGAGCTCGCGGCGCAATAATTTCTCTCGGGAAACGATGTACGGCATCTGGCGACACTCGCTCGGCTCAACCGTAGGTCCGAGGACTTTTCGCCATCGAATCGAACTTCCGAAGTCCCCAGGACGCCTAGAGGTCTCTTTCGAGAACGCCACCTACGAGTCGGTTGTGGTCAGCTACGCCGACGACATCACCTGGGTCATTGAGAATCTCAATGACGCCAACACGGCAGCCCTCCTCAACGGTCGGCGAAGTCGCTTCAATGCGCTGCTCGCAGAGCTGGGGCAAGACGCCCCCAGCGCCCTCCAAGCCGGGCTCACCCATTCGAATACTGGCTCTATCTACCACTACTTCATCAACGACTTTAACGAAAATTCGGAAAGGGTCCTGCAAGGGATCGCAAAAGGATACGTCGGGCGTGCTGGACTCCGGGAAGGGGACCAGAAGGCGCTTATTGGGCTCTCGGAAGAAGGACAGCGCCAGCTCGAGAAGATGAAAAACTTTCTAAGGGAAGCTGTCTTCGGAGAGCTACGCATTCGCAGTCGCAATGAAATGCTGAAAACCGTTAGCGAGGCCTGTCTCAAGGTCTTGTACCAAGGAAAGGACGACCTCCTCCCGAACTACATCAACGACAAGGCCAACGTGGAAGGCTGGGCGGAGGAGCCAAGGCAAGAGGCGTTGCGACTTCTCAAAGATGACGTGCACCGAGTGCAGCTCACGGTCAGCATCTTCTGCGAAATGGGCGATCACGAAATCTATGATCTGGTCGGGATCGAGTCCCTCTAGAAAGGAGCCGAGTCACCATGAGAATTGAAATCGCGACGACCACGATTCAAGCCACCGTGACCCGAGATCGGGAAAGCGCCGAGCTCACCTACGCTCGCCTGCCGGACGTGACCTGGTACTGGGCGATGGCGCGGCTAACCAACGCCCCGGAATACCGGATCGCCCACGGCCCCAAGCAGGGCTACGTGCGCACGGAGATGTTCTTCTCCCTGGTGCGCGCCGCCATTGCCCCCTGTGAAGAGGTGCGGCTTCTCCAAGAGCTCGTCGACGGGGTGATCTTCACCGCCACCGACGTCCGTCCGCTCTTCGAATGCACGGTCTTGATGGGCCAGGTGGCCCACCAGATGAATCAGGTCGCGGGGACCCCCCACTTCCCGTTTGCGCTCAAGCTGGGCCTCGGTTTCGGCGTCGGTAAGCGTGTCCTGCGGAGCACCGAAACTTTCGCCGGAGCCGGACTCGACCGCCTCTCGAGGATCATGCTGGCGCCGTCGGAGGCCGGGGTGATTCTCGCCGACGATGAGGCCTATCGAGTGGGCCACGGTACCTTCGAAGAATATGCGGACATCGTCGCCGTCTCGCCGTCCAAGGAGCTGAACGGACATCGGGGTGACGTCCCCGACGGTGCGCCGTCGGTGTTCTACCGCGAGCTCCGCGTCGACCGTCAGGCGCTGCTCGAGACCCGGGACCGTTTCGGCCACTGGATTCGTCAGCCGGGCCTGCGCTGAACCCGCCGGGTCTATGCCCAGAACCCAGGGTAGAAGCAACCCTGGGCTGAGAGAACGCCTGCGGCGTATCTTCGCTGAAACCCTCTGCGGCAGCGACGCTCCGACATCCACCGACACCCACAAGCCGTAGCGCCCGAGCCCTGGAATGCCGAAGGCGGTTTTCCTAGCCCGGGGTTAGGCTTGTGCTACATCGGGTTCGGGCCTTCCCCGGTGGCGCGGTAAGACTCCGGCAGCTCTTCGGGAAGACCCAAGTCCTCGAGCACCCGCCCGATCGTCGGCTCCAGGTCAAGGGCCGCGAGCGGCTCGGTGAAGTCCCGCGGCGGCGGCGCCTGGATGCGGAGACGCTCGCCGGTCACGGGATGATCCACCTGGACTTCGAAGGCGTGGAGCGCCAGGCGGTTGAGTCCGAAACGATCGCGCAGGAGGCGGTTGTGATCGCCTTTGCCGTAGTGCACGTCACCGAGGATCGGCCAGCTCATGTGCTTGAAATGACGACGGATCTGGTGCAGCCGCCCGGTGCGCGGACGCGCTTCCACAAGGGCGTAGCGACCGGCGACGGCGAGGCTCCGGAAGTCCGTCACCGCCGGCCGCCGCTCTTTGGACTTGCGCGCTTTGGGGACCGGATGGTCGATGGTGCCTGATGCCGGCGGATGGCCGCGCACCAGCGCCAGGTAGCGCTTCGACGCGCCGCCGTCGTGCAGCTGGGCCTGGAAGCGGGCCACGACCTCGGGCTCGAAGGCGAAGAGCACGACGCCGCTGGTGCCGCGGTCGAGGCGGTGCAGCGGGTGGACACGGCGACCCGAGAGCTCCCGGGCTAGGTCCATCAGCACCACCTCGTCCCGGGCCCAGCCGCGGTGGACGACCAGTCCCGACGGCTTCGCGACGGCCAGGAGATGGTCGTCGCGGTAGAGCGTTTGAATCTCGCTCACTCGCCGACGAGATGTCGTAGCGGCGCCTGGCCCGAGCGCTCGAGGGCGGCGGAGCCATCAGCCGTCAGCCGCAGGCCGCCGCCGGCGTCGACATCGAGCCAGCCGCGGTCGCGCAGGCGGGCGACGATGCGCTGGAGTTTGGCCTCCCGCCAGCTGAAGCGGCGACGCACGAGCTCGAGGGAGCGCGCGCTCGTCTGCCCGACGTGGAGCATCAGCAGCTGCTCGGACATGCCTTCGCTCAGCGCCCGGTGGCGCAGCACCTTGGCGAGCAGGCCGTGGGACGGCGAGAGCAGGAAGACTAAGGCGAAGAGGCCCCCCGCCACCGACGCCATGGCGCCGGCGATCGACGCATCGAGCCAGCGCGCGACGTAGTAGCCGAGCACCGCCGAGGCGACGCCGAAGATCACCGACAGGGCCAGCATCCGCGACAGCCGCTCGGTGAGCAGGTAGGCCGACGCCGGCGGCACCACCAGCATCGCCACGACCAAGATCGCACCGACGGACTCAAAGGCGCCGACGATGGTGACCGAGAGCATCGACATCAGCAGGTAGTGCATCACCACCGGTGAAAAACCGAGGGCCGCGGCGAGGGAAGCGTCAAAGGTCGAGAGCTTGAGCTCTTTATAGAAGGCCACGACGAACGCGACCACCAGCGCCAAAATGACGCCGTTGATCCACAGCGCCCGAGGCCCGATCGACTGGTCCCCCAAGAAAAAAACGTCCCACGGCGTGTAGGCGATCTCGCCGTAGAGCACGCAGTCGAGGTCAATATCCACCTGGCCGGCGTAGCGGCTGATCAAAATGACGCCGATCGAGAAGAGCGCCGGAAAGACGACGCCGATCGACGCGTCCTCCTTGAGGCGCCCCGACCGCGTGCCGATTTCGACCAGGAAGACCGTGACCACCCCCAGCGCCGCGGCGCCGATCACCATCGGCAGCGCCGAACGGTCGCCGGTGATCAAAAAGGCGACGGCGATCCCGGGCAGCACGGCGTGGGAGATGGCGTCGCCGAGCAGCGCCATCTTGCGCAGCACCAGGAAGGTGCCGATGAGGGCGCAGGACGCGGCGACCGCGGAGCCGACGAGCAGAATCACCAGGGTCGGGCTCACGTCGCCGCCCCCATCGCCCCGGCGCCCGCGGCCCCGAGGCGCGGGATAGGCTGGCCGTGGGGGTCAACGCGCGGATAGCCGAGCTTCTCATCGAGCAGGGAGACCGCTTCTTCCGAGAGCGTATGCTCCATGGCGTCGGCGTCGCGGTGCACGTGGTCCGCCGCCAGCTCGAGCTGCCGGGTCAAGTAGAGCTCCCAAAGGCGGTGCTTTCTGACGATGCGCTTCGCGGCGTCCATGCCGCCGTCGGTCAGGCGCAGCACGTCGGCCTGCAGGTCGAGCAGACCGTCGCGGCGTAGCCTCTTCGCCACCCGACGCAGCTGTCCGTAGGCCTGGCCGCGCATGCCCATCAGCTCGGGGGCGCCGACGGGCTCGCGCCAGTCCCCCCGACGCTCTCCGAGCACGTAGAGGTCCTTGAGGAGATTCTCCGACAGGATCCGACGCACCATGCGGACATCTTCGAGGCGCGACCACAAAAGCCCGCGGCGGGGCGCGAAAAGCAGAGACGCGATCAAGACGGCGCTCGAGATCAGCACGATCACCGGACCAGTCGGCAGCTTCGCGATCTGCGACGACGCGAGCGCCCCCGCGGCCCCGGCGGCGCCGCCGAAAAAGCCGGAAAGCAGCAGCATGACGCCCAAGCTCTCGGTCCACTGCCGCGCCGCCGCCGCCGGCATCACCAAAGTGGCGACGATCAAGATCACGCCCACGGTCTGCAGGCCGACCACCACGACCACCACCAGCAGCAGCGTCAGAAGCACTTCGAGCCGACGCATCGGATAGCCGAGGCTGGCGCCGTACTCGCGGTCAAAACAGAGCAGCTTGAGCTCTTTATAGAAAAGCGCCACGGTGCCCAACACGAGCACCGTCAGCACCGACATCAGCCGAATGTCGCGCGGCATCAGCGTCGCGGCCTGGCCGAAGAGGTACTTGTCGAGGCCGCTCTGATTGCCCTCGGGCAGCTTCTGGATATAGGTCAGAAGCACGATGCCGATGCCGAAGAAGACCGACAGCACCATGCCGATCGCCGTGTCTTCCTTGAGCCTCGAGAAGCGGACGATGAGCAGGATGGTCAGCGAGCCGATCAAGCCGGCGACCAGGGCGCCGGCGAAAAGCGGCAGCGGCGTCTTGGCGCCGGTCAGCAAGAAGCCGAGGCATACGCCCGGCAAGGCCGCATGGGCGAGGGCATCGCCGAGCAGGGACTGGCGCCGCAAGAAAGCAAAGCACCCCATGATGCCGCCGAGCACCCCGAGCAGGCTCGCCCCCATCAACACGTTGCGCGCGGTGAAGCTCAGCTCAAGCATCGACCTGACACCACGGGCTACGAACCCTCACCCGGCGGCGGACCCGCCGGCTGCTGGAGGGCCGGATTCTCGGCCCGCGCCCGCAGCAGGTCTTCCGTCGCCTGCGTCAGCACGGTCAGCTTGCCGCCGTAGGTGCGCTGGAGGTTCTCTTGCGTAAACGTGGTGGCGACCGGACCGGCGGCGACCAGGCGCATATTGAGCAGGACCACGTGGTCGAAATACTCCGCCACCGTGTGCAGGTCATGGTGCACGGCGACCACCGTCTTGCCGGTGGCGCGCAGCTCCTGGAGCAGGCCGAGGATGGCGCGCTCGGTGGTCGCGTCGACGCCCGCGAATGGCTCGTCCATGAAGTAGAGCTGGGCCTCTTGGGCGAGGGCGCGGGCCAAGAAGACGCGCTGCTGCTGGCCGCCGGAAAGCTGCGAGATCTGACGCGTGGAGAGGTGCCCGATACCGACCTTCTCCAAGCACTCCATGGCCAGCGTCCGGTGGCGCGCGACCGGCCTGCGGAACCAGCCGAGTCGACCGTAGAGCCCCATGGTGACGACGTCGAGGGCGCTGGTCGGAAAATCCCAGTCGACGCTCTCCCGCTGCGGCACATAAGCGACCCACGAGCGCCGCTGGCGATAGCTGGCGCCGCAGATCCGCACCCAGCCGGAGATCGGCTGGACCAAACCGAGGATGGTCTTGAGCAGGGTCGATTTGCCGGCCCCGTTCGGGCCGACGATGGCGATCAGCTGGCCTTCGGGGAGCGTGAGGTCGATATCCCAGAGCACGGGCTGGGTGTGGTACGCCACGGTGAGGTCATGGACCTCCACCGCCGGCTCGCGATCCACCGCTGTGGCGTTCTTGGGAGACATCGCCCCGCCTCAGCCCTCGCCGCGCAAGGCGTCGACGATGGTGGTCACGTTGTGGCGGACCATGCCGTCGTAGGTCCCTTCCGGCGTGCCGGCGGCGCCCATCGCGTCGCTATAGAGCTCGCCGCCGATCGTCACCGCGTGGCCGCGCTCTTGCGCCGCCGCCACCACCGCTTCGACCGTGCGACGGGGCACGCTCGACTCCACGAAGAGCGCCGGTATCCGGCGCTCCACCACCAGGTCCACGACCCGGTCGACGTCTTGTAAACCGGCCTCCGCCAGCGTGCTGATACCCTGGACCCCGATCACCTCGAGGCCGTATCGATCGCCGAAGTACCCGAAGGCATCGTGGGCGGTGACCAGCACCCGACGTTCGGGCGGCAGCGACTCGATGCGCTCGACCACCCATGCGTCAAGCTCCAGGAGCTCGACGCGGACGCGCTCCGCGTTGGCCCGCAGCGTCGCTTCTTCGGCGGGCAGGATCTCCACCAAGGCGTCGGTGATCGCGCCGACGGTCTCCGCCCACAGGGAGACGTCAAACCAAATATGGGGGTCGTATTGGCCCTCGAGCTCGGGCGGCTCCCGGCGTTTGTCCTCGGGCACCGTTTCCGAAACCGCGACCACCGGCCGGCTGCGCGCCAGCTTGACCAGGATGTCGCCCATCTTGCCCTCGAGGAAAAGTCCGTTGAAGAGAATCAAGTCCGCTTCCGATAGGCGCCGGACGTCACTTTCCGAGGCTTTGTAAAGGTGCGGGTCCACACCCGGCCCCATCAACCCTTCGACGGTGGCGAGGTCGCCGACGATGCGCGCCGTCGTATCCGCGATCATGCCGGTGGTCGCCACGACGCGCTTCGGCCCGTCGTCACCGGCCTCTTCCGCCGGCGGCGCGCAGCCGACGCCGACCAGGGCCACGGCCGAGAGCACGGCCGCGGCGACGCCGCAGGCGAAAGCTCGATTCCTCTGTTTTTTTGACATTCCAAAATTTTAATCTCGAATGCCACAATCGTCAAGCATGGCGCCCCTCGACTCGGTTATGCTCGCGCCCATGCACCTCGCCTTCGACGCTGACGACACGCTGTGGCACAACGAGCCGATCTTCAACCTGACCCAGGACAACGTCGCCGAGCTGCTCGCCCCGTGGGCGACGGCGGCTGACCTGGGGGACCGCCTGAACGACATCGAGCGGCGCAACCTGAGCCTCTTCGGCTACGGCTCAAAAGGCTTCACCCTCTCGCTCATCGAAACGGCGCTCGAAATCTCCGGCGGCCAGCTGCCCGGTGAGGTCGTGCAGAAAATCCTCGACCACGGCAAGGCGATGATCGAGCATCCGGTGGAGCTGCTGCCGGGGGTCCGGGAGACGCTCGAGGGCCTGCGCGGCCGACATCCGCTGCTGCTCATCACCAAAGGCGACCTCTTCCACCAAGAAACCAAGGTCGCCCGTTCCGGACTCGCCGACCATTTCGACATCATCGAAATCGTCTCGGAAAAGGACCCGGACACCTACCGGCGGCTGCTGGACTTCCACGACATCGCGCCCGAGCGATTCGTGATGGTCGGCAACTCGGTGAAGTCGGACATCCTGCCGGTGGTCGCGATCGGCGGCAACGCCATCCATATCCCCTACGAGTCGACGTGGGAGCTGGACCGGGTGGACCACCGGGGCGCTGAAGCCGAAGGTTTCTTCGAAGTGCCTTCGATCTCCGAGGTGCCGGCGATGCTCGAACGCATCGCAGCCCTCGGCGGGGACGCGGCGGCCGCCGCGGTCGACTAGGCCGGTCCAGTCGCCTCGGCCAGAACGACCGGCGAAGCCAGAGCGTTTGATACGCTGGCGTGACTTCCCTCGATCAGAGTCACCTTCGAATTCATTCGGAGCTCGTCCGCGAGCCCGGGTGTTCACCTGCCGCGCCGTCCGGCCGGACCCGCATCCGGCGAGCGGCGTGTCACCTTCCGCAGGAGAGTGCACATGGACCTCAACGCCCTCATCGTCTACCTCATCATCGGCGCAGTCGCCGGCTGGCTCGCCGGACAGATCATGAAAGGTCGTGGATTCGGCGTCATCGGCAACATCATCGTCGGCATCATCGGCGCCTTCCTCGGCGGCTTTATCTTCGGTGCCCTCGGCATCTCGATCGCGTCCGGCATCGTCGGCGCGATCATCACGTCAACCGTCGGCGCCATCGTCTTACTCTTCGTGATCAGCTTGATCAAGAAATAGGAAACCTCTCACCGACGGGGGCGTCGCGGAGCCGCTGCGAAGCCCATCAGCAGGCCGGGGACTAAGGGCCGGTTCGACCGACCCCGCGCTATGCTCGCCGCATGAGCATCGACTCCCCCAACTCCCCCACGGCCGGCGACCTCGCCGGCCACGTCGCCCTGCTGGGTCTGCTGAGCGACAATCACTCGAGCTTCCTCCGCGGACCGGCGGAGGCGCCGCCGATTATCCGCCACGCGCTCAACAACGGCTCTTCCCACTGGACGTCCGAGACCGGGGTGGATCTTGAAGCCTGCGGCCGCTTCATCGACCTGGGCGATCGTCCAGTCGGTGAGGACGACGGGGCTTACCTCGGCATCCAAGCTCACGTGGCGGAGGTGCTCACACGCGGCGCCAAACCGCTGCTGCTCGGCGGCGACCACGCGGTCACCTATCCGATTATGAAGGCCATCGCCGAACGTCATGGCCCCGTCGACATTCTGCATTTCGACGCCCATTCCGACCTCTATGACAGCTACGAAGGCGACCGCTACTCCCACGCGTGCCCCTTCGCCCGTATCCTCGAGGAAGGCCTCGCCGGCCGCTTGGTCCAGGTCGGCATCCGGACGACCAACGCGAAGCTCCAGGCCCAGGCCGATCGCTTCGGCGTCGAGATCCACGGGATGCGCGACTTCGACGTGCGCGGATTCAGGCCGCGTTTCGACGGTCCGATCTACATCACCTTCGATATGGACAGCCTCGACCCGTCCTTCGCCCCAGGCATTTCGCACTACGAGCCCGGCGGGTTCTCCGTGCGTGACGTGCTCGACATCCTGCACCGCGTCGAGGCGCCGATCGTCGGCGCCGACGTCGTCGAGTTCAATCCGCGCCGCGACGTGCACGGCATGACCGCCGCCGTCGCCGCCAAGATGGTCAAAGAGCTCGCGGCCTTGATGCTCCGCAACGCCGACGGCGCCGCCGACTAGCCCCCTTCGAAATCAGGGCCCGGTTCAAAGGCGACGCGGAACCCCAAGTAGAGACTTTGGCCGCGGCACGGCGCCGCTGACTTCTCCGCGGACCGTAGCGCCACCCCGTGGTCGGCCCAGGCGCTGCTGCGCACCACGCCGTAGTCCGCGGCGCCGAACGGCGCCGTGCCCCCGGCCGCAAATCGATCTCGACACCATTCGCGGACGCCGCCGGCGAGGTCGAGGTGGCCGTAGGGCCCGGCGCCGCTCGGATAGGAGCCGACGTCCGCTGGCCCCGGAGCCGAGGGCCGGTCAAAGTCGGCGAGCTGGGCATTCGCCGGCGTCGAGCCCCACGGAAACTCGCGGGCCCCCGCGGCCACCCCCCACTGCTCAGAGGCCGGCAGGATGAAGCGACCGCTGCGCTCGCCGGAGGCTTTCGTCAGCCACGCACAATAGGCTTCGGCGTCATACCAGTTCACGCCGACGACGGGCTGGAGCGGATGGGACAGATCCCGGTGCCGCCAGAACGGCGACGGCTCGGCGCCGGTTTCGCGCAAGAAGAGGCCGTAGCTTTGGTTGGTCACCGGCGTCCGGGCGAGCCAAAAGGTCGGGATCTCGATCTCCGACCCGTCCCCGTGCCCAGCCTTTCGGCGCCATCTTGGGACCCTCAGAAAAACCTCGCCGGTGATCCGTTCAATGAAAGAGCAGTCTAAGCGAGTCGCCGGCTCGCCATCGCGGCCTGACTCCTGCGTCTCCGACGAGTCCGCAGCCGGCTCCCCTTCGGACTTGACGACCTCCCCCGCCTCGCCGCGGACGCCCGGCGCCCCTTCAACGCCGAGGGACGGTCCGCCGCCGTCCCGAAAGGTCGTGGCCCGCTCGACTCCGAAGCTCGCTTCCTCGCCGCCTCCCCTGGCCAGGCCGCCTCTCCAAGGTCCCCGGCCCCGGTCCCCGGCGACGTCCGCGTCTCCGCGCCGCCAGGTCGGGTCGGAATGGGGCGGCAAAGCTTTACCTTGACCGTCCTGCTCGGGCGGACGGCGGAGCGTCTCCGCCAGGAGGCCACAAGTCCGGCGCACGCTCTCCTCTTCCATCGAATCCAGCGTCAAGCGACGGAGCCCCTCCCACTCCTGAGGCCAAAGCGGCCGGTCATCCCCCGGCCATTCGAGCACGAAGACCGGCACGTCGAGCAGGTCGACGAGCTCCGAGGCCTCAGGGTCACCCAGCCGGTCGTCGAGCAGGAGCAGCAGGCCGGTGATTCGCCCTCGGTCAAAGACCGACCAGCACTCGGACCAAGCCGGCCAGCCGGCGGGATTCGCGACCTCGAGCCCGGCGGAAACCAAACCCGCGCCGAGCGCTTCGAGGGCGGGCGTCGCCGATCCGGCGGCGCCGTGGGCCACGAAAACGACGCGCGCTCCGGACTCGCGCCCGCCCGCCTCCGGCAGGAGGGCTGCGAGCTCACCCTGCACCTGCGGCGTGCGGGCCGCGTCGGAGCGGGCAAACTCGCGCAGCAGTTCTATGACCGCCGCTTCCCGACGTCCGCGGAGCACGTCCAAGACGGCGAGCTGGTCCGACGCCGGCCCTCGATAGAAGGCGCCCTCCAGCGGCTCCAGATCGAGCCGGTCGAGGCGCCGGGCCGCCGCCAAGCACTCCCTCAACAGGCCCCGATCCTCAACCAGCGCCCGGCGCTCGATCAGGAAGTCGAGCAGCGGACCCACGGCGCTGTAATCCGGCAGATTAGCGACGAGGATGAAGACCTCGCGCCACCACGTGGAATGGCCCGGCGACGGATAGGTTCCGATCTCGAAGAAGGCCCGGGGCCCGCGCGCTAGGTGGCGGGCGGCGAAATGCTCCTGGAATCCGAGGTGGGAAAAGCCGTAGCGCGTCCGTTCGAAGCGCTCGAAAAGACCGGCGTCTTGCCACAGCCACTCCAAGACCTCCCCCGCCTGGCGCAGGTCGAGGCCGAGGGTCGCTTTGAGCTCTCGGCGCGCTTCGGTCTCCTTCAAGTTTTCACGCCGGTTCTTCGCGTGGAGGAAGAATGCCAAACGCTCGAGGACTTGCCGGAGCTGCTCCGCGTCCAGTGCAGCCGGGATCGGTCGGCGTCTGTCGGCGTCGAGCAACACCCCGAGGCAGGCTTCATAGAAGTCCGCCCAGCGGCGCGGAATGCCGCCGCCGCGTCGCGCCGCCACGCACACCAAGGTCAAGAGTAGGGGATTGGCGACCAGCTTCTCCATCTGCTGGTCGGCTCGCTTGAAGATCGACTCCAGGCATTCAATCAGGTGATCGGCGGCCCGCCCGGCTTCAGCCTCCGGGTAATCCTCCCAGCGCCGCGCCGCCTCTTGGAACCAGGCCCCCACCAGCTGCACGATCTGGTCGTTGCCGAGGGGCTGGACCCGGAAAGATTCGACCACGAAGCGACCGCCGGTCCGCTCCACCGCGAGGAGCTGTCGCAGCTTGTCGCCGAATCCCGCGAGGCGACACGAGAAGACCACTTTCGCCCCGGCCCACTCCTCCGACCTCAGGCGCCACACCAAGTGACGGAGCGCATCGAGGCGGGTCGCGGCGTCGGCGATCTCATCGAGGCCGTCAAGAAGAAAGAGCAGCCGGCCGTGGCGCCGAAGCTCCGCGCCCAGACCCGGCGCCATCCTGCCGCCCGAGGCGTCTAAAAGAGTCCTGTCGAGGAACGCCTCGAGGGAAGCTCCGACGTCTTCGGGCCGGAAAGCGCTGAGCCGGACGAAGACGGGCAGCGTTCCGTCCGGAAGCCCCAGGCCCGCCGGGTCCGCGGCGCAGCGACGGTGTAGATCCCGCAGCGCCGTCGACTTGCCGCCGCCGGGATCACCCAAAATTAAAGCCGCCCGAGAGGCACCGGCGCCTTCGAAAATCGACGACACGGCGATCGGTTTTGCCTGCGGACTCTCGAGCCGGAGCGGACCGTCCGGACCGTCGATCTGCCGTTCGACGCCCGGTCCGTCGGGTGCGATCCGGAGCTCCACGTAGACCCGATCGTGCGCCAGCAGGACGGTGCTGCGCCCGAGGCCCGCGACGCTGGTCTGCAGGAACCGGCGTTCGGCCCAGCCGCGGTAGGCCAAAAGGGTGTCCGACTCTCCGCCGTCCGCTACGGTCGCGCCGAAAAAGGATCTGCGCTCGGGCCTCTTCCCGCCGAGGGGCGGAATGTCGACCCGCGCCTCGCCCTTCAGGTCGGAAACGAGTAGATCGAACTCCTTCGCCTGCGACAGGTCATAGCGGGAGCCATTCGCGGCCAGTCGCGGAATGTGCGCAAAATTCTCGGCGGTGCGAACGACCGGCACGGCCAACCCGGGGCGGCTGGCGTAGACCTCCCGGCGCAGGATCTGGCCTTCGGCCTGGACGCCGCCGAGCCCCTGTCCGGGGTCACGGTCGAAGCGCTGGCGATAGCGCTTTGTGCAGACGAGGAGCACGGTATCCGCGCGGTCGATCTGCTCCTCCATCCACAGGTACCAATCCGTCGGCCGGACCTCAAATTGGTCGATCCACGCGTCAAGGCCTCGGTCGCGCAGGCGAAAAGCCAGCCCGCAAACCCACCTGGCGTGCTCCGGCGAGTCTTCGCTATAGCTGATGAAGACCCGGGGCGCTGTAACGTCTCCCAAAGATCGATCTCCCGGACTCACGGAATGAAAAAGAGTTGAGCTCCTCCGATGCTATCAAGCTCGCCTCCAGCTCCGCCGGTCCGGCCCGCCGGCGACGCCTAACAGCTGGTGTATTCTGTCTCTACTTTTCTCTCCATTTGATGCAGCGTCTGGTCAGCGGCGCCTCCGTCTGTGGAGGCGCTGAGGCCGAGTTCCGGTCCTCCAAACCACGACCCTAGGGGTATTTCTATGTCTTTCGATCCTGAGTCCAATCGGCCAGGAGCCGCGTCCGACGCGTTCCATCCTTCTCGTCGCGATCTCTTGAAAATGGGCCTCGGCGCGTCCGTCCTCGTCGCCACATCTCGGAAATCCATCGCGGCGGAAACAACGGTCCTCAAGCGTCAGGACGCCGCGACGCTGTCGTCGGACCAAAAGCAAAATTTCTGCCTGGCCATCCGCACGATGAAGACGATTCCGGCGCCGTGGGATCCGACCCTCAACTACTACGACGCCATCGTCAAAATGCACGCTTTCGCGGTCCGGGACGCCATGCTCGGTCGACCGGCTTATGGCGAGAACATCCCGGCGCGCAACCCGTCGGATGATGTCAATTACGGCAACGGCCACAAGACGGCGGCCTTCTTTCCTTTCCATCGCAAAGTCGTCCACCTCTTTGAGCAGGGCCTGAACGCGGCGCTGGCCAAGAACGGCAAGCCCGGCATGGGGGCCCCGTATTGGGATTGGCGGGACGATGTCGCCCACGACGTCATCTTTAACCGCGACTTCATGGGTTCGGCGACCGGAGACCCGGAGCGCAACTACGCGGTCACCGAAGCGCTCTCCACCCACTTCCACCCGGACGTTTTCCCGATCAATATCGTCACCGTCCCCATGGGTAGCGGCGACAACGTCAACCAGTGCCCGTTCCCCAACATCACCCGGGCCGCAGCCACGTCGGGCGTCCAGCCGCTTTTCCCGACCAGCCTCTTCACCACGATGGAGCTGCCGACGTCGAGCGACGTCGAGATGGCGCTCAAAATCGAAAACTATGACCTCGGGTCCTTCGATGGCCTCGCGCCGACGCTCTACGACCTGAGTTTCGACGACCCGGGGAATGCCGCGAATTTCTCGCAGGCGAGCTTCCGCAATCACTTCGAAGGCAACTGGCCGGCGCCGCCGAATTTCAACCCCGCCGACCCGGGCGACGCGCGCATGTTCTCAGGCGGCGGACTCCACAACCGCGTGCACGCGTGGATCGCCGGCAGCTGGAAACCGGACGCCAACTCTTGGCGCTTCAACGGCGGCACCCGGACGTGGAGCGCCTTGACCACCGCGGCGAGCACCACGGCCGCGACCGGCGACTCGTGCGACGACTGCACCTGCACCGTCGCCGCCCAACTTCCAATCTACGTCGGCACCATGCTGGCGCTCCAGACCTCGCTCAACGACCCGATTTTCTTCCTCCACCACGCGTTCTGCGACTACCTGTGGCACCGCTGGATGGAGGACCACGGCAAATTCACGCCCGCCACAGGTAGCTACGCGCCGGCTTCGGGCTCGATCACGGGCTGGAACGCCGACGACGACATGTACCCGTACACGATCTACAAAGGAAAGCCGGGCATGGGGGAAGACATCACCCCCGCCTCGATGGCCGTGCGAACCACCGAGCTCGGTTACGAGTTCGTCAAGAACCGGGACGTGTAGGCGGCGGCGCCTCGAGATCGCGCCGGTCGAAGGGTGGCCGGCGCTCGGTCTCTTCCGCCCTCAGTGCATCTCGATCCAGCGCCCGACGACGCCGGCCAGGGCTTCGAGGGTGACGGGCTTGGGCAGGTAGTCGTCCATGCCCGCGGCCATGCAGCGCTCGCGGTCACCTTCCATGGCGTGCGCGGTGACCGCGACCACCGGCGTGTGGCGGTCCGACCCTTCGAATCGGCGCAGCTCCCGGGTCGCTTCGTAGCCGTCCATCACCGGCATCTGGCAGTCCATCAGCACCAGGTCAAATTGCCTGTCGCGCAGGGAATCGAGGGCCGCCCGACCGTTGTCGGCGTGGGTGACGGCGAGGCCCAGGCTTTCGAGCATGGCGACCATCACTTCGCGGTTCAGCGGGTTGTCCTCGACCACCAGCAGGTGGGCCTGGTTCACCTCCACGGTCTCGGTGACCGTGCTGGCGTGGGTCGGCTCCGACTCCGGCGCCTCGAGACGCAGCCACACGGTGGTGCCGCCGCCGGGGGTCTTGCCGAAGCCGATTTGACCGCGCATCAGCTCCACGAGTCGACGGCTGATCGCCAGCCCGAGGCCGACGCCGCCGTAGCGCCTCGTCAGGGACGCGTCCCCCTGGGTGAAGGCCTCAAAAAGTTCTTCCGCGTTGTCCGACGCAAAGCCGACGCCGGTATCCGCCACCGAGCACACGAGGTCGAAATCGCCGGAGAGGTCGCGGCGGACGCGCACCGTCACCGACCCTTCGTCGGTGAATTTGATGCCGTTGTCCACCAGCTGCATCAAAATCTGCCGCAGGCGCGACGGGTCCGCCTCGACCCACTCCGGAATATCCGGCGCGACGTCGGCCACCAGCTTCAGGCCCTTAGACTCGGCGCGATGTCCGAAGCGGCGGACCACGTCGCGCACGACCCGGCGCAGGCTCGTGGGCCGAACCTCGAGGTGGACGTCCTCGGACTCGAGACGGGAAAAGTCGAGCACCGCGTCGATGACCTCGGTCATCTCGTCCGCGGAGGCGCGCAGGGCGTCGTGTCGGCGGCGCACCTCCGGCGACACGGACTGCAGGCTCAGCAGCTCGAGCAGGCCGCCGATCGCGTTCATGGGCGTGCGCAGCTCGTGGGAAATATTCGTCATGAACTGGGACTTGGCGACGCTGGCGGCTTCCGCTTCACTGCGCGCCATCTCAAGCTCGCCGGTGCGCATCTCCAAGTCGCTGATCAGGCGCCTCGAGAGGGCGGTGGCCGACGCCGTGCGCTCCCGGCGGCGGTCAGAATCCCGGGCCGTGAAGGCGATGTAGAGGCTGCCGGCGTAGAAAATAGCGGCCTTGGTCAGCTCGAGCGGCCAGTCGACGGGTCGACCTTCGACCAAGACCACGTAGAGCATCAGCAGCAGGTAGCCGGCGGTGCCGGCGTGGGCTAAAAAAAACGCCGATCGACTGCCGCTGGTCACCTGTTCCGCGGTACGCACCAGCAGCAGCGCGATAAACCATGACTCGTTCGCGCCGGTGAGGTAGATCGCCCACAGCAGCAGCGGCATATCCGCCGCCATGAACGCGAAGGCGAGGTCGAAACGGCCGATCAGCCGTTCGTAGTAGCGCCGCAGGACCCATCCTGAAACCGCGCAATAAATCAGACCGACGGCGGCGAAGGCCGGCCACGCTGCGTTCCAGGCCGGGTCGCCGATATAGAGGTTGTAGAAAAAGCAGCCGACCCCCAGCATCGCGAAGCCCGCCCAGCGAAAGATGGGGACGGTCCGCGTATTCAATCGGACGAGGCGCTCCCGCCCCTGATCCGACGCTGCGCGTTCGAGCTCGGCGGGCCGCGCCGACGGTTTCTGGCCGCTCATGGCGACCATGATACCCAGACCGCGACGGCGCTGACGACGCAAGCCCCAAAGGACCGAGTCGGCTCGCCGCCAGCGCTAGGGCTAGGGCTAGGATCCGTCGGCGGAGCGATCGAGGAACTGAAAAGCGTCGTCGATTTCAGAGTGTCCTCCCACCAGGACCAGGCAATCGCCGTCCTCGAGCACCTGATCCGCCGACGGATTGGCGTAGGACTCCTCACCGCGGACCACCGCGATCACCGTCGCGCCGGTGTGGCGACGCAGGTCGAGGTCGCGCAAGGTGCGGCCGGCGAGGGCGCCGTCGGTCGGCAGGCGATAGACGTCGGTCGTACCCGCCTCCAGGGCGTCGAGCACGGCGGTGGAGACCTGCCGCCGCTCCGACGGCACCCGCAGCATCTGATAGCCCTCACCGCGCAGGACCCGCGTCTGGGCCCGGATCACGTTGCGCGGCACGTGGAAGCGTTCGAGCACGTGGGTAAAAATCTCGATCGCCGACTCAAACTCTTCCGCCACCACCTCGTCAGCGCCGAGGGCGCGCAGGGGTTCGATCTCTTTGACCGTCCGCGTGCGGACGATGATGGCGATCGACGGCGCCAGTCGCCGCGACAGCGGCACGCTGCGCTCGAGGGCCTGGGCATCCGAGATGGCGAAGACGATCGCCTGCGCCCGCTCGATCCCGAGGTGGTGGAGCATGTCCGGACGGGTGGAGTCACCGAAGACGATGGGCACCCCCTGCCCCCGGGCGCGGCGCACGGTCTCGGAGTTGAGCTCGAGGACTACATAGGGGATCCGCGCTTCGCTGAGGACGCGGCACAGCAGGCTGCCATTCACCCCGTAGCCGACCACGATGACGTGGCCGTTGAGCTCTTCCCGATTCGGTCCGAGGCCGTCGGGCGGCGAGTTGAGCCAGCGGGAAAGCTTCTCCCCCGCCGCCGGAGCGAAGTGCACGAGCGTCGGGGTGATGACCAAGGTCAGCACCGCCGACACCAGGAGAATCTGGAAGCCGTCCCCCAAGAGCAAACCGTTGGCGCGCCCGACTTCCATCAAGACGAAGGAGAACTCGCCGATTTGCGCCAGCCCCAAGCCGGCGATCACGCCGATGCGCGTCGGGTAGCCGGTCAACCGCACGGCGAGGAAGGCCGCTAAGGCCTTCAGCACGACCAGCGCCAGGGCCAGCGAAATCAATAGCGGCAGCCGCGACGCGGCGAAGGAAAGATCCACCAGCATGCCGATGGAGATGAAGAAGAGACTCGCGAACACGTCACGGAACGGCACGATATCCGCCACCACCTGGTGGCTATATTCGGTCTCGGAGAGCAAGATGCCGGCGAGGAAGGCGCCGAGGGCGAGCGAAAAGCCCAGGGACTCGGTAAACCAGGCCGTCCCCAGGCAAATCAAAAGCCCCGTCAGCATGAAGAGCTCCCGGACCCGCAGCGCCACCAGCTGGTGGAGCACCACCGGCATCACCACCCGCGCGACGAAGACCACCGCCGCGATGGCGCCGAGCGCGCCGGCGAAGCGCAGCAGCAGCTCGCCGGCGGTCGCCTCGGTGGTGCCCGCGAGCACCGGCGTCAGCACGATCATCGGCACGATCAAGAAGTCTTGGAAAAGCAGGACGCCGAGCACCACGTTGCCCTGCGGCGTGTGGGTTTCGCGGCGCTGGTCGTAGAGCTTGAGGACCACCGCCGTCGACGACAGCACGATGGCCATGCCGGCGAAGATCGCCGTCCGCAGCGACGGCGCCCACACCATGGCGAGGGCCGCCGCGCCGGCGAAGGTCAAGCCCGCCTGTAAAGCTCCGCCGAGCAGAAATGGCCGACCGAGCTCCCGCAGCTGGTCCACCGACAGCTCCAGCCCGATGATGAAGAGCAAGAGCACCACGCCGATCTCAGCCAGCATCTCGACCTGCTGAGGATCTTCGATCCAGCCCAAGCCCGACGGGCCGATGACCATGCCGGAAAGCACCAAACCGACCACCGCCGGCACCCGCAGCCGCGCCGAAAGATAAACCACGCCCACCGCGCCGCCCAGCACGGCCACGGCCTGCTGCATGAATTCATTCGGGTTAAGGGAGGCCATGCCTTTTTGATCCTAACCGAGCCCGGGCCTTGGCCGAGCCCTGGTTTGCACCGATGTCCCGGCCTGGCAGAAGCCCGGACTAAACCGCGCCCGACACTCCCGTTCGCCCTTTGAGATCCAGCGCCTGGCTGACGGTCTCCAGGTGGATAGCGGCGATGTCCTCTACATCGGGCGAGTATCCCCCCGCCATCACCACGGCCACCGGCACTCCGCCCCCCTCGCACCGGTCAAAAATCAGCCGATCGCGGCGCCGAAGGCCCCGGCGTGACAGCGACAGCTTGCCCAGCCGGTCTCCGACGTAGGGGTCGGCGCCGGCCAAGAAAAAGACCAGGTCGGCGCCGGAGGCCGGTAGGGCCCGGTCGAGCGCCGCGTCGAGCGCGTCGAGATAGTCCTTGTCGGTGGTGCCGTCCGCGAGGGGGACGTCGATATCGCTCGACTCTTTCTTGAACGGGTAGTTGCGGGCGCCGTGGAGGGACAGAGTGAAGACCGTCGGGTCCGCCGCGAAGATGGCCGCCGTGCCGTTTCCTTGGTGCACGTCCAGATCGATGACCAGCACCCGGTCAACGGCGCCCGCCGCCTGCAGGGCGCGGGCGGCCACGGCGACGTCATTGAAGACGCAGAAGCCTTCACCGCGGTCGGCGAACGCGTGGTGGGTTCCCCCCGCTAGATTGACCGCGACCCCGTCGGCGAGCGCCGCCTGCGCCGAGGCGACGGTGCCGCCCACCGATCGTCGGGAGCGCTCGACAAGCTCAGGGGACCACGGGAAGCCAACCCGTCGCCACGCCTTGGGATCGACGTCTCCGGACACCACCGCCCGCACATAGCCCGGGGTGTGCACACGCAAGAGCTCGGTATCCGTGGCCGCCGGCGGCACCTCCAGGGCCACCGACCCGAGCTCCGCGTCCACCCGCTCCCGCAGGCGCCGGTACTTCGCCATCGGGAAGCGGTGGCCTTCGGGCAAGGGCAAGACGAATCGATCACAATAGAAGACACGCATACTTTGGCTCTTGTTTTTCCGTGGTGTCGGATCCTTCGGCTGAAGTCCTGGGGCCGATGAAGATAGTGAGAATTTCATAAAAATTCGGCCCGATTCGAGAACTCCGCCAAACCGCTGTCGAGCCTCACGCTGTGCCGACCCGGACGGCCGATCGGCGCCATTCTCGGACGCCGTTCGGGCTGGTGTAACTTTTTGTGAGATCGAGAGTTCCGGGACCGAGTTCTGTATCTTGGGTGTCGGTTGACAGGCACAACTACATCTTGTAGTTTTTCCTCGGCTTCGGTACAATATAGATGAAGTCGCATAAACGACGGACCTCTTAAGAGGCCTCTGGATCGACCGCTTGGACACCGGTCGCCCGACATGGTTTTTACCGTGTGAGGGAGAGTCTTGGCCTCTGAAACTGTCTCGGTTCGCCGCTAGCGATTTCGTCACGCTGAAAACCCTCGATTTTTCGCGATCTCACCGTCGCGCTCCAATCGGGGCTCAGCACAACCGACGCGGAGGCTCGCCATCCGTCGTCGATGCATCGGGGCCTCAGGAGCTGTCACCGCCTCAACGGTCGCAGCTCATGGGCAGGTCGGAGTAGGAACGGTCGGGAAGGGTTGCAGCGGCATCCCCCACCTCTCTGGTCATCACCTCTAGGTAGTGCGGGTGTTTGGCTAGACGGGACGACCACGAAGGGCACAGTCGAATGGGAACCGGGGGTTGCTCACAGCCCCGTGGATGCTGTTCGGAAGCGGCCAGATGACACGGAAGCGATAAGGCTGGAACGAGCAACAGGCGCCAGGTTGGAGGACATCAGATGTTGGAGTTAAGGGTCGTCAAACGGACGGGGGCAGTGGTCGAGTTTGATACGCACCGAATACACGGTGCGATCACCAAAGCGGTCGCGGCTTCGGAGCACAGTCTCGAAGAGCGCGAGGTCGACGAGATCGTCGACGCGGTGAATACCGAGATCAGGGGTCGTTTCAACGACTTCTACCCGAACGTCGAAAACATCCAAGACATCGTCGAGAAGCACCTCGTCCGGGGCGCCCACTACGAAATCGCCAAGGCGTACATCCTCTACCGCGCCGAGCGCCAGAAGGCGCGCGAAGTGGCCGCCGAACGGGCGATCGAGAACGCCAAGCTCGGCAAGCTGACGGTCAAGAAGCGCGACGGCCGTCTCCAACTCCTCAACGTCAAGAAAGTAGACGACGGCCTTCGCCGCGCCGCGGTCGGCCTCGGCGGCGCCATCGATTTCGACGCGATCCTGCGCGAAGTCGTGAAGAACGTCTACGACGAAGTGGACTCCGCCGATATCGACCGCGCCCTGGTGCTGGCGGCGGCGGCCTTCATCGAGCGCGACCCGGGGCACTCCTTCCTCGCCGCCCGCCTGCTGCGCCAGCGGATGATCAAGGAGGTCGCCGGCCGCTCGATCACCGATGGCGAGCTTGACGGCGTGTATCGCGAAACTTTCATCGAGAACATCAAGGCGCTGATCGAGTGCTCCCACCTCGACCGCCGCATGGCCGACTTCGACCTCGACCGCCTGGCGGCTGCGATGAAGCCGGAACGCGACCTCCAATTCCAGTACCTGGGACTGCAGACGCTTTACGAGCGCTACTTCCTGCGCAAGGGCGGCGCCTGTATGGAGCTGCCGCAAGCTTTCTGGATGCGCGTCGCCATGGGACTGGCCATCGATGAGCCCGAGCAACGCGACGACTGGGCCATCGAGTTCTACGAGCTCATGTCACAGCGCCGCTTCGTGCCGTCGACGCCGACCCTCTTCCATTCCGGCACCACGCATCCGCAGCTCTCGTCCTGCTACCTGACGACGATCGAGGACGACCTGAAGCACATCTTCAAGTCCCTCGGGGACAACTCCCAGCTCTCCAAGTGGTCCGGCGGTATCGGCAACGACTGGTCCAATATCCGCGCCACGGGCTCGCCGATCAAGTCCACCAAGGTCGAGAGCCAGGGCGTCATCCCGTTCTTGAAGATCGCCAACGACGTCACCAATGCGATCAACCGCTCCGGCAAGCGGCGCGGCGCCACCTGCGCTTACCTCGAAACGTGGCATTACGACATCGAGGACTTCCTCGACCTGCGCAAAAACACCGGCGACGAACGCCGCCGCACCCACGACATGAATACGGCCAACTGGATTCCGGACCTGTTCATGAAGCGGGTCATGGCCGACGCGGACTGGACGCTTTTCTCCCCGGACGAGGTCTCGGACCTCCATCACCTCTACGGCCGAGCCTTCGAAGCCGCTTACGAGGCCTATGAGAAGCGGGCCCGCGAAGGCGACATGAACCTGCACAAGGTCGTGAAGGCGAAATCGCTGTGGCGCAAGATGCTGACCATGCTCTTCGAGACCGGGCATCCGTGGATCACCTTCAAAGACGCGTGCAATATCCGCTCACCCCAAGACCACGTCGGCACCATCCACAGCTCCAACCTGTGCACCGAGATCACGCTCAACACCGCCGCCGATGAGACCGCGGTTTGCAATCTCGGCTCGGTGAACCTGGCCTGCCACATGAGCGACGGCGAGCTCGACCGCGACCAGCTCGCGTCGACCGTGACCACCGCCATCCGCATGCTCGACAACGTGATCGACATCAACTTCTATCCGACGCAGGAAGCGCACAATTCGAATATGCGCCACCGCCCGATCGGCCTCGGCCTGATGGGTTTCCAAGACGCGCTCTTCGAAAAAGGCCTGCCCTTCGAGTCGGAAGCCGCCCTCGACTTCGCCGACTCCACCCACGAGTGGATCAGCTACCACGCCCTCGGGGCGTCGTGCACGCTCGCCCAAGAGCGCGGCTCCTACCCGAGCTTCGACGGCTCCAAGTGGGCCCGGGGCCTCTTGCCGATCGACACCCTCGACCTGCTCGAGAGAGAGCGCGGAGTGCCGGTGGAAGTCTCGCGCACGACCCGCCTCGACTGGGACGGTCTGCGCCAGCGCATTCAAGAGCACGGCATGCGCAACTCGAACACGATGGCCATCGCGCCGACCGCGACGATCGCCAATATCTCCGGGTGCTTCCCCTGCATCGAGCCGATCTACAAGAACATCTACGTCAAGTCCAATATCTCCGGTGAGTTCACGATCGTGAATCACTACCTGGTCGCGGAGCTGAAGTCCCTCGGCTTGTGGAGCGACGACATGCTCGACCAGCTCAAATACTTCGACGGCAACGTGTCGCTGATCGAAGGCGTGCCGGAGGAGGTCAAGGCCAAATACAAAGAAGCCTTCGAGATCGACCCCGTGCACTGCCTGCGCATGACCGCCGCGCGCGGCAAGTGGATCGACCAGAGCCAGTCCCACAACGTGTTCATGAAGGGCACCTCGGGCAAGATGCTCAACCAGATCTACACCGCCGCCTGGCGCTTGGGTCTCAAGACCACCTACTACCTGCGCTCGATGGGTGCGACGCAAATCGAAAAATCGACCCTCGACGCGTCGAAATTCGGCTTCACCCAGAAGCGCGAATACCAGCCGCTGGCGGCGAAATCCAACGCCCCCGCGGCGCCGGGCGCCGCGGCCAGCGGCGGCGGCGGTCCGCTGCCGACACCGCCGGCCGCCATGCGTCCGGCGTCGGCCAAGCCGACGGATCGGATGGAGGCGAAGGTCGCCGACCCCCAGCTTTGCCGCATCGACGATCCCGACTGCGAAGCCTGCCAGTAACCCCCGGATCAAGAAAGACGAAAGCCCACCAGCGAGCCCACACAACCGGCCCTTCCGGGCCAGGAGGATCCCATGTCCATCATCAATAACAACAAGACCGATCCCAACAAGATCCTTCCCATGAAATACCCCTGGGCGCGCCAACACTACAAAGACGGCGTGGCGAATAACTGGACGCCTGAAGAAGTCTCGATGCAGAAGGACGTCGAACAGTGGAAGTCCGACCACGTGCTTTCGTCGACCGAGCGGCGCCTCATTCTGTGGAATCTCGGCTTCTTCTCGACCGCCGAGTCGTTGACCGCCAACAACATCGTGCTGGCGGTTTACAACCACGTCACCAATCCGGAGGCGCGGCAATACCTGCTACGTCAGGCGTTTGAAGAGGCGATCCACACCGACTGCTTCATCTATTGCTGCGACACGTTGGGTCTCGATCCGGACGAGATCTACAACATGTACGAGACCATCCCGTCGATCAAAGAGAAGGACGACTTCGTGGTCGAGATCACGAAATCGGTCTTCGACCCGAGCTTCGTGCCGGACACGCTTGAGAATCAGCGCAAGTTCGTCCGCGACCTGATCGGCTACTACGTGATCATGGAAGGCATCTTCTTCTACGCCGGCTTCGCCATGATGCTGGCGCTGAAGCGCCAAAACAAGATGGTCGGCATCGGCGAGCAATTCGAGTACATCATGCGCGATGAGTCCGTGCACCTCGCGTTCGGTTGCGACCTGATCATGACCATCCGCGCCGAGATTCCCGACATCTGGACGGTTGAGTTCCAGGAGGAGATCTCGACGCTCATCGACCGCGCGGTCGCCCTCGAGCAGCGGTACGCCTACGACGCCTGCCCGGAAGGCCTCCTGGGCATCAACGCCGACCAGTTCGCCCAGTACGTCGAGTACATCGCCGACCGTCGCCTCGAGCGCCTCGGCCTGGCGAAGCGCTACCGCCGCGAGAACCCCTTCCCGTGGCTGTCGCAGTCCACCGACCTGATGAAAGAGAAGAATTTCTTCGAGACCCGGGTCACGGAATACCAGGTCGGCGCGTCCCTCGACTGGGACTGATCGCCCCACGCTTCGATGCATAGACGGCGGCCCCCGGGCCGCCGATGGCCTCCGGGCCTTTCTGACAGGACGTCATTCCACGGACGGGCCCCCGGGCCCGTTTTTCTTTTGGCGGGCCTAGCCATGGCTGGGATATGCGGGCATGACATTTGCTTATAGATAATCTTCTATGAGACATCTACGGACCGCTCTTTTCATTTTCCCGGACCGTCGCCCAGATCCACTGCTGCAAGCGCTGGCGACGCAGATCGATGACCCCCAACCTCGCCATCACCGTCGTCCGAGGCGAAGAAGGCGCGATGCAGCTCCTGCAGGCCCTAGCGCCGACCACCGTCCCGGACCTCGTGGTCCTCGAAGTGCCGCGGGACGCCGAGGCGGCGACGGCGCGACTCGCCCGTTTCCGAATGCTGGCGCCGGATATCCCGATCATCGCGTGGCTGGACGCCCAGGACCCCGAGCTCGTGCTGCGGCTGATGGAGTCCGGAGCGTCCGACTGTCTGCTCAAGAGGACAGCGTCGGCCACGACGCTGGCCGACGCCCTCGGCCTGGCGGCGGCTCGGCCGGCCCTTGAACGCACGGTGGACCGCGTCGATCTGCTCACCGGCCTCCTGTCCCAGCAGGCGCTGATCGACCACGTCGGCCGTTTGCTGGACCGCAAGCGACGACGCCCGGAATTTCAATTCGCCGTGCTCGCCGTCGACGTCGCCGATTTCTACTCCATCCGCCAGCGCTACGGCCGCCATAGCTCCGAGCAACTGCTGGTCACCCTCGCCCGCCGCCTGATGGCCTCCGCCCGCCCGCTCGACGCCGTCGGCCGGCTCCCGGACGCCGAATTCATCCTGGTCCTGCCGCAGCTCGAAGACAAGAGCGACGCGTGGGCCGTCGCGTGGCGGCTCGAGAACCGCCTCACGGAGCCGATACGCATCGACAACGAGCCTCTGCAAATCATGCCGCGCTGGGGCATCACCCTGAGTGCGGAAGCTTTCGACGGGCCGCACGACATGTTGGGCGCCGCGGTGCTGGAGTCAAAGACCTTCTAGACCGACGGCGGCGGGTGACAACCCTTGTCACTCAAACACCCCCATTGAGCCAAATTTGGGCGCTTCCTCTGGCGTCGCGTCGACGCCTCGATCCGGATCCACTCCGCGCGCTCTCCGGATCAGGCGGTGCTGACCAACGAGCTGATCCGACGACCTGATCTCCATGACGTCGACGACCTGATCTCCATGACGTCGACGACCTGATCTCCATGACGTCGAGGGCGCCGCGGCTTCTCCGGGGTCGGATGTACTAAGCTCGCCCCCCGCAGACCGACCTGGAGACCGACCTTGATGCGTGCCATGCTGCCGATCCTTGCCCTCCTCAGCCTCGCCCCCACGACCGCCGCAGAGCCAGGTAGTGAAGAGGGCTTCCTCCGCCAATACGCCGAGACGTTCCGCTTCCGCCTCGGCCACCCCGCGTCGATCGAGATCACGCCCAAGGGCGACGCCGTGCTCTTCCTGCGGTCGCCGGCCCGCAGCTTCGTGCGCGACCTCTACCTCTTCGACCCGGCGACGGGTGAAGAACGTCGACTGCTGACCGCGGAGGAGGTGCTCGGCGGCGGCGAAGAAGAGCTCACCGCCGAAGAAAAAGCCCGCCGCGAGCGCATGCGCCTCGCCGCCCGCGGCTTCGCCAGCTTCAGCCTGTCCGGCGACGGCGAACGGCTGCTGACCCCGCTCTCGGGCCGCCTCTTTCTGGTCCAGTGGCGCACCGGAGACGTCCGGGAGCTCAAGGTCGAAGGCGGTTTCCCGATCGACCCGCGTTTCTCGCCCGACGGTCAGCACGTGGCGTATAGCGCCGGCGGCGACCTTTATACGATCCACATCGAGTCCGGCGACGTGCGGCGTCTCACCACCCGCGACGGCGAGCACGTCGCCAACGGCGTCCCGGAATTCGTCGCCCAGGAAGAGATGGACCGCGACCACGGCTACTGGTTCTCCCCGGACGGCCAGCACCTCGCCTACCAGCGCAACGACGACGCGGCGCTGCCGACCTTCTACATCGCCGACCCGGCCGACCCGGCGAAGGCGCCGCAAGCGTGGCGCTACCCGCGCGCCGGCACCGTCAACACCGACGTGCAGCTCGGCGTCATCCCCGTCGGCGGCGGCGACACCACGTGGATTCAGTGGGACCGCGAAGCGTTTCCGTACCTCGCCACCGTCCGCTGGCAGAAAAACGCGCCGCTGACGATTTTGGTCCAGGACCGCCGCCAGCAGGACCAGCGCCTGCTCGCCGTCGACCCGAAGAGCGGCAAGACCACCGAGCTGCTGCGGGAAACCGACGCCGCGTGGCTGAACCTCGACCAGGACATGCCGCGATGGCTGCCGGGCGGCGAGCACTTCCTGTGGACCACCGAGCGCCGCGGCTTCTGGCAGCTCGAGCTGCGCCGCGCCGATGGCTCCCTCGAGCGCGAGCTGACGCCGACGTCGTGGATCTACCGCAGCTTTGTGCACTACGACCCGAAAACCCGCACCGCCATGGTCAGCGGCGGTTCGGGACCGCTGGATATCGGCCTCTACTCCGTGGCCCTCGAGCCCGGGTCAGCGCCGACGGCCTGGCGCGAGGAGCCCGGCGTCTGGTCCGGGACCCTCTCCGCCGACGGCACGCTCCGGGCCCTCACCCACCTCTACGAGTCTGGACGGGCCTTCCCGGTTTACCGCGGCGATGAGAAAGTGGGCGAGCTCACGAGCGTCGCCGAAGAGCCGAGCGTCTCCCCGCGCCTCGAGCGCATCGAAGTCGGCGACGCGCCGATCCACGGCGAGATCCAGCGACCGAAGGACTTCGATCCGGCGAAGAAATACCCGGTGATCCTCCACGTCTACGGCGGACCGCATCGCCAGATGGTGTCGCGCTCGGGCGACGATTCGCTGCTCGACCAGTGGTTCGCCGACCAGGGCTTCATCGTCGTCACCTTCGACGGCCGCGGCACCCCGGGGCGCGGACGCGGCTGGGAACGCGAGATTCGGAGCAACCTCATCGACGCGCCGCTCTTCGACCAGACCGACGCCCTGCTCTCCCTCGGCGAGCTCTATCCGGAAATGGACCTCGAGCGAGTCGGCGTCTACGGCTGGTCCTTCGGCGGCTATTTCTCAGCCATGGCGGTCATGCGACGCCCCGACGTCTTTGACGCCGCCGTCGCCGGCGCTCCGGTGTGCGACTGGCAGGAGTACGACACCCACTACACCGAGCGCTACCTCGGCCTACCCCAGGAAGACCCGGAGGCCTACACGGTTTCCAACGTCACCACCTACGCCGAAAAGCTCGACAAGCCGCTGCTGATCATCCACGGCACGGCGGACGACAACGTCTACTTCGTGCACGGCTTGAAGATGTCCAACTCGCTCTTCGAAGCCGGTAAGAACCACGATTTCTTGACCCTCTCCGGCCAGACCCACATGGTCACCGAACCGACCGTGGTCGAGCGCATGTACGGTCGCATGATCGACCACTTCAAAGCCCACCTCGGCGAGCCCGAAAGCACTGAAAACTGAGGGGCAAGGCCTAAGCAGCGGGCGTTAGCGCATGGCGCTTCGCCCTCTGCACACCCCCTCTGCACTTAGAAGGCCTGTTCAACGATCAGAGCCTAGGTCTCAAAGAGACCGAGCGGCCCGGATTTTCGCAGCGCGCCGGCCCCACGGAGCGAAAACATGATCTACCGTGCAGGTCAATGGGTATTACCGTATGATCCGACCGTGATCCGGGCGGATGTGAATCAGAGATTCCGAGACCCCTACATTTCGTATTTTTTACATGCCATTGGCCCTGACGATGCCGCGATTCGTGAACCCATCGAACACAGGAGCGCCGACGAATGAAACGCCACCTTAAATTGGCCCTTACAGCTTTCCTTACATTGCTTTTCATGGCACTGCTCGATCAAGCGCAGGCATCCGAAGACTTCTGCGAAGCATGCAGCCCTGCGTCGTTTGACGGACAGTGTATCGAGGTCGCACCCGGCAACGGCTTCGGCTTCAAAAACTGTTCGGTTGAGGAGGTCACTATCCACATCACCATCGTGATCGATGGACATAGACTCACAATTCCCTTTACTCGGAATGAATGCAAAACCTCGAATCCCTGCTTGCTACCGCCGCCGTTTTGAACCACCAGGATCGTGGTCGTGTAGGAAATGATGACGGGGCCGAATCTTGATGCCAGCTATTGCAAAAACGACTCGATTAACGGGTACTGCGTTTCTTGTGTGTGCACTAGTATCCGTCCTCAGCTCACCACTTTCTAGCGCGGAGGTAGAGGGGATTCAGGACACTCCGCCAAGTGATTTCGACGAGAGGGTTAGGTCCGATCGGGCTGATTTCGGATTCAAAGCGTTCTTGGAAATTCGAGGCGATGAGAACCAAAGAGCTCTCCGGATCGTCGATGTTCGCAGCACGGGTGCGGCAGGCCGAGCGGGCCTACGTCCGGGCGATCTCGTCTTAGAGATCGACGGATCGCCGCTACCGAACTGGAAGAACGATCTCGAGAGAGTCCTCGACCTCGATCTCAAGTTCCCGCAAGGCGAAGGAGTTCCATTTCTGGTGGAGCGAGGACGAGAACTTATCGAGACGGCCATAGCACCCGACGCTATGCCCGTCGCTGTCCAGCAAGAGTTGATTAGCTGGGTCGCGTCAGCTAGGGCAACCTTGCGCGAAGGCAGGCCTCTTTACTGTCACGACATTCGTCAAGAACCTGGCGCAGCCCATCATCATTGCAAAAATGACACAGCCTCCCCGGACTCGAAGGGCTGCAGCGATAGATGAAACGGGTCATTCCTGTTTGGGTCCTTCTCCTCGCCCTCACCGCCCTGCCCCGCTCGGCGATCGCCAAAGAGGTTCTTGTTTCCTGCGCTGAGAATGAAGGGATAGCTATTGTCGAATTCTTGACAGATGGGGCAAGCACGCCGCTCAGCTATAAGGTGCCACTCGGAAAGCGAACGCCCCTTCGGTTCGAAGATCATCCCAATCTGCGGATTCGGGCGACGGCAGCCCATTGCTGGGGCCCGGAGATAGCGTGGCCACCAGGCGACGTGCTGCAGATAGAGCTCTTGCCACTCGGCGAAATCGTGTTTGATGTGGAGGCCGGCGAAGGTCCTGATCACGTCACAGCCTCCATCATCAATGCGGGGCCAGAAGGCCATCGAACAGAGGGAGTTAGCGAATTCGAATGCTCAAAAGAACTGAGTCGATGGCGCTGCCGATTGCCCCGAGGCCAGCAAGACGTGCGTTTGCAGGCTGAAGGGTTCTCGCCGATCTTCCTATGGAACCTCGAGGTGCCGCAGGAGTTGGGGCGTCTAACCTGGGTTCCGGGCGCCTCGTTGGGTGGGTGGGTCCTCGTGGAGGGTTCCAACGATCCCACTGCCAAAATCGTGATCCGCCGGCTTGGTGCCTCGCTGCCGCGATCATCCGAGGAAAGCGGACGCAGGAGCTTATTGAAGCAAGAGGCCGCCGTAGACAGCCGGGGCCGCTTCATGTTGAGTGGCCTTAACGAAGGCCGGTACGAGTTGCTGGTGGAGAAAAACGGGTTTGCCACGGCGGCCACCGAGATCCAAGTCCCATCAAAAGAGCATGTCGAGCTGGAGACTCCGCTTCGTTTGGTACCGCTCAGTGAAATTACCGTGAGCCTGGACCCTCCGTTGGATCCTTGGGCCCGCCCGTGGAAGGTCACACTAGAGCGTGAGACAGAAGAAGCCACGGTCTGGCAGACGATAGCGGGCGGTGTCGCTGCTGAAGGCTCTTGGAACGCGCCGCCGCTACGTCCAGGGGAGATCGTCTTGCGAGTGACCGACTCGTTAGGAGGCGAGTGGCTTCGAGACCGGCTGGTCACGGTCGGCGGTGCCGAAGCCGTCTTTCGGTCGATTGACGTCATACCCATCCGGGGAACAGTCTCCCTCGGCGACGCACCGATAGAAGCCTCGATTCTGTTTGGCTCGGGGACTGCGGCCGTTCGAGTCGCATCGGACGAACGAGGAGAATTCGAAGGCAGCTTGCCCCGAGAAGGCGAGTGGCGCGTACGCTTCGAAACGGATCGCGGGAAAATAGGAGCAAGGCCCGTAGAAGTTCGCAAGCGCCCAGGAAAGTCCTATGCGGAGTTGGAGTTCGAGCTTCCTTCGACGCTCATCAAGGGCAGAGTCACCAAGGGAGGAGAGCCTGCCGAAGCCTTGGTCGTTGCGGTTCAAGGCAGGGTGGGACCGCAGAAGCCACCCCGAGGACGTCTAGCTCTTTCTGCGCGGACCGACAAAGACGGACTCTTCGAAATCGCTGGAGTCGAGCCGGGCGAACTCAACATTCGGGCTAGCAGTCAAACGGCCGAAACGGAGTGGGTCGCCTTGACGGTCCGCGAGAAAGAGGTTGGTCGAGTCCACCTAGAACTCACAAATCGCAAGACGATCCGAGGAAGACTGATGGGCCCCGCAGGTGGCCTCGCAGCTCGACTGATTGTCCTTCCCGACGCGAGCATCGGACTGACGACTGCTGCTGACGCCCAAGGTCAATTCGAGTTCAACGTCCAAAGCCAAACGGAGCAGATCAGACTCGTCGTCGCGCCGGCCCAGCAAGGCCTATTCTTTAAACGACTCGGCCTGGGTGCGGCGGAACAAGAAGAGATTGTGGTTGTCGCCCCCGCCGGCACCGGCGCACTGTCCTTCGTGCCGCCGTCGCCGCGCACAGCGACGCTCTTCTACCAAGGGGTCGGCGTCAATGCACACGACTTTCTGACGATGTTCCCACCCCGCGGCAACCATTTCCAAGGGGGCATTCCGCTTCCGCCTGTGGCGTCAGGTCTGTGGTCACTATGCCCAACTGCCGACCCTGGAGACAAGGAGTGCGCTTCGGCTAGCGTGCAGCCGGGCTCGTCGGCTGTTCTATTTCTCCCCAAATATCTCGACATACCCGATTGAGCGGCTGGCGCTAGCAGAAGGCAGGCGAGCCTCGCGGTACGGCGCCGCTCTCCCCATCCGGTCCCGTGCGGCTGAAGACTAGAACGGGTTGCCGAAGCTGAGCAGAAAGATCGGCTCGTCCTCTTCGAAGTCTTCGGCGTCTAGCTTCCAGCCGATCTCTAGGCGCACCGGGCCGACGGGGGAGGCGTAGCGGACGCCGAGGCCGAGGCCGGGGCGCACGTCGCCCAGCTCGACGTCGCGCCAGTCCGCCCAGACGTTGCCGACGTCCAGGAACGCCACGCCGCCGAGGGCGCCGGAGATCGGGAAGCGCCAGTCCAGGTTGAGCAGCACCAGGCCGTTACCGCCCACCTCGAAGAGGTCGGTGCCGCCGTCGTTGGGGATCAGGCTCTGGCCGAAAATGCCGAGGCGATCGCGCTCGTAGGCGCGGTGGGTGGTGCGACCGCCGGCGAAGAATCGCTCCGAAATCGGAATCCGGCTCGACGCCAGGTCCGCCGGCAAGACCGGGTCTAGGATCACCGGATCTCCCAGCGGCTCAATCGCCCCGACGCGCAGGCTCATGGCGAGCGTGCCGAAGCCCCAGAGATCCTGGTATCGCGTGTACTGGGCGAAGAGCTTCAGGAAATTAGCCTCGGCGCTGCCGAAGGGGAACGCGTATTCCAGCTGCGCCGCCAGACTCCAGCCGCGGCTCGGGTCGAGGGCGTCGTCACGACGGTCGAGGAGGATATTCGGGGCCAAGCTCGAGATTTCCGCCTCGCGGTCCTCGCGGTCGATGGTGTTGGGGTCGAAAAGCTCCCCCTCGAGCCGCACCAGCCGGTAGTCGTAGATCAAGCCGAGACGCAGCGGCCCGCGGTCCTTCGCCATCTGTAGCCGAAAGCCGCTCTCCTCAACCTCGTAAGTCTCGCGCTCTTCGCTACGCAGGAAGAGGGTCCACGTCAGCGGCAAGCGCACGCCGAAGGGCATCGGCTGGTCGTAAAAAAGGCGCAGGCGGCTATCGTTCTCGCTGGTGCGGATATCGAGCTGCAGCCGTTCGCCGAGTCCCCGCAGGTTGGTGCGGGACAGGCCCAAAAGGCCACCGATGCCGTCGTCCGAGTGGTACGACAGGCCGTAGGACAGACGCCAGCGCCGCCCTTCGTCGAGCCGGACCCGCACGTGGCGTTCGGGACGGTCATCCGCGGAGGGCACCAGCTCGACATCCACTTCGCTAAAGATGCCCAGCCGGTAAAGCTCCCGCTCCGCTGCGAGCAGACGACGCCGGCTGATGGGATCTCCGGGCCGCAGGCCCGTGTGGGCCTCAATCAGGGACGGACGGGTCCGCTGGAGTCCCCGGAGCACCAGCCGCTCGAGCGTGCGGGGCTCGCCCTCGTCGATGTGCAGCGTGACCTCCACCAGCTCGCCGTCGCCCCCCCAATCGAGCTCCGGCTCGACCCGCGCCTGCGGGTAGCCCTCCTCTTCGTAGAGAGTGCGCACGGCGTTGGTCGCATCCTCGAGGCGCAGCGGATGGTAGCCGCCCCCCGCCTGGAGCGGCAGCTTGGCGAGCAGCGCCTCGGGTTCGAACACTTCGGCCCCCTCGACGCGCACGCCCACCACCCGACGGCGGCGTCCTTCATGGATCGGGATCACCACCGAGAGCTTGTTCGCCGGCTCTTGCTCGATGAGGGTCGGCCCAACTTCGACGTCGAGGAAGCCCTGGAGCAAGTAATACGAACGGACGTTCTCGACGTCCTCGCGGAGCTCCCGGCTCATCAGTCGGCCGCTGCCGGGCTGCAGTCGACGCCGCGGCCCGACGCGCACGAGCGGTCCGAGCTCGGCGGCGGCGACCCGGTCATTGCCGGTGAAGCGTACCGACGCGACTTCGTATTCCTCGCCGCGCTCAACCTCCACCGCCAGCCGACGGGTCGCCGCGACGGCCGCGTCGGCGCCTTGGGGGGTGAGATCTTCGATGCGGCAATCGACGCGGGCATAGAAATGCCCCTTGCCCTGCAGGTCATCAAGAAGACGCAGGCAGCCCTGCTGCAGCAGCGGCTCCGCCAGCGGACGCTCTTCGAGCGGCAGATAGCCACGCCGCTCGAGCCACCGGCGCTCGACGCCGAGGGTCTCGACTTCGTAGAGGGGCCCGGCGTTGACCTTGAAGAAGAGATCGAGCGTTTGGCGGGACGGGTCATAGACCTCGACCGGCGGTTCGACGGACGCTTCGAGGTGGCCCCGCTCGACCAAGAATAGACGCATGCGCTCCGCCGCCGCGGCGACGCGGTCGGGGTCATAGCGGCTCTTGAGACGCAAGGATTCGACCAGCTCCCCTTCGCCGTGGGGCCCCCGGTCCCCTTCGATGCGCACCGCACCGAGCGTTGCTTTCGGGCCGGCGTCGACCTCGACGACGACATCCCGCCCGCGTCGACCCCGCGGCACCAGCCGCCACTCGACCGTGGCTTCGAAGTAGCCCCGCGAGCGATAGAGCTCGAGGGTTTCGCGCACGCCGCTGTCCATCCGCACCGGATCGAGGGGCGCGTCATTGCGCTGCTGAAAACGGCGGCGGACGCGCGGCACCAGGAGCTGGAGGTCCCCTACAAAACGCACGTCGCCCACCGTCGGCAGGCGCTCCGCGTGGATGACGACCACGAGCCGGTCCGCCTCCTGACGCCCGAGCGCTTCGATCTTCGAAAAAAGTCCGGTGGCGTGGAGGTTGCGCAAGGTCCGTCGGAGCGCCGACGGATCGAGCGGCGCGCCGACCTCCACCGCCAGGAGGGGTTTGAGGATCTGTGGGGATTCGAGCTCGCCGTCGATCCGAAGCTCCACCGCGGCGATAGGCACCCCGTCGATCGCCCCCGAAGAAGCGCCCGCCGGCACCGGCTCCGGCCCCGCCTGGGCCCGGACGGCGGCGGTGACGCCCAGGGCTAGCACCATGGCCAAGGCCAGCACCCTCGCCGGCGGCGGGACCGGCCCACGGGAGGGTCTAAAAGCTGGTTTCCCAGCGCGCATCGGCGGAAAAACTGTCATCACCGTTCTGGGTCAGGACCAAGATCAAGCCGTCGGCCACCTGCCACTCCACTTGAATCCTCTGATTATCGGTCGAAGACGGGTCCACCGAATAGGTCACGAAGACGTCTTTCGACAGCCGCTTGCCCACCGTAATCCGGGCCTTGGAGAGGTTATCGTCGGCGCCGGTGAGGGGATCGATCCGGAATCGATCGAATCGAAAGAGATCATTGACCCGCCGCCCGAGCACCGTCGCCGCCTGGCCGTAGAGGAAGGTGGCGGCGCTGGTGCCGGGGTCTTCACCGAGCTGGGCCGTTCGCTCCGCCACCAGATCCGCGTTGTCGTCCAAGAAAGCGTCGCCGCCGGCCAAGAGACGGAAGACCTCCACGTCGGGGAGCGGCGGCTCGGAAGAGAACCGCGCCTCGAGGCGCTCCACCGACCCGGAAAGCGCCAGCTTCACGTCGATATCCCGGACGCGGGTCGTCGCTTCGATATCCACCTCCGGCAGCAGGCGGAAGGGATCGGCGAAGGTCAGGCGTCCGCGCTCCAGCTCATAGTCCGTTTCGTTGTATTCCAAGCGGCCGCCCGGGGTCATCTCGATCTCACCGAAGATGACCGGTTGGGCCACCGTGCCGCGCAGCGTGAAGTCGGCGGTGCCCCGTAGGTCCGCCAAATTGTTGCGCACCCGCACGGCGTCAGGTGCCAGCACCTGCACCTCCACGGCGATCGCCGACCGAAGGCCGCCGGCGGGCTCGACCTGCAGCCTCTGGCCGCGGAGCACGTCGCGCACCATCGATCCGAGGTCAAACCGGACGTCCTCCACGAACTCCAGACGCTCAAGGCGCGCTTCGCCCGCGAGCAGGTGCCCGTCGGGGGTCGAGCGTAGGGATAAGTCGGTGTCGCCAGAGAGCGCCCAGCCGTCGAGGTAGGGGAAGGTCAAATCGCGACCGTCGAGCTGGAATCGATAATCGATGCGGCCGTCGTCGCCGCCGAGCCCCAGGTCGAGCACGCCCGAGAGGTTGGCGCGGCCGCCGGCGAAGGCACCCTGGACGTCTTGCACCCGGGCCCGCTCCCCTTCGAAGAGCACCAGGCCGGTGAGCTGGGTGAAGCGCTCGTTGAGTCCGGGCACGTCGAGGGTTCCGGCCTCGAGTCGCCCCGTGCCGCGGACCAGCGGGGACTCGAAGGTGCCGTCCAAAGCCCCGTCGAGCTCGAGACGTCCGCTCACCTCCACATCCGGCATCACATAGGCCAGCCAGTCGAGGTCGATGGAGGCGAGCAGCTTCAGGTCGACGCTCCGATCCCAGCCGCCGGAGCCGGAAAGCGCGACTTCGCTCGCCGTTTCCCGGTCCACCAGGCGGAGGCCTTCGACCTCGAAGCCGTCGCCGGTGAGCGTCAGGCGAGCCGGGCCCGCGGCGTCGAGGCGTCGACGGTCGAGCCGCACGGCCAGGCGATCCAGCTGGAGCTGGGCGCCGAGGGAATCCAAGTCGCCGCCGACCTGCAGACGACCGACCAGCTCACCGCCGAGGCGACGGCCGCCGAAGTCGGTGAGCTGGCTTATCCGGTCGAGGTCGGTGACTTCGAGCTCAAAATCCAGATCGGCGCTGCGGTCGTCGAGTCGACCGCCGCCGCGCAGCGACGCCACGCCGAGCAGCGAGCCTTCAGCGCGCAGGACCCGCCGACGCCAGGTCAGGTCGAGGCGTCCGCCGCCGTCGAGACGCTGGGAAT